>JAJXUF010000238.1 GCA_021783175.1 Pseudomonadota bacterium
TCCGATATTGCGGCAAAAGGTGCACGACGAGCAGTCCCCATACCAGCGCATCGAGATTTACGAAACTGAGACTTTCGGTACGCTTATGACTCTCGACGGCCTGGTCATGGTGACCGACCGCGACAACTTCATCTACCATGAAATGATGTCGCACCCCGCGCTTTTTGCCCACCCCTGCCCACGCAAGGTGTTGATAATTGGAGGCGGAGACTGCGGCACCTTACGCGAAGTACTCAAGCACCCTGGTGTCGTGTCGGCTGAGCAGGTTGAACTCGATGAACGTGTCACCAGAGTTGCCGAGAGGTTCTTCCCGGAACTTTGCGCCTCGAACGGCGACGCACGGGCGCGCCTGCTCTTTGAGGACGGAATAAAATGGGTCGCCGAAGCCCGGGAGGCGAGTTACGACGTGATCATTGTCGACTCGACCGATCCGGTAGGGCCCGCAGCCGGGCTGTTTTCCGAGGAGTTCTATCGCAATTGCTTTCGCGCGCTGGGCAGTCATGGGATCGTCGTCGGACAAAGCGAATCGCCGCTGTTTCATCCGGCACTTATCAGGAGTATGCATGACGCATTGCGCGCAGCCGGATTTCTGGATGTCGCTTCGATCCACTTTCCCCAATGCACTTATCCTTCCGGCTGGTGGAGCGCCACCCTGGCCTGCAAAGATTCCTCGCTATCCGGGTATCGAGACGAAGCGGTGGCGTCCAAGGAGTTTGCCACGCGCTACTACAACCTGGGCATTCACACGGCGGCCATGGCGTCGCCAGAGTTCCTGTATCAGGCATTGCTGTGAGTGCGGCGCGGTGCTGCCAAGATTGAATGTCCCGCACGATCACGGTATAACGTTGCCCTGTTGCTACCAATCCAAAACCCAACGTAAGAAAACTAACATGTCTGATCCGCTAATCGCACAGAAGGCTCCCTACACCCTTGAACTGACGCCCGGCACATACTGGTGGTGTGCGTGCGGACGGTCCAAGACCCAACCTTTTTGCGATGGATCGCACAAGGGCACCGGTCTCACGCCGATAAAGTTCGACGTGGGCACCACGAAAAGCGTCAGCTTATGCGGATGCAAGCATTCCTCCAATAAGCCGTTTTGCGACGGGGCACACAAGTCGCTTTAGCAGTAGATATATCGTGAATTAACGCCGCAGGGGGCCGACCGCGCGTGGGCAGGTGGGCTGGAAAGGCTATGTCCCAGGTTCTATGATTTCGGTGAGGCGGATATATTAGAGAAGGGAGGTCGCAGTGAAGAAAGTTGCCGTTATCGTAGTCGCATTGCTCATCGTGGTGATTGCGGCGGTCGGCGCCGGAGCCTACTGGTTCGGCAAACAGGCGGAGGAAGCCTACAACGGTGCGCTGCAGGCCTTTGCCAAAAACGGACAGATTACAATTGCGAATTCGTCCTTTGACCGCGGGTGGCTGAGCTCGACCGCGGATGTAACTTTGTCACTCCCTGGTTTTCCGGGCGGCCTTTCGATAACCAGCCGCATTCAAAACGGCCCTTTTCCCGGCCTATGGTCGCTGAAATTCATGCCTGGAATGGCCATTGTGGACAGTGTGCTCACCGGAAATGCGCGCGCGCTGGCCAAGTTGTCCGGAATCAAGGCGAACACGATGATCTTTCTGGCCGGTAACAGCAATACCGATATTCAAATTCCCGCCTATCGGGAGCCGCCGCCCGGTGGCCTCTCCTGGCTGGAAGGCAGTGGCAAGATCAGCGTCAGCGCAGATCAGCAAACTATCGAAGGCAGTGTCACACTTCCGGAAGTGCAAGTGGCAAGCCCGACCGGCGCGCTCGACGTGAGACAGACCAATATCAGCTGGAATCGGCTGCCAAGCCCGTCCGGGTTGGGGGTTGGGGGATATGACATCTCTATTGCGCGCATCGCAGTCAAGGGCTCGGCCAGCCCCACCACAATTGAAGGCGTGCACCTTGCAACGTCGAGCCGCGAAAGCGCGGGCAGCCAAACGCTGGTTTTTTCTCTTTCTGCGCGTAGCTTGAAAGATGGTGTGGGCAGCAAACAGGGCGGCCAGATCGGCCCAGGGCGATTTACCATGCAGCTGAGCAAGCTTGACACCAAGAGCCTGCTTGGTTATCAGCGGGATACGCAGATTCTGTACAACAGAAGGCTTCCGCCCGACAAGTTTGGGCCGGCGGCAGCTGACGCGTTTGCCAAGCTGCTCGCGTCCTTGGCGCGTAAATCACCCGAGCTCGACCTCACTAAACTGTCGGTCAATGTCGGCGGTAGCGAGATCACGGGGAAGGGAAAGTTTGTACTTGACGGAAGCAACCTCCCGACGCCGAACAACCTTTCCGGTCTGATGCAGGCGATCGAGGGCAAAGCCAGCCTGTTCGTTCCGCGGGCTGCAGTCGCAACGCTTGCGAGTCAGGACATTCAGCGCCAGTTGGCGACTTACCAGGCACAAGGCGAGCTTACGCCGGATGAGGTCGAAAAGCTGACACCTGACAAGGTTTCGGCGATTACCAGCGCGGCCTTGCCAACCTACATGAACAAGGTCATTACGGGTATGCACCTCGTGCCGGATGGCGGTGATTTCACGTTGACAGTGGCCGCCCATCAGGGGCAGTGGCTGGTTAATGACAAGCCATTGGGTCAGCCGCCGAGCGCTGCGGGCGGGACGCAGTAAAAAAAGGCGGGCGCCGAAGCGCCCGCAATTACAACCTCATTTTTTTGGGCAGGGGTCGTATTAGTTGTACGCCTTCTCGCCGTGTTGTGTGATATCCAGGCCTTCGCGTTCCTGCTCTTCGCTCGGACGCAGACCGACGATCATGTCGACGACCTTCAGGATAATGAAGGTTACGACGACGTCGTAGACCAACACCGCGCCGACATCCATGAACTGAAGAACCAGCTGGTGGGTGTTTCCTTCAAGCGCACCCGCAGTGCCGCCGATCGCCTTGACGGCGAACACGCCGGTAAGAATGGCGCCGAGCGCGCCCCCGACTGCGTGTACACCAAAGGCATCCAGCGCATCGTCGTAGCCGATCATGTTCTTGAGGTAGGTGGCCGTCCAGAAGCACACTACGCCACCGGCGATGCCGATGAAGAAGGCGCCTGTCGGATCGACAAAGCCCGAGGCCGGAGTGATGGCGACCAAGCCCGCGACAGCGCCGGAGGCCATGCCCAGTACACTGGGTTTGCCGCGCGCCATCCACTCTGCAAACATCCACGCCATGGCGGCGGTGGCGGTTGCGATCTGTGTGGTCGCCATTGCCATACCCGCGCGTCCGCCTGAGGAGACCGCGCTTCCCGCGTTGAAGCCGAACCAGCCGACCCAAAGCAGCGAGGCGCCGATAACGGTCCATACCAGATTATGCGGGGCCATGGGTTCCTTCTTGTAGCCAACACGCTTGCCGATGACGAGCGCGGTGACCAGACCAGCGACACCGGCGTTCAAGTGCACCACGGTGCCGCCGGCAAAGTCGAGGGCACCCGCCTTGGCAAGCCAGCCATTCGCCGACCAGACCCAGTGCGCGACCGGGGAGTAGACGAAGAGCAGCCAAAGGCCCATAAACCAAAGCACGGCGGAGAATTTGATGCGCTCGGCAAACGAACCCGAGATCAGCGCTGGCGTGATGATTGCAAAGGTCATCTGGAACGCCATGTACACCGATTCAGGTACAGCGGCCGACAGATCGGAGACCGTGTTCTTGTCCATGCCATGCAGGAACAACCGGCTGAGGTCTCCTATAAACCAGTTTCCGTCAGTAAATGACAGACTGTAGGAGACGATGTACCACAGCACGGTAACCAGGCAGGTTGTCGCGAAGCTGTGCGCCAGCGTAGCCAGGATGTTTTTCGACCGGACCATGCCGCCGTAGAACAGCGCCAGGCCAGGTACGGTCATCATCAGCACCAATGCCATGGAAGTCAGCATCCAGGCGGTGTCGCCGGGATTGATCTTGGAATTGGGATCCGAAGTGACGGCCTCGGTTGGGGCAGGTGCTGCTGCCGCCGGGGCCACCGCGGGTGCAGTGGCAGGTGCGGTCGCCGCCGGAGCAGGTGCTGGTGCCGAACCCTCGTCGGCAACCGATAACATCGGGGCCGCGACAAGAAACGCCGCGAGCACGGCGCCCAAGAGCTTCTTTATTGTGAAATAGTTACGCATCAAATTTCTCCCGTATCAGAGCGCATCTTTGCCGGTTTCA
>JAJXUF010000239.1 GCA_021783175.1 Pseudomonadota bacterium
TAAAACGAATCGATAAAGAATTCATCAATTGACTTATCCTCCAGATACTTGTGAATCTCACTCAGCAATTCAATGTCGGCATCAGAGAATTCCAGGAATCTTTTACGTTGCGCAATATCCTCAGGCCCAACATGCAGCTCTTGGGGCAGATAATCTGTTCGCTTTGTATTTGGGCACATCATCTTTTAGCCTTACCTGAATCGTGCCGAATAAAAGATGTATTCATCTATACATCTACGCCATTGAATGTCTATACACGCTTAATAAGCGTTCCTAAGGATATTGTCGGATAGCGAGCTACTTGACTGCCGCCCACTCGGCAACACCTTCCCGCAAGTGAATCGCTGAATATCCCTCCTTCTTGAGCAGTTCGACAGCATCCACCGCCATCAGGCAATAAGGGCCACGGCAGTAAGCAACAATGGAACGATCCTTAGGTAGCTCTGCTAACCGTTTGCGCAGTTCTTCAAGAGGAATTGAGCGGGCGAACGGTAGATGCGCATTCAGATACTCCTCTGTCGGCCTCACATCGAGAACCACGATTTCACCCTTACGCGCAGCCTTGATCAGGCTTTCACGGTCACTGGGTATCAGATCATCCGGCAGAGTGGCGATCTTCTGCAATGCCAACTGCAAATCGATTAGACGTTCTTCCGCCAAGGTATGAACCTGGACCCACAGATCGGCCACCGCTTTGTCGGCGAGGCGGTAGTAAATGTTCTTACCTTGTCGCTCGGTTTCCACCAGATGCGCCATACGCAACTCGCGCAAATGTGAACTGGCCAGCTTCAAACTAATTGAAGCCTCCCGCGCCAAGGTCTCTACCGTTTTCTCACCCTGGCATAGCAAATCAATCAACTCCAGCCGTTTGGGACTGGAAAAGACCTTGCCTATCCGTGACACCTGCTCGTAAAGCAGGTCTTTGATCTTGCGCCCATCTTTCATCTCGTCAATCCATCTATATTTAGAATATATGTTCGCCACTTTAAATCACATTGACATCGTTGCGCAATGCATGGTTCAATCATTCCAGCATTTACTGGAATGATAACTTAGCTAAGGAGTTCGACATGAATCACCTTTATATCCTCAACGATGCCCCATACGGCAGCGAACGCACCTACAACGGCCTGCGTCTGGCGGGCGCTGTTTCCAGGCTGGAAGGCAATACGGTGCGTGTCTTTCTGATTGGTGATGCAGCTTCAGCCTCACATCGCAGCCAGAAAGTACCCGCAGGTTTCTACAACGTTGAGACGATGCTCGGTAACGTAATCCGGCATGGCGGAGAAGTTGGCATCTGCGGTACCTGCATGGATGCGCGCGGCATGAGCGACAACGATATCGCTGACAAGACACACCGTAGCACCTTGGCGGAATTGGCCGAATGGACGGTGTGGGCGGACAAGGTCTTGGTATTTTAATTTCAGGGAGAGGAGGAGCACGATGTTTTTCAAACAACTGGCAACAAAAGAGTCTTCACTGTCTTACTTCTTCGGTTGCGGGACTAAGGGCAAGTCCATGGCTGTGGACGTGGTTGCGGGTGACGAGGAATGGTTCATCGAGGAAGCAAAAAAGGCCAACGTCACCATCAATTACGTGATCGACACCCACGTCCATGCAGACCATTATTCAGGCGGCAGGAAGCTTGCACAGATGATCGGTGCGCCCTATTGCCTGCATGAGTCAGATAAGGGTCTCGTCAAGTTCGAGTTTGAGCCGTTGACTGACGGCCAGTCGCTCAATTTGGGCAATGTCAATGTCGAAGTGCTGCATACACCCGGCCACACGCCAGACAGCGTTTGCCTGCTGGTGACGGACATGCGCCGAGGCGAATTGCCCTGGTTTGTCGTCACCGGCGACACATTGTTTGTCGGCTCCATCGGACGACCTGATCTGCTGGGACGCGAGAAGGAGATGGCAGCCCAACTCTACGACAGCATTCATACCAAGCTGCTACATCTATCCCCAGAGGTTGAGCTGTTCCCCGGCCACCAGGCCGGTAGCGTCTGCGGTGCGGGATTGTCCGGAAAACCGAGCTCGACCATCGGTTTCGAGAAGCGCTGGAATCCGGGGTTATCCATGGGTAAAGAAGCTTTTGTCGAATATTTGACCAAGGAAATCCCACCTCGTCCGGCGGAGATGGACAAGATGGTTGCGGCCAATATTGCCGGATAAAGAGAACAAACACATGTCCAGACAGACTCATACCCTGGCAGCGGAAGCGGTTTACATCCGCGGCATCCGGGCCAATTTGCACCAGTTTATCCAACAGGCCATCCAGGTGTTCTTCGTCGGACTCGTGATTGGCATGGAGCGCAACGTGCTGCCCGTGCTGAGCCAGGATTTTGGGGTGCCCAAGGGATCATTCCTTTTCCTGATGTCATTCGTGGTCTCATTCGGCTTCGTAAAAGGCATCCTGAATTTCGTTGCCGGGCGGTTGTCCGAGCGCATCGGCCGTAAGAAGGTATTGCTGCTGGGCTGGGCCGCCGCCCTTCCCATCCCTTTCATGATCCTGTATGCGCCCAGTTGGGGATGGATCGTTGTTGCCAATATGTTTCTCGGCATCAATCAAGGCTTCGCCTGGAGCATGACGGTGACCAGCAAGGTGGACATCACCCGTGCCGAACAACGCGGGTTCGCCACCGGAGTCAACGAATTCGCGGGATACGCGGCCGTAGGTATCGGCGGGCTGGTGACAGGTTACCTGTCAGTCATTTACGGCCCCCGTGATGCGCTTTTCGGTTTTGGTCTGGCCGTAATCCTGACCGGTATGCTGGTTGCGATTATTTTTATTAAAGAAACCCTGCCTTGGGCAAAAGTTGAGAGCAAGGAACACGCAAACGGAAACTATGCCGGGCATAAGCCGCGTTTTCCGGCAGGAGTTTCGGAACATCCCGGAACCTGGGAAGTTTTTACCCTGGTTTCCTTCCGGCACCCGACCTTGAATGCGCTGTGTCAGGCAGGCGTGGCGAACAAGATTGCAGACGCCCTGTTATGGGTGTTGTTTCCTGTCTACCTGCACAACCAGGGCTTGGGAATCGTGCAAATCGGCTGGATCACGGCCGTCTACGGCCTCGTCTGGGGGGCCGCTCAACTGTTGACCGGGGCGCTGTCCGATGCCATAGGACGTAAAAAGCCCATCATCGCGGGGTTGTGGTTGCTCGGCATCGGCATCGCAGCCGTTCCCCTTGTGCATGGCGTTACTGCATGGACCATCAGCGCGGCCATCATGGGAATAGGCATGGCGCTGCTCTATCCCAACCTCATTGCGGCACTGGCGGACATTTCCCATCCCAACTGGCGCAGTTCCGCCCTCGGAACCTACCGCTACTGGCGCGATACGGGTTATGCGATCGGCGCGATTGCGCTGGGCGTGGTCGCACAATGGACCAACAGTGTCGAGAATGCATTCTGGTTCACCGCCGTTATCCTGGGCATATCGGGCACTTACCTGGCCTTGCGGGCAGAAGAAACGCATCCCAGACTCAACCCGGCGACCCCATGAACATTCCCGCGATAGGCATTTTTTTGTGGCGGGTCAAAACAGAGGAATAAGTTATGAAACGAATCACGATCATCGGTACCGGATTCGCTGCGCTGTCTGCGGCGCGAAAGTTGCGCCAACTCGATATCACAGCCGAGATCACCATAGTCGCACCTAAGGCGGAACTGATATTCCTGCCAAGTCTGATCTGGATACCTTCCGGAAAGCGTAGACCGGAGGACCTGGTTGTTCCGCTTGCTCGTTTCTTCAGTGACAACCGTATCCAATTCGTTGCGGGCGAAGCCACGGGATTGGAAGATAATGGACGCACCGTACTGACGACAACAGGCAAGGTGGCAAACGACGGCCTGATCATTGCCTGTGGCGGGCGTTTCATCAAAAAGCTGCCGGGTATTGAACATGCCATCCTGCCTTGCGAAGGCATCGCTGCGGCAGAGAAGATTCGCGAGCGAGTCGGCGCACTCAAACAAGGCAACATTGCGCTGGGATTTGCGGGCAACCCGAACGAACCAACTGCCATGCGCGGCGGCCCGATGTTCGAGTTCCTGTTCGGGCTGGATACCCAACTGCGCCGCGAAGGAAGACGGGAAAAGATCAATCTTACCTTCTTCAATCCCATGCCCAACCCCGGCAACCGGCTCGGCGCGCGTGCCGTAA
>JAJXUF010000240.1 GCA_021783175.1 Pseudomonadota bacterium
CGCACGGGGCGAAGTGATGTCCTGCCATTCGACCCGGTATGTGAAGGGCAAGAAGATCGAGGGGATTCGATGCCGGGTAGCCGGATATATTCCACCGGCAGCCCCGGGCAGGAAATCAAAGGCTCAATTGAAACTGTCCTGATCCGGGTTCCACCGATCTGGTTTGAACTGGCATGGGACGCCGTGATCATTACCATGTCTATGTGATTGAGCTGTCGAAAGATGTTCTTTACGAAAGCCGTTTCAAGAAATCCAATCCCGGCTACATCACGGGCAAGCCGTGCGTCTATGTCGGCATGACGGGACTGGATCCCGATGTGCGCTTCGACAAACATAAGGCGGGCATCCAGTCCAATCGCTATGCAAAAGAATTCGGGTTGCGCTTGCTGCCCGCACTCTACGAAGTCTACAACCCCATGCCTTACGACGCGGCGCGCGATATGGAAGTGGAGTTGGCGATCGACTTGCGCGAATCGGGATACGGCGTTTGGCAGGCATGATCCGCAACAGGGGAATGCTGCGGTAAACTTCACCGAACGATATCCGGAGAAATCTCGGCATGACCTTCAACTTCAAGGCGGCAATTGCGTGCATGTTGCTGTTTGCAATTCCGCCCATTGCGTGGTGCGGAGAACTGGAAGGTTTGTGGCAGGAGTTTGACGATCGCACGGGAAATGTCGAAGCCCTGATACGCATCAGCAAGCTGAGCGACAACACCTATGCAGGGAACATAGAAAGAATATTTCCCGATAAACCCGAGAACGCTGCAATGCGCTGCTCGGCCTGCACCGGCAGTCTCTACAATCAACCGCTCCTCGGGATGGGCATATTGTCCGGCATGATGCGCAAGGATAAACTGACCTTTGAAGGCGGCACCGTTCTCGACCCCGATGAAGGGAAGATATATCGATGCCGCATGCGGCTCTCGGAAGACGGCAAGACGCTTGAGGTCACGGGCTATGTCGGCTTTGCCTGGATGGGACAATCCGAGATATGGAAGCGCGACAACCAGCCATTACAAGGACATATCCAGTGAAATCAAGATTTGCAGTTCTGATTCTGCTTACCCTCACCTGCCTTGAGGCGTTTGCTTCCGGTGCGCCCTGGTACAAATGGATAAACAGGGCCGACAGAACCGTCCTGTGCGCGCAACTTTCGCCCGGCCCCACCTGGTTGAAATATCAGGGCCCATTCATGGAATCGCAATGCAGAAAACCCGGCAATCCGCAGTAATGCATTGACGGCAGACGCGAATTTCAAATAGCCGCTCTGCATCGCTTTTCTCGCTTGGATAAGGTGTTGCCGTATGCCCTGCTTTCGGCGAAGATGGGGACAACCACCATATGATGATCGCCCGAAAATATCTGTACCTGATCGCCCTCGCCCGCGAAAAACATTTCGGTCGGGCTGCGCTTGCTTGTCATATTTCCCCCTCTACTCTGTCAGCAGCGATCAGCGACCTCGAAGCCGAACTCGGCGTTGCCGTGGTCGAGCGCGGCAAACAATTCACCGGACTCACTCCAGAAGGACGATGTGTCGTCGACTATGCCCATCGCATGGTGGCCGGAGAAGAAGGCCTGCGGCAGGAATTGGCGAGCCTGCGCAACGGCCTCAGCGGGCACCTGCGCCTGGGGGTGATTCCCACCGCGCTGACCGTGGTCGCTTCCCTCACTTCCGCTTTCTCGCGCCGTCATCCGCTTGTAACAATCGAGGTCGTATCGCTTTCCACCAACGAAATCCTGTCGCGAATGCAGGATTTCGAACTCGATGCAGGCGTCGTCTATGTTGAATCCGGCCTGGCAGCACGCCAGCTGCTTACCATTCCGTTGTGGAATGAAAACCACGTCTTGCTGACCCCCTCCGGCGGGCCTTTCGAAGGACGCGACAACGTGACCTGGGTCGAGGCCGTGCAGGTGCCGCTGTGCCTGCTCACTCTCGACATGCAGAACCGCCGGACCATTGATGCCGTTTTTGCCCAGCTCGACTGCCCAGTCCGACCCACACTGGAGTCGAATTCGATTGTCAGCATGTTGGCGCATGTCTGCTCCGGCTCCTGGTCTGCCATCCTCCCGCACAGCGTACTCGACCTGATCGGCACGCCGGCTGGTGTACAAGTGCTGCCGCTGACCGAACCTGCCGTGGCGTGGGCAACAGGATTGGTCGTGCCGCAACGCGAACCGCGCCCGCCGATGCTGGAAGCCCTGCTCGCAGAGGCGCATAGCCTGAACGATTCGTTCGCCAAAGACGAATAGTCGTTCGTTATTTCCCGCTTTCAACTCCCCATCGATTGCCGTAGTTTCAATCTTGGAGAGATAATCCGCACCGCCTCATCAGTAACCACTCTTTGGGTACTGGCAAGGTGGAATTTTTCAAAATGACTGAGGAGAACACATGGCGAACGCACTTGCTTCAGCAGCACCCGCGACACCCGGTTTTTTAGACAGAGAAAATACGATCGCCAAGCCCGGCTTCAATCGCTGGCTGGTTCCGCCCGCCGCCCTTGCCATCCATCTTTGCATCGGCATGGCTTACGGCTTCTCGGTGTTCTGGTTGCCGTTGTCCAAGGCAATAGGTATTACGCAGCCTGTCGTTTGTCCGTCGGACATGGGGTTTTTCGCACAAATGGTCGCGACCTCCTGCGACTGGAAGATCTCCATGCTGGGCTGGATGTTCACCTTGTTCTTTGTATTCCTCGGCTCCTCTGCGGCAATCTGGGGCGGCTGGCTTGAACACGCCGGACCGCGCAAGGCAGGTGTCGTAGCAGCCTTCTGCTGGAGCGGCGGTCTGGTGATCTCTGCACTGGGCGTTTACATGCACCAGATATGGATGCTGTGGCTGGGCTCGGGTGTGATCGGCGGCATAGGACTCGGTCTCGGTTACATTTCACCGGTATCGACCCTGATCAAATGGTTTCCGGATCGGCGCGGCATGGCGACCGGCATGGCAATCATGGGCTTCGGCGGCGGCGCGATGATCGGTGCCCCGCTGGCCGACAAATTGATGAAATATTTTGCCACGCCCGCATCGGTAGGCGTGTGGGAAACTTTCCTGACACTGGCTGTGGTCTATTTCATATTCATGATGATCGGCGCACTCGGTTATCGCGTTCCCGACCATAACTGGAAACCTGCCGGCTGGCAGCCTCCCGCAGAAACTTCCAAAGGCATGATCACCGACCGCCATGTGCATCTCGATGTGGCCTGGAAAACGCCGCAGTTCTGGCTGATCTGGGGAGTACTCACACTGAATGTGACTGCAGGTATCGGCATCATCGGCATGGCGTCGCCCATGTTGCAGGAAGTCTTTGCCGGGAAACTGATCGGCGTCGATATCGCGTTCAACGACCTCAATGCCGCACAAAAAGGACAGATCGCTGCCATCGCTGCCGGCTTTACCGGCCTGCTCTCGCTGTTCAACATCGGCGGTCGTTTCTTCTGGGCTTCTCTCTCGGACAAGCTTGGACGCAAGATGACCTATTCGATCTTCTTCCTGCTCGGTTGCGCGTTGTACGCGTCAGTCCCGAGCCTGGCATCTGCGGGCAGCCTGGCTTTGTTCGTTGCTGCCTTCTGCGTCATCCTGTCCATGTATGGCGGCGGTTTCGCCACCGTGCCCGCCTATCTCGCCGACATGTTTGGCACCAAAATGGTCGGCGCCATCCACGGTCGTCTGCTGACCGCCTGGGCAACAGCCGGTGTGCTCGGTCCGGTGCTGGTGAACTACATCCGTGAATACCAGCTCGACCACGGTGTGGCCCGTGCAGATGCTTACACCATCACCATGTATGTCCTTGCCGGCCTTCTGGTGCTGGGTTTCATTTGCAACTGGCTGGTCAAGTCGGTAGCCGAACAGCACTACATGACGGATGAACAGTTGAAGGAAGAAAACAAGCTTGCCAACGATACCCACCAGCATTTCGTTGCAGATGTCGGCGCTTTGACCCAGGAAGCAAGCCACAGCTGGAAGGTTGCGCTGGCATGGCTGGCGGTATGGATACCGCTCGGCTGGGGTATCTGGATGACGTTGCAGAAGACGCTCATTCTGTTCAAGTAATAGCGCGAGCAATGAGCCTGATCGCAAAACTCAGCGGAGATGGGGCAGCAATACCGCCCCGTCCGGACAGTGCCAGCATCGTCAAGGCCTGGGTCGGATCGCTGCT
>JAJXUF010000007.1 GCA_021783175.1 Pseudomonadota bacterium
TTAATGGCCGGCTGCGGTGTATGGTGACCGGGAAGCTCGCGCTAGACTGGTCTCCCGAACAGATTTCCGGATGGCTAAAGCGGACCTACCCGGAGAACGAGAGCCTGCAGGTGTCTCACGAAACGATCTATCGGAGCCTTTTTATTCAGACACGCGGTGTGCTGAAAAAGGAGCTCCAAAAGCATCTGCGAACGAAGCGGGTGTTTCGCCAGTCGCGGCATCGCAACATCCAGGGATTGCCACGCGGCCAGATCATCGATGGCGCGCCGATTGCCAACCGGCCGCCCGAGATCGAAGATCGCGCCATCCCGGGCCACTGGGAGGGTGATCTCATTGCCGGGCGCGGCAACACGCACATTGCCACCTTGGTCGAACGGTGCTCGCGGTTTACCATGCTGGTCAAGGTCAACGGCAAGGACACGAAGACCGTGGTGGCCGCTTTGGGCAAACAGGTCCGAAAACTTCCCCGGCAGCTACGGCAATCACTGACTTGGGATCGCGGCATGGAACTTGCCGACCACAAGACCTTTACGCTCGCGACAGACGCCCAGGTGTATTTCTGTGATCCGCAAAGTCCCTGGCAACGCGGCACCAATGAAAACACGAACCGATTGCTTCGACAGTACTTCCCAAAAGGCACGGATCTGTCCGCTCATTCGCAGGCAGCGCTCAACAAGGTCGCACAGCGGCTCAACCAACGACCGAGGAAGACCTTGGGATATGAAACTCCAGCAGATAGACTACAGGCGAGTGTTGCAACGACCGGTTGATCTGACAGCCGCCTTTTTTAGGATGTCGCGCTCCTCCTTGGTGCGCTGCAACTCTCCGCGTAGCTTCAGGATCTCGCTTTTCGCCTCGATGAGCTCTTGTGAGCGCTTCTCCTTCTTGTTCGGCGTCACGGCCTTCACCCACTTGTAGAGGCTGTGGCTCGACACGCCCAGGCGTTCCGATACTTCAGCGACAGAATAACCACGTTCGACTATCTGTCGGACCGCTTCGTCTTTGAACTCCGGTGAGAATCGTTGACTGCTCATTGGTCTTCCTCCTATGCTCGAATTGTAGCCCGGAAGTGTCCGTGAGAACGGGGGAAGCCCAATCTGGCATCTTCCTGCGCGCGATCTGAGATCGGTTTCTTGAGCCATACGTGGTAGCCGCTGGGGGCAACCTCCAGTAACCGGCACCTAGCTTCAATACTGTAATGCTTCTTATTGGCCTCGATGAACTGATATGTAGGGCGCACATGACTGCAACTTCGTTTCGTGACCATGTAGTACCTCCCATGGGGCGTGAAATTCTAGAGTTTCACTCTCCATTAAATACTGGGAACTCCAATTTGATCGGCGAGCGCGACGAGCAGACTGCCGCGATCGTCACGAGCAATCTGGACTTCGGCGAAGGGGATCAGGCATTTGCCGCCAACCGGCTGCTTGCTTTGGCGACGCTCGATCGGCTGCGCCACAATGCCTATTGTCTGGTGCTCGATGGCGAATCGTTCCGTGCGCCGAAGCGCGCGCCGCTGGCGGCAGTTGCCACGCGATCGAAAACCAAGGAAGCTTTAAGTCAACCCACGAGAGGCCCGTTCCAGACGTGATGATCGCTGGCGCCAATATGCCGAGAAACCCCGGCTCCTTTACGCCGAAAGGTGGCATAAGTCTAGGCGAAGCAACGCGTTCTAAGGTGATGGGTGGAGGGAATTGAGCAATGACTCGCTCGCGTGTCCTCGGCACTCCAACGGTGACGCGGACAGTGTGCCATTGGTTTTCAGGGAAGAAGTCCCTTCTCGTATATTTTCTGGCTTCTTGCAGCACTTCACTGCTTTTCGCGCGGACGAACTTTTTTTGCTTATTTATAAGTTCTGACTAACAGCGGTTTTGGTATTGACAACTAGCGTGTGATCTTGTGTCGGCAGGCCGGCGCCGCGTCAAATCCGATGAGCAGGCCCTGTGCCGTAAATCATTGGAGCATTGTTCCGTGGAAGTAAGTTTTACAATGCGCAGTCATTTACGTTCTTTAGCGGCACCAGGAGCGCACCAATACCACTGTGCGCAATAATTGTCGGCGTTTAGGTTGAGTCTGCCCAGCTGCGCCGACTGAGTAGAACAGTATCACTGCCACCTGAAAGCAGGATGCGGCAGCCGAGAAATACTGATTTCCCGCGACGGTAAGTGCAGCCGATTCTTAGGCCGACAGATCGATATCGATCGATGGTGCGTCGCCGCCCGTGGCTTCTTCCTTCGAGCTGAGTATCCGGGTGATTGTGTCGACCTGCGTTTCGAGCGCCTTTTCCTGATCACGCATGCCGTCACGTACATGTTTCAGTTCGTTCATCCGGTCCTCCAGTGTATCGCTCGCCTTGTGGATGCGCTTTATGCTTTCCAGGCGCCGGCGCAACTGTACCTGGTGTTCACGCACCTGCGATTCCATCGGCGACATGATCGTCTTGAGCCAGTTGTCGGCGTCGCGATTGGCAGTGGCGAATATCGCCCGAATGCGGGCGACCGCCGATTCGTAGAATTTCTTGGTGACCGATTTCTGCTCGGTCATCAGCAGCGACATGCCATTAATGAACTGCATGTGCTTGTCTTCAACACGCTTTATTTCGCGCAGGTACTTCATTACGGAAAACCCGTGTGGCTTGATGTTCGACAGGCCGTGCTCTTCCTGGAATTTCTTGTAAACACCCTCCATCAGTTCCTTGATTTCCTGCGCCTGTTTCGCGACGTCTTCCATAGTGGTGTGCATCTGCTTGAAGAACGCCTGCATGCGCGATTTCAGTCCAGAGGTCGTTAGACTGATTTCCATGTCGTGCTTGGTCTCGGCGATCATCTTGTCGATGCTCTTGAGATTGAGGTGCGAATACAGCACGTTGGTCTGTTGCGAGAAGATGCTGCGTGTAGCCTGAAAGCGCTGCAGGCTCTTCTCGAAATGTTCCTTGTCGACGCGAACCTTCTGCATCATGTGGTCGATAACGTCCATGTTCTTACCGCTCAAGCCGCTCAGCTCTTCCATGTGCTCGTAAACGCCCTTGAGACGCTGCATGATGACGAGCCGCATGGCCTTGATGACGTCAGCCATGTCGCCGCCGATGTTCTCGCGCACGATATCGCGTTTGGCCGGCAGCATTTCCTTGCCTAGCGCGCTTTCCAGGGTGCGGATGCGGCTGCGCTCCAGAATCTTCTCGTCCTTCTTGATCTTGCCGAGCAGCGCCTTCTGTGCAGACACCGGGAAAATGTTGTGTTCGCTGATGCCGAGGTGTTTGGCGGTTTCGTGGATCTGGCGGTCGATTTCACGCTGCACTTCTTCCCAGTCGCGCAGCTCATCCCACAGACCGTCGATTTTGTTGAGCACGACCATACGTCCTTTTGCCGGGCCGCCTTTGGGGTTGCTAATGTAATCGTGCCACACCTGAATGTCGGACTTGGTGACGCCGGCATCTGCCGCAAGGATGAATAGAACGGCATGTGCGCTTGGCAACAGGCTCAGCGTCAGCTCCGGTTCGGTACCCAGCGCATTGAGACCTGGCGTATCCAGGATTACCAGACCCTGATCCAGCAGCGGATGCGGGAAATTGATGATTGCGTGCCGCCACTTCGGGATTTCGACCAATCCTTCAGGGGTGACGTGCATGCCGTTTTGGGTTTCTTCCTCGGCGATGTGTAGTCCCATCGATTGTGCGACGTCTTTTGGCACCGCCTTGATTTCGGCAATGTGCTGCAGTGCCTTGGTAACCTTTTCCGGAGAGTGGATGTCGAGGGGGATGGTGGTCCACTCATCCGCGAAACCCTTGAGTTCCGAAACCGTGGTGCCGCTGGCTCGGGTTTCGATCGGCAGCAAGCGGATAAGAGGTTCACTCTTGCGGTCGTACATGAGCTCTGTTGGACACATGGTGGTGCGTCCGGCGCTCGACGGCAGCACGCGCTGACCGAAGCTGGACAGAAAGATGGCATTGATCAGTTCCGACTTGCCGCGGGAGAATTCGGCGACGAAGGCGATATACAGCTTGTCATCACGTAGCGTGGAAAGAATCTGCTCCAGGCGCTGGTCGACCTGGGCGTCGGAGATTTCCTGGGCGCGCAGCCAGCTCCTGAAGTCGCTGATCGCGCTGAACAGGCCTTTGCGCCAGCCGCTGTAGACCTCGAATTGCTGCTCAATGTTCGTCATTTCACGCACGCCCTAGGGTGTTTTGCTATCACATATCAGAATGTTAGCCGCTGGTTATAGCGATCGCGGACCGGCGGCCCTATTTTCCCGACCGTCGGTCGGTTTTCCAGGACCGTTCCTCTGCTAACGGTTTCGGCTAAAAAACCAAGAAAATCAATTTATTCAAACAAGCAAGTAATGTGCCACTTAAAGAAACAGCTATACCTGGCAGTGGGGACAGAAAAAGGCGCGGCGCTGGCCCAGACGGAGTGCCTGAATGGGGCTGCCGCAATTCAGGCAGGGCAGGCCAGTACGACCATAGACCGCGAGAGCCTGCTGAAAGTATCCCGGTTGGCCATCGGCATTCTGAAAATCGCGCAGGGTTGTGCCGCCCGCGCGGATGGCCCTTTTTAGGGTCGATTGAATGGCTTTGACCAGGCGCTCGCAGTCGTTACGGCGAAGTCTGCCGGCAGCTCGACGCGGGCGGATACCGGCTGCAAACAGCGCCTCGTTGGCGTAAATGTTGCCGATACCGGCGACAACTCGCGTATTCATGAGCAGGTCGCGAATAGCCCCCTTGCGAGCGCGCGTGCGGGCATACAGATACTCGCCCGTGAAACCGGTGCTTAATGGTTCGGGGCCGAGATCCTTCAGCAGCGTATGGGCGGCCGGATCGTCACGCGTCCACAGTATCGCGCCGAAACGGCGCGGGTCGTGCAGTCTCAGGCATTTGCCACTGGCGAGCGCGATGTCGACATGGTCGTGCTTGCCGGCCTCGGTAGTGCAGGGCACGGTGCGCAGGCTTCCGCTCATTCCCAGGTGCATGATGACGGTGCCGTTGTCAGTGTGCAGCAATAGATATTTTGCGCGGCGCTCCACCTGACGTATCGTCTGTCCGGGAAGGTCGTGGATGAGCGCCCGCGGTACGCGCCAACGTAGCTGCGCTTGGCGTACCACCACGGCATGGATCTGTTGGCCGATCAGCTGGGGCGCGATGCCGCGGCGCGTGGTTTCAACTTCCGGAAGCTCCGGCATGTATCGGGGCGGCTGGCAGTATCAGTCAGGCTTGAGCTGCAGTAGTTGTGTCGCCATTTCCGCCGGAAAATGATACTCGAGTCCTTCGTCGTGGCGATACAGGATCAGCTCAGGCTTGCGCGCCAGAATGCCAAGGTCCAGCTCTTCGGGTGCAGCCGCAAGGGTCTTGGGGCCGGGCGAGGTACCTGCGGCCGCGGCGGTGGGTGCCGGCTTGTTCTCAGAGGAGCCCGCTGTGCGTGGGACGAAGGTAATCCGAATATGGTCGATCACCGGACGGCCCGAGTAGGGAGTAACCGAGAGAGCCTCAGCGTAGCGCCACTCATCGACAAACTGATTCACGCGATCGGTCGACAGATCTTTGTTAGGTGGAGTCACTTGCCAGCTGCCATCCGGCTTGCGCGTAAGGTGCAGGCCCGGAAGACTGAACGCGACAGGCTTGTCCGCGGTATTAATCAGGCGTGTGCTGAAAAAATCAGACGGGCGCCCGGTCGCGGCGTTGTCGAAGTGCTCAGGCACGAGGTACACGCTGCCATTATATAGGATGTAAAAATCCGGATTCAGAGGATGCGGGCCGCCAAAGCTGATTTTCTGATCATTCAGCCAGAGTTCGGCGCGCGGTTTATCCAGTCCGTATCTGCCGAGCTCCGCTGTCGGTGCGCTGAAATGTGTGGCTATCTTTGCCACTGCGAGATGCAGCAGTTCATTGATGCGGAAGCCGTTGGCACGCGCCTTGCGCGGAGCGGTCATGAACCAGTGGTCGCCGGATTTTTCGAGGTCAATCTCTGGCTGGTCCGGCCGCTGCAGTCGAATGTGGGTAATGGCCTCCATGGACAGGCTGGTAAGGGGCGGGATCGGAGGCGACTTGTGCATCCCGGGTTTGAAAATCACGACTAGCCCCATGATCACGATGACCAGGGCAAGGCCGACATTGAGCCACCAGCGACTGCTCATGCGAACTCCGGTTAATTCAACGTTTGCGCCTGCGCAACCAGATCGTGATTCCGCTTGCCACCAGCGCCAGCGGCAGCACCAGCAGGAAACCGAAGCCGATGACAGCCTCCGCGGTGCGCGTCAGGTTAAGGCGCAAATCCGGCGCGATGCGGGTCGGGATGTTGATATAGGCGTCATCGTTGCTCAGCCAGTTTATCAGATTCATCCCCAGATCCAGGTTGCCGCCATTGCCGATGAAGGTATTGGAGAGGAAGTCTCCGTCGCCGATGATGGCAATGCGTTGCTGGCGTTGATCATGATCGCGCGTGAGTCCCACGCCGATATTGAGCGGGCCAGGGATGTCCTTCCCCTTGCGAAAGCTGGTCACTTTAGTGAGCGGGCCAACGGCCGACCAGGCCGACGGCGCAGTATCCAGGATAACCTGCGCATTCCACTTCTTCGGTGGATCGAAGGTGATTCCACCGGCATCGGGAAATAGGGTCATAAGGTTGAATCCACGCACCACTGGTTGCTGGCCATATCGCGTGACGACCACAAAGGTGGCCGACTGCCCCCCGGTCAGCAGTTGCGATACCGGATCGACGATGACTCCCGGCTGGAATTCGACGCCAAGCATTTCAGCCAATGGTCGTAGTCCTTTCAGCCGTCCAGGATCACTCAACCACAGCAGGTTACCGCCATGGTTGACGTAGTCTTCCACCTGTTTGACTTCGCCCGGCAGGTAGTCAACGCGCGGACCGGCGATGACCAGCACGGAGGTATTCTGCGGGATCTGGCCATTGTCACCAAGATCAAGGGTATGCACCTTGATGCCACGCTTAGTCATCTGCGTCGCCCACGTCGACAGGTCGAAGTTCGCCTCGCGCTCAGGGCTGCGCTCGCCGTGGCCGCTTAAGAATACGACCCAGCCGCCGCCGCCGCGTCCAACACGCGCGAGCGCGTTGGTCAATGACCCTTCGCTCACCTGTTCCACCATTTGAGTCTGCCCGCCGTACTCGACTGTCATTTCCCCGTCGAAGCGGACTCCGGCACTACGCGCCTGTGCCGGGTTGGTGTCGGGATTGACGAACTTGAGGCTGACGCGGGGGTCGTGGCGCTGGTAGCGCTCGACAAGCTCCGTGATGCGTCGACGCAGATCCGGGTTAGCGGATGCGTATGCCGTGATACTGATTGGTTTGGTAAGCCGCTGCAGCAGAACCACGCTCGCCGGAGACAGGCTATTGCGACCCGATTCAGTCCAGTCAAATTGCCTGTGATACTGCCGGCTCAGTGCCAGTAGAAGTCCGACTGCGACCAGAAACAGAACAATGAAGCTGGAACTCGCCAGCCGCAGCTTGAGACGCGATTGACGCGATACGCGCATACTTCCTAGGCCCCCAGCCGATCCATATCGAGTCGCCGCACGCTCAGCGTGAGAAAGGTCACGATGAACAGCACCAAATACACCGCATCACTGGTATCGAAGATGCCTTCGAGAAACGGTTCATAGTGATTGAGCAGCGAGAGATAGCCGAGTACGCCCGATGCCCCGGAACCCTGGCCAGCCCAGTCCAGTATCCAGAAAAGCAAGAGCACCCCGAAAGTGCTGATCGCGGCCACTGCCTGGTGTTGCGTGAGGCTCGACATGAAAAGACCGACCGCCGCGAATCCGGCGGTGAGCAACGCCAGACCCAGAAGTCCGGCGCCGAACATGCCGAAGTCGAGTGTGCCGCCGACAAGCAGCGACAGTGGCATCAGTGCCACCAAAGCAAGCGTGAGCCACAGAAAGGCGACCAGACTGAGATACTTGCCGAGTACAATCTGCGTCATCGACACCGGAGCACTGAACAGCAGGCTCAGGGTCTTATTGCGGCGCTCGTCCGCGATCAGGCGCATACTCACAAGCGGCACCACCAGCAGCAGCACCACGGCCGCATTGCCAAGCAGTGGTGCGACCACTACCGCAGTAAGCCCTTGGCTTCCTCCCATACTCAACAGCTGCGACTGGACTTGAGCGAAATACTGCAGGTTGCTGAGAAACATGAATCCGAGAATGAGCAAAACCACCGCCAGGATGGCCCAGGCAAGAGGCGACAGAAAGAGGCGCCGCAGTTCGTGGCGTGCGATGGCTAAAATCACGCGGCAGCCTCCTTCGGTGTTTCCGGTTCGTCCGCGGTCAGATGCACGAAGATGTCCTCAAGCGAGGCGCGCTGCGGCAGCAATTCGCACAGGCCCCAACGCTTCTGTACTGCCAATTCAACCAAGGCGTCGGTCGGATCAGTCGACGGGTCGTAGAAAATGTGCAACCGGCCGTCCCCCTGATCCTGCACCGACTTGACCCCGGCAATTTTCTGGATAATTGCTATGTCCGGCACATTACGCAATGCGATGGAAAGCGCCGAGGATTGCATGTGCTGTGACAGACCTTCGATGCTGTCATTAAGCACAATTTCACCCTTGTTGATGATCTGCACGTGGTCGCAAGTGGCTTGCACCTCGGGCAGGATGTGGGTTGATAGGATTACACCGTGTTCCTTGCCCAGCTCACGCACCAGGTGACGGATTTCACGAATTTGTATGGGGTCGAGGCCAACGGTAGGCTCGTCCAGGATAATCACCGGCGGCAGGTGAATGATGGCTTGAGCGAGGCCGACCCGCTGCTGATAACCTTTGGATAGGTTGCCAATCAGACGTCGCCCCACGTCTTCGAGGCCGCATCTTTCTTTGGCTGTGTCGCGCGCCGCGCGCCGCGCGCCGCGCGCAATACCATTGAGTGCTGCACAGTAATCAAGAAATTCGTCGACCGTCAGTTCGCGGTAGACTGGCGGCTGTTCCGGCAGATAACCGATTGCGCGCTTGGCGGCGCGCGGTTCTTCCAGAAGGTCGTGACCAGCGATGCTTACGCGGCCGCTGCTCGGGGCTAGATTGCCACTTAGGATCTGCATGGTGGTTGTTTTGCCCGCACCGTTCGGGCCTAGAAAGCCGAGGACCTCGCCTTGGCGGATGTTGAAGCTGACTTCCTTCACCGCCTGGATTGTGCCGTAGAGGCGCGATAGGTTTTCCACTTGTACCAGGATGTCGCCACTCATGATCGGCAATCCTTACCCTTGTGAAATGGCTGTGTTGGCATGGGGCGCCATTAAATGTGGCCGATGAGGTGTTGTCAATGCTGATGCGTGCTCGATCATGCGGTTGCGCGAGTCCGTGATGCGTTGAGTTGCTCTGATGATTCTCGTTTGAACTGGCTTCGTGCAATTTGGCTGCCCTCTTTGACGCAGCAGAGTTGTTTTGGTTCCACCGCACTGGAGCTCGATGCCGGCGCCTGCTGCCCGCTTGCGTGTCCGAACAGGTGATGTGACTGCGCAGGGCAGTCCGTTTGCCGGTGGCGTCACCCGGCGGGTGGCGGCGCGGTCTATTTTCAGCTTGCCATGTTGATCATAAGTGCTTAATTCCATGAAGTTTTCCAACAACTTTCGGAGCACGGCACGCTGTTTGCTTTAAAACCACCGAGAGCAATGGCCTGAGCGGGGAGTTAGTTATGCGGATTTGTTCCTCATTTCTCGCCATGGGACTCGCGTTGGTCGCATTCGCATGGACTGGACAGGGCGAGAGCTGCATTCCGCAGCTCAAGGTAACGGAACTGCCGTTGAAGATCGTCAACGACTGTGATTCCCACGCGTCTTGCCATGGTGCGCAGCAGTTTACCAGCCACTGGGTTGGCCGGACGGTGACCGGCGACCTGTTTCTAGTGCGCCGCACACCATGCGACGCCGGCGGTTGCGTCGCCTGGTTTATCGAGCGGACGCCGGGCGGCGTTGCAACGCGTCTATCAATGGAAGGCAGTTTCCGCATCAGCATCGGCAACTCGCCGTACCCTGATGTACAGACCCAGCGGGCGCTATCCGATATGCAGACGATCTATACCAATTTCAGCTGGGTTGGCGATCGCTACCGCCAGATGTCGACGCGCAAGGTGTATCGAGTGGCTGGCATCGAGTGTGTTAGCAAGGGCGACTGTTATCGCATGGGATTGAAGGAGCTGCGCGAAGGGCACACCAGTCAGGCGCTCGACATCTGGCAAAAAGTAAATCACCTGTCTTGGATCTGAGGCATTGCAATTGCGGTTGGCGCAGCGGCCTGCTGTCGTGCGCGCTTTCGTTTATGTTTGATTTTAGAGACAATGCCAGTGCGTACATTAACGCATCCATCACAGACAGCGGGGCACATGACTTTCAAGGTTCGCATCGAGCCCAGTGGCCATGAGTTTGCTACGGAGGGCAACGAAACCATCCTCGAGGCAGCGCTGCGCCATGGGTACAATCTTCCCTACAGCTGCCGCAACGGTGCCTGTGCAACATGCAAAGGCAAGGTCATCGAAGGGCGCGTCGATTACGGCGTCTATGAGAACAAGGCGCTGAGCGAACAGGAAAAGCTGGCCGGCATGGCGTTGTTTTGCCGTTCGCGCCCGCTATCCGACGTGGTCATCGAAGCGCGCGAGATCGGTGCCGCCAAAGGAGTCGTCATCAAGACACTCCCCTGTCGGGTCGTGCGCATGGAGAAGCTAGCGCATGATGTCATGGTGCTCTATCTCAAACTACCGCAGAACGAACGTCTGCAGTTCCTGGCTGGCCAGTACCTCGATATCCTGTTACGCGATGGAAGGCGGCGCAGCTTTTCGCTCGCCAATCCACCGCACGATGACGAATCGCTGCAGTTGCACATCCGCCATCTCCCCGGGGGCCATTTTTCCGAACATGTTTTCACACGCATGAAGGAAAAAGACCTTCTGCGCTTTCAGGGCCCGCTCGGGACGTTTTTTCTGCGTGAGGATGACGAGCAGGATTCCTCGGCAGCTGCTCAGTCGTCGCAGCGACCAATTATACTGATGGCCGGCGGTACCGGCTTTGCGCCGATCAAGGGCATGCTTGAGCATGCCTTCTATGTGGGTATGCAGCGACCAATTCACCTGTTCTGGGGTGTGCGGGCAAAACGTGATCTCTACATGCATTCCCTTGTTCAGTCATGGGTCGAAGCCCATGAACAGTTTCGCTATACTCCGGTATTGTCGGAGCCCGCGACCGAAGATCGATGGGAGGGGCGGTGCGGCTGGGTGCATGAGGCGGTCGCTGATGATTACCCGGACCTCAGAGGCTATGAGGTCTACGCGAGCGGGCCGCCGGCAATGATTGAGGCCGGCAAGGCGGCGTTCGCGGCACGCGCACTGCCGGCGGAGCAGTTTTTCTACGATTCGTTTGAACGGGCGCGTGACGAAGCGACAAAGTGAAAGCTTGTCGGCGCAGCTCCCTGGAGGCACTTGCATGAGAGCGGACATCGGTGCAATGTTCTTGGTAATTGCGGTGACGCTTGGCGCATGCAGCGGACGACAGGCAGCGGGACAGAACAATGTCTTCAAGCCTGACGTCGACGCTTTGAAGAAGGCCCAGTCGGTTCAGAACACCATCCAGCAAGGTGCGCAGCGCGAGCGCGAGATAATAGACCAGTCATCGGGCGCCAGTTCGCCGTCCAGCCCCGCAGCGGCCCCCGGCTCCTGAGCAGGTTCAACGCTTACGCTTGCCGGATGTAATCGGCGAGGCAACTTGATTGCACGATCACCATAACGATCACCATAACCATCACCATCATGGCGCGGGAAGCGAGCAGTTGCTCTGGTGGGTGCTCGCCCTCACGCTTTGCTTTGCGCTGGTAGAAGCGCTTGGCGGTTGGTGGGCGCACTCGCTCGCCCTGCTTGGCGACGCCGGGCACATGTTTTCCGATACAGTGGCTCTCGGCATGGCGGCTGCGGCATCGCGGTTCAGTCGGCGTCCCCCGTCAGCGCGTCATTCCTATGGATTGGCGCGGGCCGAAGTGGTTGCAGCGCTGCTAAACGGCCTGCTGATGCTGGTCGTTGTCGTAGGAATCGTGGTTGAAGCCATTCGCCGGTTCCGCGAACCGCAGCCGGTCGCCGGGACGTTGGTGATGGTCGTTGCCGGCGTCGGATTGCTCTTCAACGTTGCAGCTGCCCTTATCCTGAGCCGCGGCGACAGGAGTCTTAACGTGCGCGGTGCCTTGGTGCATGTGACCGGCGATCTTCTCGGCTCGATTGGCGCATTGATTGCCGGTGCCGTGATCTACTTTACCGCCTGGACGCCGATCGACCCCATTCTGTCGATCGTTATTTGTGCGTTGATCCTTTATTCCACGCTGCGTTTGCTGCGCGATGCGCTGCACGTTTTGATGGAAGGCGTCCCGCCGGACGTCGATCTCAACCGCGTCGGGCACGCGCTTGCTGAAGTACCCGGCGTGCTGTCCGTGCATGATCTGCATATCTGGATGTTGTCGTCGGGAGTGCCGGCACTGTCGGCGCACGTCGTTATGGGCGATTTGCTCGATTGGCCCAAGGTTCTGGGCGAGATGCGGGTGTTGCTGGTCGAGCGTTACCACATTGACCATGTAACACTGCAGCCGGAGACCATGCCCGTATTGGAGCAGCCGCCGCTGCCGCGCGGCGCCCGGGTGTACCCGCTTAAGCCGGAAAGTCCGTAGCGCTGACTGCTCTCAGTAACCGTAGTGAGTGACGCCCGTGGTGCTGTTGCGCCGCGGATTGGGTGGTCGGCCGCCGCCGCTGCGCCAAGGCGGTTGACCCTTGCCGTTGCAAAGCTCCAATGCGCGGCGGTAGTGTTCCAGCGCCTTTTGGTGTTCTCCACGACGGTCTAGCAGTTCGGCAAGTTCCTGGTGCGCCTCCGCCGGACCTCGCAACAGCACCGATTTCTCAAGATAGTCACGCGCCTGATCCAGCAGCTTATTGCGTCCGGCAAGGCGTCCGAGCGTCAGTAGCAGGGCCGCACTGTCGCTGCGATTTGCAAGCCATTCCTCGGCGGTGTCCAGCTGGGCGCCCGGATCGCTGCTTTCGACGCGTCCGTAAAGTTGCACAAGATCTTCGTCCCAAGCCTGATCGATCTCGGTGCGCAACAGGACCTCGGACTCGTCCGCCGCCCCTTGGGCTATAAGGTGCTGGGCATAAATGGCGACAAGCTCCGGCCTGTGCTGCAGCTTCTGTGGCACTGCATTCCATGCTTGCTTGAGCACGCCGCTGGCTCCGCTAGGCAGCGCAAGCATGAGCAGTTGCCGGCGAGCCTCCAGTTCAAAGGCGTCGATCTCCGCAGGTGCCAGCGCCTTCTTGCGGCGCATTTCCGGAATCAGGTTGGCCAGGCTCTCCCAGTCATTCAGTTCGCGGTAGGTCTGTGCCAGCAGGGCAAGTATGCGCGGGTGTCCGGGCTCGAGCGTGCGCAGTTGTGACAACGTAGCCAGAGCACGCTCGCTCTGATGTGTCATGATCTGCAGCTGAGCCTGGGCCATGCCGGTTGCAACTGCGTGATCAGGCGACGCCTGGTGCCCGAGCGCCAGGTACTCGTCACGTTTTTCCGTTTTGCCCTGCGCTTGGGCAACGAATGCCGCGGCCAGGTAATTGACAAGCGAGGTTTCGCTGTGGCCAATGTCTGCGAGCAGCTGTTTTTCAGCCTTTTCCCAGTTGCCCTCGATCAAGCTTGTCAGTCCGTGAACGAGTGCTTCACGCGTGCGGCGCACACGCTGCTCGCGGCGTCGCAGTGCCACGTCGCGCGGAGTATTCCACAGCCGAATCACAGCTCGAGCGAGCACATAGGCGCCAGCAAAGCCAAGCGCAAGGATCACGGCGAAAACCGTAAGTGGCATCTCGACGGTCCAGGGCGAGCGTGCTATCAGCACGTAACCAGGATCATGCATGACGGCAAGTGCCAGTGTTATGGCGACGAAGAGCAGTACGATGACAAATATTAGGGGTTTCATGGTTGCGTCTTTGCCCCGCGGATGCGTCGCAGCAGCTCGAGCGAGCCAGAGATGTCAGGCAATCTGCCGCGAAACTGGGATTTGAGCATCTGGTCGAGTTCCTGCTGTACGGCTTTGACCGGAGCAGCTGAGCTGTCGTAATAGGTCTTGAGCCAGCCGCTCGCCGCGCTCAGATCCTGGTCGAAAACCGGGGCATTACCCTGCAACAGCGATGTCTGCGCATTGTAAAGCATGAGGCGCAGATTCTGACGCAGGAAGTACGCCTGGTCGGGCGGTAGCAGCGGCCGGCTTACCGCGCCGGTGCGGCGAATGCGGATGAGCCCGATCAGATCCTGCCACATCATCTGCAGTTGCGATCCGCTCTGGGCCGCCGGTGGCTTGGCCGGCGCAGTCGCCGGGCGGACGTCGGGAGCCAGCGGCAGCTGGTCAACGCGTTGAGCGATGTCTCCCAGGCGCAAAGCCATACCCGACACATCGACGCTGCCGAGCGATTCGAGTGTACCGATTTCATGGACTAGCGCACGCCGCACCGGCAAATAGCGTGGGTCGGCGAGCTGCTGTAACTCCTCATCGGCGGCGCGCAAGGCAGCAAGAGCCAGATTGACGTCATGCGAAAGCTGTAGCCGGTTATTGGCAATTAGCAGCAGTTGCTCGGTTTCCGAGAGCAGCCACTGCCGGCGACCCTTTCCGAACTCGCTCGACACCTTGTTCATCGCGGCCTTAAGCGTGTCCTGAGTTTCCTTGAGCGCGTTCAATTGCTGATTTATCGCGGTCAGGCTGTCGTGCGTCTTTGCGCTTTCGTCCTCAAGTTTATCCAGGCGGCTGAACATGTCTGCACGGTAAAGCCCGCGCTTCTGGATAAAAGTGTAGCTGAGGTAGGCGCTCGCCAGCAGAGCCACAATCGACAGGATCAGGGCGAGTCCGCTTGAGACGGACACGGCCCGACTGCGACGAGGAGCGCCGGACGCCGCCGCCTGGGTTGGCGTTGTTGCGCCATTCTGGGGTTCTTGGTCTTTATTCATCGTGGTCCATCGGCTGTAGGTTCGACATGACCGCTGCTCCCTAAATGCGTGAGAGACAAAATGGCGGAGTTAATTACCCGCGATTATAGGGATTTTTGCGCTGCCCGCCATGCCCTTATGGTTTTGACGATGGCCTCATCGCTGGCTTCTGGCGCAATCAGGGGCTCACCCTTGAATCCCAGCTCGCGGCAGGTCGCGACCATGCGATCGCTTATAACCACAATCGGCGTTTTCACGAGCCACTGCTGGCCCAATTTGCCGACAAGATCGTACAGATTGCGCAGCGACTGGACACTGGTTACCGTCACGACGTCGATGCCGCCGCGTGCCCAGCGACGCAGCAGTGCCGTAGTGTCGACCTGTGGTTTTCCGCGCCGGTAACACTCGGCATATTCGACGCTTGCCCCGCGGTGTTGCAAGGTTTCGCCCAAAACTTCACGTCCGCCGTCGCCACGAAAGATCACTATGCGTTGGCCGGCGATGTCAGCAAGTGCCGGGAGATCCAGCAGTGCCTCGCTATCAAACCGGCCGGTTGGGGCGATGACGTCTTCCTGGCCAAAATGTTTCAGTTCGCGCGCTGAGCCGCGGCCGACACAGGCAAGTTTCAGGCGCGCTGGAAGCGGGCGTCGCGAACGGATGACATTCATTGCCTTGTTCACGGCATTGGGGCTGATGAAGATGGCCATGTCAAATTCATCCAGCCTGTCAACTATGCGCTGCAGGGCTGCGCTGTCGACCGGGTCGAGAATCTCGAGCACCGGAAAGCGCACCGCCTCACCGCCTGCCAACTCAATGAGAGCCGCCAGCGATTCCGCCTGAGCCGCCGGCCGCGTGACCAGCACTGCAGTATTTTCCAGCCCCCGTTCCTCAGGCACGGCCATATACGCGGTCAAGTATGGCGCGTGCGCCACGGCCTAGCAGGTCCTGTGCCAACGCGATACCCAGATCTTCCGCCTGTTTGCCGGGCCCGCGGATCTCTCCACGTACAATATGACTGCCGTCCGGCGCACCTACCAGGCCGCGCAAATGCAGCATTTCACCGTCAAGCTCCGCGTAGGCTCCGATGGGTACCTGGCAGCCGCCCTCAAGGTGCGCGTTCATCGCGCGTTCTGCCCGTACGCGCACTGTGGTAGGCGCGTGATTGAGCGCCGAAATGAGCTCATTGATTTTCTGATCGTCGCGTCGACATTCAATGCAGACGGCGCCCTGCCCGACGGCCGGCAGGCTGACGGATGGGTCCAGGCAGGCGCGGATGCGATCGGCAAATCCCAGCCGCTTAAGTCCTGCCGCCGCAAGGATTACTGCGTCGAATTCTCCGGCATCGAGTTTTGCTAGACGCGAATTGACGTTGCCGCGCAGATCCAGGACCTGCAGCTGCGGGTAGGCGGCGCGCAGTTGGCACTGGCGTCGTAGACTGGAGGTTCCGATGCGTGCTCCCGCGGGCAGCGCCGACAACGCGGAATAATGCGGGGAAACGAAGGCATCGCGCGGGTCTTCACGTTCGCAGATAACCGGTATATGCAGGCCTGCGGGAAGCGTCACGGTTACGTCCTTGAGGGAATGAACTGCAAGGTCGATGCGTCTATCCAATAGGCCCTGTTCCAGTTCCTTAACAAAAAGGCCTTTCCCCCCGACTTTGGCCAACGGGGTATCAAGTATCCTGTCGCCTTGTGTGGTCATTTTGACCAGCTCAATTTCAAGGTCGGGACGTAGCGCCAGCAATCGTGCCCTGACATGTTCGGCCTGCCACAGGGCAAGCAGGCTTTTTCGAGTGCCAATGCGTACGGTTTTCATGCAGCGGGGTCAACTAAAAGGTATGAGAAGGATGAATTCAGAATTCGGTTACGACGCTAATCCTAAAGCAATTCGCGCCGGGATTCATCCCGAAAGAAGGGCTGCGCGCGCATTTGCGTCTGGGAAAGCGAAAGTTTCGATGTTTCTGTGCCTGATCGCTGCTTTCTTTTCCACCACCACGCTTGCCGGCGGTTTGCCGCAAGCGAAGGATTTGCGGGCGGACGCGTTGCGCGCCGAGCGCGGTCACGTTCCGGTCATGCTCTTCTTTTCCGCGACCACTTGCTCCTATTGCAAAGAGGTGGAAGAACTCTACCTCATGCCGATGTACGCCGATGCCAGCCAGCGCAGCAAGGTTATCATCCGTCAGGTGCAAATCGACAGCGGCGTCAAGTTGCGGGATTTTTCCGGCCGGATGATCGACGCCGCAAAACTTGCCCAGCACTACGGTGTGACACTTACTCCGACCATCAAGCTTGTTGATGCCAGTGGGCGTGAGCTGGTTCCGGCACTGGTGGGTCTAAGCAGCCCCGACTTTTACGGCGATTATCTCGACACAGCGATCTCTCAAGCTGGCGTCAAGATGCGGCAAGGCAGCACGCGTCACTCTGCACGCCGAGCGCAACGCCATTCGCCAGGGGAATCCGCTTCGGTCACTAATGCCGCGCCCAGCGTCTCACCGACGCGGCGTGGCGCCGGCTGACGTCGAGCCTCTTATCGAGTCCCTTTAGGCTTACCTGCCAGGTGCCGGCCGGACTCTTTTCAATCCCCTTGATATAGCTGGTGGCGACGAGCGCATTGCGGTGGATGCGCAGAAATGCCTTTTCGCCGAATTCCTTTTCCAGATTTACCAGCGAATCCTCAATCAGGTGCTCTTCTGCAGGTGTGCGTACGGTGACGTACTTGCTGTCAGCCATGAAGTAGAGAATGTCCTGGACCGGAACAAGACGGATATTGCCGCGCAGGTGAACGCTGATATGGGTGCGTGCGCTAGGTTGTTCCTGTGCCTGATTGATATCCTGCAATTGCTTGAGCGTCAGTTTATGCGCCTTTTCGAGCGCACCGGCCAGCCGATCCTTGCGGATAGGTTTGAGCAGGTAATCGACCGCATTCACTTCAAATGCATGCAGCGCATGCTGGTCGTACGCTGTAGTGAAGATCACGCTTGGCGGATTTTCCATGCCCATCAAGTGCATTGCTGCCTCAAGTCCATCCATTCCCGGCATGCGGATGTCCATGAGCACGACATCGGGATTGAGCTCGGTTGTCCGCTCCACCGCCTCATTGCCGTTCATGGCCTCGCCGACGATGGTATGTCCGCCGATTTCGTTGAGCAGCTCGCGCAGGCGGTCTCGCGCAAGTTTTTCATCGTCAACTATCAGCACCCTCATAAATTGTCTCCACGTGTCGGCAAGGTAACGGCCACCATAAGCCGATCCTCGCCATTTGCCACTTCCATCCTGGCGGACTTGCCGTAATGGCTTTCAAGCCGCAAGCGTAAGTCATTGAGCGTGCTTTCGTCCTGTCCGTGGGTCGGCCGCGATCTACCGCGCGGCAAGGGGCTGCTGACCATGATGTTGATGGTCTCGCTTTCCTCCCACAATCTCAGACCGATGCTTCCGCCTTCTGCCAGCGGCTCGATTCCGCATTGGATTGCGTGCTCCAGCAACGGCTGCAAGGTCAGCACAGGTATCACTGCCTTGCGCGGAAACTTGCCCACGTCCCAGTCGACTTTTAGGCGGTTATCGAGACGCAGGCTTTCAATATCGAGGTACTTCTGGGCAATCACGATCTCGTTCTTGATGGGCACCAGGTTTTCGCCGTCAGCGATCATGGTACGGAAGATGTCTGCCATGTTTTCGATAGCCGATTCCGCTTGAGACGGTGCACTTCGCGTAAGACTGGCGATCACGTTCATCGTATTGAACAGAAAATGAGGGCGGATACGCGAACGGAGCGCCTGCACCTTGGCGCGCGCCTCCGACAGCGTGCGCTGCTTGAGCCGGTGGCGCGCCAGAAAGTATCGCAGCGCCAGGGCATTGACGATGGCCGCGATGGTGAGATTCTGGACATGAAAGTAGGCGTTCCATTCCGGGCTTGGTGATCCCGTGAGGTGGACGAGCCACAGTACCCAAAGGGTAGCCTCTCCTACCAGCCAAGTCACACAAAGCAGCATAAGATAGGCCATGACAAGTGCTCGCAGTTCGGGCAGCCTGTTCAGGTACTTACGCGACAGACAAAGCGCGCCTGCGCTGGCCAGTGCGATCCACTGGATGAACAGCGATATCATTAGCAGCTTGGAAAACCGGTTTTGACCAATCGGTAGCTGCGGACTGACGATAGAAATTACCATCGCAAGAATCTCGGCAATGACCACGACATTGAATACTGTCCAGCCATTGCAGAAATTTGGCAGGAAACCGGCATCCTGCCCATCGTCGATATCGACGCCGCCTGCGTTCATGCGACGAACCAGCATCTGCTCCAGGCGATCGATGCCGGCGCGAACCCTGTGTGCGATGCCAACTAACCTGCCGTTGCCGTTGTTTTTGCTTTCCATCGGCTAGCCCCGGACGATCGGCATCTTAAGTTTCACGTGATACTGCTTGCCTTCTTCGAAGGTCTGCATCGTCGCGGCGTTACCAAAGTGGGTGCTGAGACGCTGACGGATGTTGTCCTGGGCGATCTTGTTGCCCTTGCCGGACCGATTGCTCGGTGTTTCGGGCAACGGATTGCTTATTAGGACGTTGAGGTGTTCGCCTTCCGCCCAAAGTTCGATTTTGAGGGTGCCGCCATTGAAGCGCGGTTCGATGCCGTGATAGATGGCGTTCTCCAGCAAAGGCTGCAAGGTAAGGGCCGGAATTAGCGCGCTGCGCGGAACGTTGCTCACATTCCACGTAATGCGCAGGCGGTCGCCAAGACGCAACTTTTCGATTTCCAAATATTGGCGCGAAATCTCGCGCTCGGCGGAAATGGGTACCAAGTTTCGCGCGTCGGCCAGCAGCACGCGAAACAGATCTGCCAGATCCTGCAAGGCGGTCTCGGCGCGAGCCGGATCACTGCGCATGAGACTCGCCACGCTGTTCATGCTGTTGAAAAGGAAATGCGGGCGTATTCTCGACTGCAAGGCCTGCATGCGCGATTCCTGTTCGGACCTCGCGTCAGCTTCGGCACGATGTGACACGATCAGGTAGCGTAGCCCGAGCGCGCTAATGATCGCGCCGATAAGCAAGGTTCGAACGAGCAGGGCCAGATGCCATTCAGGCCAGCGTTCGCTGGTCAGTCCGAGATCGTAGAGCGCGAAAATGACAAGTTCCGTTCCCAGGGCAATGGCCCCGAGCAGCAGCAGGAACACCAGACTAGACCCCGTCGCGAGTGACAGTCTGCGAAAGAGAGGCTGCGTCACCTTGAGTACGATAACGCTGACGAAGGAAATCATGAGGGCGAAGGCCGCAAGCAGGTTGAGGTCCTGCCATGCTTTTTCGTCAAACACGTCATTGCGGCCAATGGTAATTATCACTGCGATGGTCAGCGCCAGGAATATAATTCGCAGGGCGTTGCTGAATGACGCAAAATCCGGCAGGAAATCCTGGCTGGGAAGTTTTGACTTAATCATGGCCTGTGAGCCGCCGGAATAGATTGTGCTGGTTCATTGAAGTGCGGTCAGGAGCAATGGCCACCCGGGGTTGCCGCTCCGCGATCTTTGTTCTGCAGGGAAAATACCACGCGCCTGCCATGCGCCACTGGCCTGCGCAAGCGCAGGAATCCTGAATGAAGTCCTTCGGGTAAATCCGCCTTGATCTTTGCGAGTTCATGCCTATCAAACCAGCATGGTTCTGGACAGCGTGTTGCCTGGAGATTCATTACCGCTGCTATCGTAGTTGCCGCTGGTGCGCCAGATTTAACCCCAAAAATCTGCATGTAATGCAGGAATAGTACCTTATATTGTCCTGTTTTTGTGCATGGAAAAAAAGTATATTCGCTGGCGGGGATTGCAGCCCCGTGCGGGTTGTCGGCAGATACTGCGAGCAGGATGCTATCCAGGTGCGCGAATTGGCAAAAAAAAGCCCCCGTCTTGGACGGGGGCCTGAACACCTGGTTCGGCATTCGGGGTGGGGGTGCACAAAGGAGAGTCCGAACCAGGAAATGCGCTTGCGAATCTGCGACTCATTCAATTTGACATATGTTTAAGTTAGCCGAGAATCCTCGGCGGTAACAGTACATTACCGACAGTCGGGCTCCGGTCACGGATAAGCGGATGCCCTGTAACCACGCGGCGCACGGCCGCCAATATGTTTAAATTATAGCCAAAACGACTCGATTACAACGCATACATGAGCACTGAAAAGCCCTGGGACGGACGGTTTACGCAGCCCACAGACGCATTTGTGGAAGCGTTCACCGCTTCTGTTTCCTTTGATCACCGTCTCTACCACCAGGACATTGCCGGTTCAATCGCCCACGCTCAAATGCTTGCGCATGTGGGAGTGCTGTCGGCCGTAGAACGTGATGCCATTGTTGCCGGTCTGCGCAGGATCGAGAGCGAGATCGACGCCGGCACCTTCAAATGGAGTGTCGCGCTTGAAGATGTGCACATGAACATCGAGTCACAGCTCATCGCGCGTATTGGCGACGCCGGCAAAAAATTGCACACCGGCCGTTCACGTAACGATCAGGTAGCTACCGACATGCGTCTGTATGTGCGTGACGGCATCGACGCAATCGATGGCGCCATTGTGCGCCTGCAGCAGGCTCTTCTCCTGGTCGCAGAGCGCGAGGCCGATACAATTATGCCGGGTTTTACGCACCTTCAGGTGGCTCAGCCGGTCACCTTCGGTCACCATATGTTGGCATGGTTCGAGATGCTGCAGCGCGATCGTGCGCGTTTCGCGGATTGCCGCCGGCGTGTCAACATCATGCCACTCGGTGCGGCGGCGCTGGCGGGCACCAGCTATCCGATCGACCGGGAGTTCACGGCACGTGCCCTGGGATTCGAGCGCCCCGCGGAGAATTCCCTGGATGCCGTTTCAGACCGGGACTTTGCGGTGGAATTTGTGTCCGCGGCGGCCTTGCTAATGGTCCATCTCTCGCGCTTTTCAGAAGAGCTGATCTTGTGGTCGTCGAGCCAGTTCAGTTTCGTCGAATTGCCTGATGCGTTTTGTACCGGCTCATCAATCATGCCGCAGAAGAAGAATCCTGATGTGCCTGAACTCGTGCGTGGCAAGGCGGGCCGCGTGCAAGGCGATCTAGTGGCGCTGCTCACCATGATGAAGGGACAGCCACTCGCTTATAATAAGGACAACCAGGAGGACAAGGAGCCGCTGTTTGATGCGCTGGACACGGTGCTTGGCAGTCTGCGCGCCTACGGCGACCTGGTGCCGTCCATTGAGGTCAAGCGCGACAATATGCTGCGGGCCGCACAGCGTGGCTTTTCCACCGCCACCGATCTGGCGGACTATCTGGTACGCAAGGCAGTGCCCTTTCGCGATGCTCACGAGATTGTAGGCAGAGCTGTGCGCCTTGGCGTGGACAGCGGCAGGGATTTGGCGGAAATGAGCCTCGAGGAACTGCGCGGTTTTTGCCGCGATATCGGGCCAGATGTTTTTGATATATTGACTGTGACCGGTTCTGTGTCAGCGCGTGCCCACTTCGGCGGCACGGCGCCTGTTCAAGTACGCGCCGCAATACAGCGCGCACGCAAGCGTCTGGTGACTGGCGAGGTGTAGTGCTTAGGCAGTTTGCGCCTGTCGCCTGCTAGGACGGGGCGTGGGCAAATGGGGGATGAACGGATGACCGAAACTCGACGCGCGTCAGACAGGCGATTCGGGCTTGACCGGCGGCATGCTTGGCGCCGCAAGAACGACGGTTTACGGTCAGCGACGTGGGACGACCAGCGCGCCCAGTTTCTGACGCGCTACCTTTTCTGGGCGCTTTACCTTGCCTACTTCAATCTGGGTACGCCGGTTGCACGCGCTTGGCCGGGCATGATCGCAGTGGAGATTGTGGGCGTTTTGTATTTTGTTGTCATTACCGCCTATCTTCTGCACGCACGCCGCCACATGCGCTCTGCAGTTCGCTGGCGGCTGGCGATGTGGACAGACCTGCTGATGGTCTCGTTCTCAGTCATGGCTGATTCCAGCCCCATGTCTCCGGCGTACCTCGCCTACATCATGGTGATACTCGGCAATGGGATGCGTTATGGCATGCGCCTGTTTGCGGAGACACTGATTGGAACTTTCTCGCTGGTTGCGATCATCACTGTCGTGCGCTTCTCGTCGTATCTGCATGCGTTGTCTGCAGCGACCCTGTTCTTTCTGGCGTTCTTCGGCATAATCATTCTCTACGCGTATTCGCTCATGGCGAACATTGAAAAGACGCGCGAGCAGCTGGAGGTCGAAAGCAACCTTGATCTGCTCACCGGCTTGCTGAACCGCCGCGGATTGCGCGAAAGATCCGAGAGCATGTTTCATGCGCTCGACAAGAATGATCATACGGTTGCAGTCTTGTTCGCAGACCTGGACCGGTTCAAGGCGATCAACGATGTCCTGGGCCACCACGTAGGGGATCATGTGCTCAAGGAAATCGGGCAGATTATTAGTGGTACAGTGCGCGATTCGGACGTCGCCGCCCGTTTCGGCGGTGATGAATTCGTAATCATCATGCCGGATACCGATATCGAGCAGGCTGGAATGGTTGCCCAGCGCTTGCAGGCTGCGGTGGGACAGTGGTCGCAGGCGGAAAACATCGCCCTCAGCGTGTCAATCGGTATGGGCATCGCTCCGGCCCATGGACGTGACCTTGAGAGCGTGCTGCGCTGCGTTGACTCTGCCATGTATCAGGGCAGGCAGGTCGACGGACGGGGCGGTATCCGCCGCGCCGAAAGAGAGTTAAATCCCGCATGAATCCCATATCCGAAGAGTTACAACCCGACACAAATGCGCTGGACCGGTTGATCCGGCGCCTGCGTGAATTTGCCGCCGCCCGCGACTGGGAGCAGTTTCACTCCCCCAAGAACCTGTCCATGGCACTGATTGTGGAGGCAGCGGAGCTGGTCGAGCATTTCCAGTGGCTCACCGAGAAGCAGAGCCTGCAGCTGCCGAAGGAAAAGTTGGCGGCCGTTGAGCAGGAACTCGCGGATGTTTTCATCTATTTGGTGCGCTTATCGGATCGTCTCGGCGTCGATTTGATCAACGCCGCCTGGCGCAAGATCGAGATTAACGAGCGCAAGTACCCCGCTGACCAGGTGCGCGGCAAGGCCGGAAAATCCAGTGATTTTTGACGCCGCAGGACAACTATGCGCGTGTTTCGCGGCGGTGAACCGCGGCGTGCCCTGTTGCCGCGAGTGATCCTTGAACTACCGCCACAGCTATCACGCGGGCAACATCGCCGACGTATTCAAGCACTACGTCCTGACACTGGTACTCGGCGCGTTGCACGCAAAACCTTCCCCTTTTTGCGCGATTGACAGTCACGCAGGCGCTGGGATCTATGCTCTTGACCCTGGTGGCGAGCACGAGCAGGGCATTAGCAGCCTGTGGCCGGAACGCGACACATGGCCGGCCCTCGGTCGGTATTTCGAGGTAGTCGCGCGCTTTAATCCCGATAGGCGCCTCAGACATTACCCAGGTTCTCCGCTAATCATCCGCGAATTCCTGCGGGCGCAGGATCGGGCTGTGCTGCTCGAACTGCATCCACAGGAGCATGCGCTGCTCAAGGCCAATTTGCATGGGCAAACAGGCATGGCGGTGCATCACACGGACGCCTGGAACGGGCTCAGGGCGTTCGTACCTCCCAAGGAAAACCGCGGAGTCGTCCTGATTGATCCGCCCTACGAAAAGCAGGATGAATTGAAATTGGTGGTTGCTGCCCTGAAACACGCTATGCGCCACTGGCGCAATGGTATTTTCCTGGTGTGGTATCCCATCAAGGCACGCCGGCCGGTCGATGCCTTTCATCGGGCGGTGGCGGCGATGCAGGTGTCTGCGCACGCGGTGGAATTTATTACCCTGCCGCTCGATATGGAAAGACGCCTCAACGGCAGCGGAATGCTGATCATCAACCCTCCCTGGCAGCTCTTGGGTACACTGCGCGACAGCCTACCGCCGCTGGCCGTACGCCTGGCCGGTGCCGCTGGCTCTCCACAAGTGCGATTCGTTTCTCTGGGCCCTGGCTGATTCTGGAAGTGCCACACCGGCAGTAGCGAAAGGCACGATTATTGATCCCGATCAATGTGCGATCGTCCCCGCGATGAAAGCATATGATTGTCGTCAGCAGCTGGCGAAAACGGCCGGCAGATGGCTTGCCAAAGGACAGGGTGGGGTAGATGCCACGAGCACCCCCAGAGCCTGGGCTTACCTGAAACCTGACCAAGGTTATTAATGGTCTGACCCAAAGTCCTGCGGATCTGCCGGCCTATTTTTTTTGCCTTGCGGCGATTTTTTTCGACCCTGCGGCGCCCTGTGATTGCAGTCGCAGCGCGCGTTCGATGGTAGCCAACGACACTAGCGGTCCGCGATTCATGCCTTCGCAGCGGCGCGCTTCCGCTTGCCAGGCTGCGCGTCCCTGCAACAGTTCTGGCCACCACGGATAGGTACGGCACTGCAGTGGACGCACTGCGTAGACACGGCAACGGCCGGATGCCTCAAGAAACGGGCAGCGCCCATCATCACCGAGGCGGATTCCTTCAGTCTGTCCGTCCACCCGGGCGACATAGCGCCGTTGAAACCATTCGCGCGAAACCGCCAACTGTGCGCGAATCTTTTCCTTCTCGTCTCGCCCGAGCTCGACGTGGTGGCCCCTCGCCCCGGTGCAACAGGCGCCGCATCCGGTGCATTCAAAATGCAGCCTTTGAAGTCTTCGTATCGTTTTGACTCGCATGGTCGGTTGAACTTTCTGCACAGGTGCGACAGCATGCCGTCTCCCGCGCAGATTGACCAGCGAATGTAGCGTATTTACCTTGCGCGCCACAAAGCAGCGAGCGGTGAAATAGGCGCAGCGCCGGCGGCAAGCGGCAATTGCGTGCGCCGGATATGATCGAGGGCGCCGGATACTCGATCGAACGTTCCGTACAGGTAACGGAACACACGCGCGCGCGACGGATCAGGCTCAAAGGCGGCGCATCGCCAGAACGCGCTGCGACCTTGCTCGAGATAATAGCCGAGTTGTCCGCGTGCGGTCAGCCGCTCACGAAAGAGCCCACTCATGAACAGGGAGTATTCGCCGATGTGGCGCACGATCAGGGCTTCGCGCGGTCGGTTGACCGGGGAATCGTTCCAGCCCTGGGCTCGCCGCCATTCCGCCAGCAGTCCGGCAATGCTGGTAATCGATTCGCCATCGGCATTCTGAATGATGTGCATCGCGCGAGTGTGGGTGAAACGCGTCAGCAACTCGCTGACGTAGTCGACAGCCGCTGGCTCATTCATGCCGTGCATGCCGAACCCATGCTGAATCTGGCGATGAAAGAACTGGTAAAGACCCGGGACTAGCATGACCGAACCTCCGGCCCGAACTTCGGGCTCTGGTATCAGGACTCCCTTGCTAAATTATATGCGATAATCGGGCATGCGGACGGCAATCTGGCGAACTGCGCCGGCGGCAGATCGTGGCGCAATAACAGGCAATTGCATGCCCCAAGAGGCAGCGAAGCGATTCCGGACGGGACGTTGTGAGTGCATGCGCGCAGACGGTATGATGCGGTGTACGCGGCATTCGATATCTGGGCCTGGTGCAGATACCGGCGGCCGGACGATCCGCCTAAAAGAAAATAGCTTTCGGCCAATTTGATGCACAGTCGCGGAAATCCATTTCCCTGTCCTGAGCGGCAGCGGACCGGGTCCGGATTGCCAAACCAACTACATACCCTCGGGGTGCACACATGGTAGTTATCGGAACTCCTCTTTCTGCCAGTGCTACGCGCATCATGCTGCTGGGCAGCGGCGAGCTTGGCAAGGAGATTGCCATTGCCGCGCAACGCCTGGGTGTCGAGGTCATCGCCGTTGACCGCTACGCTGACGCCCCGGCCCATCAGGTGGCCCACCGTTCGTATGTTATTGACATGACGGACGGCCGCGCGTTGCGCGAGCTTGTTGAGCGTGAGCGGCCTCGACTTATCGTTCCGGAAATCGAGGCGATTGCCACTGAAACGCTGCTCGAGATTGAGGCGGCCGGCATCGCCGAAGTCATACCAACGGCGCGCGCGGCGAACCTCACGATGAACCGCGAGGGAATCCGCCGGCTTGTTGCCGAGGAACTGGGCCTGCCTACATCGCGCTATGCATTTGCATCGAGCCTCGAGGAGCTCAAGGCGGCGATCGACCGGGATATCGGCTACCCCTGTGTGGTCAAGCCGGTGATGTCGTCATCGGGAAAGGGGCAATCACGGGTAGACAGTGCCGACCAGGTGCAAGCCGCATGGGATTATGCTGGCGCCGGAGGTCGGGTGCGCAATACGCGCGTCATAGTCGAGGAGATGATCGAATTCGAGTATGAGATCACGTTGCTTACCGTGCGTGCCCTGGATGGCGACGGACAGGTCGAGACGAACTTTTGTGATCCAATCGGACATCTCCAGGTGCATGGGGATTATGTCGAGAGCTGGCAACCGCAGCCGATGAGCGAGCGGGCACTGGCCAAATCAAAGGATATCGCCGCGCGGGTGACCGGGGCTTTGGGCGGGCGCGGCGTGTTTGGCGTCGAGTTATTCGTCAAGGGCGACGAGGTCTGGTTTTCCGAGGTGAGTCCGCGCCCTCACGATACCGGCATGGTGACCATGATCACTCAGGCACAAAGTGAGTTTGCACTGCATGTACGTGCGATCCTCGGATTGCCGGTAGGCACGCGCATGCGGCGTGCTGGCGCAAGCGCGGTGATCTACGGAGGGGTGGAAAGCGGGGGAATTGTGTTCGAGGGGATCGATGACGCGCTGCGCGTGCCTGAATCCAATTTGCGGCTGTTCGGCAAGCCGGAATCCTTTACGCGCCGCCGCATGGGCGTAGCGCTGGCTGCCGCTGACAACATCGACATGGCACGCAAGCGCGCCAAAGAATGTGCTTCCAAGGTAAGACCGCGTGCGTTTGATGCTGTGTCTTAGTGCGAGTAGAGAACGCCAAAACCAAACTGAATGCGCGGGCGGCCATTGTCTGGTGTCCAGACCGGCCATAGATGAAGCTGCTCGGCGCTTATCAGCGGAAAGCGGTAAGCAGTTTGGCCTACGGTGCCGTCGCGTATCCCGGTAACCAATCCCACCGCAGTTAGCAGACGGCCTGGTGCGTAGTCGAGGGTCTCGAGATAGCCAGCTTTTTCCAGTATGAAGCGCCCGAGCGGTGCCCTATCGAGTTCTGGACGGGCCGAGTGATCTAGCGGATACGCCAGCACTTCAAGCCGCGTGCGGTCGCGCAGGTTCTCGGCGCTGACGATAACGCCTCCCCACTCGACCTTGCGCGTCCGGGCCGAGCCGATGTCAGCCGCGGCTCTTGCTGGTGTCAAGCCAGCATCGACTCCGGCAAGATCCAACGGCGGTCGTGTGGCGCAGGCGGTGCACAGCAGGCCAACAATCGACATTGCCGCGAGTACACTCAGGCTTCGCATCTGTCTGGCGCGTCAGTAGGTCCGATAGGGGAAGGGATATCCCCACGGATACCAAGGGTCCGGCCAGAACGGATCGTAGTATTGAGGCGGCGACTGCTGGACCACGACCGGCCAAAGGTGGAACACTTGGGTTTTAACAACCGGAAACAAGTAAGGATAGTCTCCGATCGTACGTTTCAGAGGAGAAAGCAACGTGCCAGCAACCGTGACGTCGCGCCCCTTGGAGTAGATCGCCGGATCGAGAAATCCGCTTACCCGCGCGAGAAATCGGCCGCCAGTTTTGTCAGTTTGCTGCGGTCTTCCGCTACTGTCGAGCGGTCGATCGACGATCTCTATCCAGGTCTCGCTTGCGCGGTTTTGCACTGTTGCAATGGTGCCTCCCCAGCGCACCTGACTGCCGACAAGGCCGTCAGGCGCACCCTGCGCCTGGACGACCGTAATGTCGCCGGGGGCCGGCTGGCGTATCGCTTTAGGCACGCCAGCCACGCAGGCGCAGAGCGCTAGTATCGGGACGAGAACTGACATCCGCCTGTACATCTGCTTACCTTACTCCCTTGGCATGGGCAACGGTAGCGGTGTTGCAGGACCTGCGGGTGCCGCTAGAACTAGAAGCTGGCTCCGGCAAGGAATGTGAGTAGGTGGGCAGGCGGTCTGGATTGGATGCGTCTGTTCGACAATATGGTCAAGTTAGCCCCGCGTGGCTAATATTGCCGGCTAATTGCGGGTACCTTTTCAGCCCGTCCATCGAATCTATTCAGGTGTTGCGCTATGGGTGGTTTTGTCGATTTCAGATGTCGCTATTGCAATTACGAGGAGACCGATATCGGTGTTGGGCGCGGGCGACAGGTGTTTCCCTATCTGGCGCTATTCTGCTGTGATAATTGCAAATCCGTGGGCAGCACCTGGATCCATGAAAACAAGACGCCGCGCTGCGGCGCGTGTTACAGCGACGGTGTCACACTGTTGCCGGACGACATTCGTAGCATCAAGTGCCCAAAGTGTGGCGAGCCCGCCACTTTTACCCACAAGGAAGGCAGCTGGGAGTAGAGCTGGTTAGGCCAGATCCACTGTTTCACCCGCCTGGCGGCTTGCCAGAGAGGAGAGCTCCTTGAACAGCTCGGTTCCGCTTTGGTCGTTTACCCAGCGGTCTCCGGTGGCCTGGTAATCGTAGTGGTAACCCCCTGACTTGGCGGCCACCCAGATCTGCTTGGTCGCTCCCTGCTTGGTAATGATGATCTTGCTGCCATCGGCGAATTCCAGGGTGAGGATGTCGCCGGTATTTTCGAACTCGATATCTGTGCCGCTTGTTTCCACCGCCTGTTCGATGCGTAGCAGTGTTGCCGTAACCTTTTGGTTGAATTCCGCTTCGTTCATTGGCGGGTAGTACCGGATTCAGAGAGTGACATCGATGTTACCCAAATTGCGCTTGGCATAACAGGTGCCGGAGACGCTGTTTATCGTTATCCGCTGGCGGGATAAACTAGCACCCGACCCGACACGGAGCCCGTTCATGAAGTGCCGTCGATGCACGCTGTATCTGCTAACCATCCTGGTGTTTGGGGCTGCACTGCTTTCCGCCTGCGGCCGCAAGGGTCCCCTCTATCTGCCGGATCGACCCGCGCCGCACAAGGCCGCTGCGAATTCCGCGGCTTTTCGCTAGAGTTTCCCTATGGACATGTTCGAGTATCGAAACGAATGCCTGCATGCCGAAGGTGTTGCTCTTCGCGACATCGCCGAGCGTGTGGGAACTCCATGTTATGTCTATTCGCGCGCCCATATCGAGGCCAGATGGCGCGATTTCGATCGGGCATTCGCCGCCCGCGATCACCTAGTGTGCTATGCGGTCAAGGCCAATTCCAACCTGGCAGTGCTCGGCATTCTTGCGGGCCTCGGATCGGGTTTCGACATTGTGTCGGTCGGTGAGCTTGAAAGGGTTATCCGTGCGGGCGGCGATCCGTCGCGGGTCGTGTTTTCCGGTGTCGGCAAGACCCAGGCCGAGATGCGCCGTGCGCTGGAACTTGGGATTCACTGCTTTAATGTCGAGTCTGTGCCAGAGCTAGAGCGCCTGAATTCGGTCGCCGGTAGTGTCGGGAAAAAGGCACCAATATCCCTGCGAATCAACCCGGATGTCGATGCGCGTACGCATCCATACATCGCGACGGGACTCAAGGAGAGCAAATTTGGCATCGCCGCGGCTGAGGCAGTGGCGGCGTATCGCCTCGCCTGCCAGATGCCGCACCTGCGCATAACCGGTGTCGATTGCCATATCGGCTCGCAGCTGACGGATCTGGACTCTTTTGCGGACGCCAGCGCGCGCATTATGGCCCTGGTTGCGGAACTGCGCGCGGCGGGCATCGAATTGCTGCATATCGATCTCGGTGGTGGCCTCGGGATCCGCTACCGCGACGAGACTCCGCCGGCGCCCGGCGAGTATGTAGCCGCGCTGGTGCGCGGCGTGGACGGAGCGGGCGGCAGCCGTCTGCGTATTCTGATCGAGCCCGGCCGTGCGATTGTTGGCAATGCCGGCGTGCTATTGACCCGCGTGGAGTACCTCAAGCATGGCGAAACGAAAAATTTTGCCGTGGTCGACGCAGCCATGAACGACCTGATGCGGCCGGCGCTATATGATGCGTGGCACGATGTCAGACCGGTGCTACGGCGTGCTGGCACGAGCCAGGCATATGACATCGTCGGACCGGTGTGCGAGAGCGGTGATTTTCTGGCGCGCGATCGCGCCCTGTCAGTGGAAGCGGGCGACCTTTTGGCTGTGTGTTCGGCTGGCGCCTATGGTTCGAGTATGAGTTCCAGCTACAACACACGCGCGCGCTGTCCCGAAGTAATGGTCGATGGCGGCAGCTTTCACATAGTGCGTCGCCGCGACACCCTGGATGATCTGCTGGCGGCCGAATCGGTGCTGCCTGAGTGATTGCTCGATCATGGTCTCCGGTGCGGCGCAAGGCGCCAGCTGCCCGGTCCCGCCGCCGCGCGCTAATGCGGCGTGTGCCAGAGCCGGAACTCATGGACGACGCCGAGCAGGCGAAAGCTTATGCGCTTGCCGACTTTGCCGAGCCGCACGACCGTTTTGTCGCGCAGTTCCGCGAGCATTTTTCCAACCACGATCCGCGCCAGGTGCTTGATCTCGGGTGCGGGCCGGCGGACGTGATACTGCGCTTCGCCCGCGTCTATGGGCAAAGCAATATCCTCGGTATCGACGGCGCGCGGGCAATGCTAAGGCATGCGCATGCGGCGGTTGCCGGCGCCGGACTGGATGCACGTGTCTCCCTTCTTGAGGCGCGCCTGCCGCAGCGATTGCCCGGCAATCCCTACGATACAATTATCAGCAATAGCCTGCTGCATCACCTTGCGGATCCGGCAGTGTTGTGGCAGACGGTCGCCGAAAACGCAGACCGAAATGCCGCAGTGTTCGTTATGGACCTCAGGCGGCCTGCGACGCCGCGCAAGGCGCGGCATCTGGTGGAAACCTACAGCGCGGGCGAACATGCCCTGCTGAAACGCGATTTTCTCGACTCCTTGTGCGCCGCCTACCGACCCGAGGAAGTGTCGTGCCAGCTTAGAAACGCGTCGCTGGAACATTTCACTGTCGCGGCAGTAGGCGACCGGCATTTGGTCGTTTGGGGTGTGCAACGCTGAGGACAGTCTGATTATGACGGTGTTCAACAATCCGCCGGAAGAACAAATGCGCGCACTGCTGGCGCGCGTGCGCACCATTGCCGTCGTTGGTCTTTCTCCCAAGCCCGGACGCCCGAGCTATGAGGTTGCCTCCGCCATGCAGCAGTTCGGCTACAAAATAGTGCCGGTACGGCCGGCGGTGGCCGAAGTCCTGGGCGAAAAGGCCTATGCCGACCTTTTTCACTTGCCGCAGCCGCCAGATCTGGTAGACGTGTTCCGTGCTCCAGAACATGTTGATGACATCGTTGACGCCTGCATCACGCTCAGGTTTCCGGCGCTGTGGCTACAGGATGGAGTCATCAACGTGGCCGCTGCCGAGCGCGCACGCACGGCCGGGATCCAGGTAATTATGGACCGCTGTGTCTTGCGCGATTATCGTGCATGGTTCCAGGGCGGTAATTCAGCCGCGCCCCGGCCCGGCGACTAGTTCGACTTTACCTGCCTTGCCCTACTTTACGGGTTTCCTTGGCACGGAGCGCAGGGTAATCTAGGCACATGTCTTTGGCATTCACCAAAATGCATGGTCTCGGCAATGATTTTGTCGTGTTCGACGGTGTCCGCCAGAAAGTCATGCTCACTGCGGAAAAGGTGCGGGCGATTGCCAATCGACACATGGGCATAGGCTGCGACCAGGTCTTGCTGGTCGAGCCGCCGACACGGCCGGATACCGATTTTCGCTACCGTATTTTCAATTCTGATGGCGGCGAAGTTGAGCAGTGCGGGAATGGCGCTCGGTGTTTCGTGCGTTTCGTGCACGATCATGACCTCACGGCCAAAAGCGAGATCGCCGTAGAAACGCTGGCTGGAGTGATATATCCGCGTCTTGAACCCGATGGCCAGGTCACCGTCAACATGGGGACGCCACGCTGGCAGCCCGCCGATGTGCCGTTCATTGCCGATGGCGCGCCGCGCCGCGGAATCGTCTATGATTTGGAGATAGGGGGCGCCATCGTGTCGGTGAGCGTCTTATCCGTGGGCAATCCGCATGCAGTGCAGGTTGTGGAAGATGTGGATCGCGCACCGGTTGCAAGTCAGGGCCCCCTGGTCGAGTCGCATGCACGCTTTCCGCGCCGGACAAACGCCGGATTCATGCAAGTGCTGGACCGCAACCGCATCCGTCTGCGCGTTTACGAACGCGGTGCCGGTGAGACACTTGCGTGTGGTACCGGAGCCTGTGCGGCAGTGGTTGCGGGACGCCTGCGCGGACTGCTCGATCGGGAGGTTGAGGTACAGGTGCGCGGGGGGCTGTTGCGCGTCGTGTGGGACGGGGAAAGCGAGCCCGTGTGGATGACCGGTCCTGCCGCAAGTGTGTTTGAAGGGCAGGTCGATCTTGAAAGTCTTTGAAGAAAAGGCGGGGACGCAAGTTGACGCAAAAGCCATCAAGTGACGAACAGGACAGGGAGCTATCCTGGGAAGAAGCGGTTGCGCGCTACCTGGAGGATAACCCGGACTATTTTGAACGGTATCCCGACGCATTGGCCGCCCTTAATGTACGGCACGCTGATGCCGGGGGCGCGCTATCGCTGATTGAGCGGCAGGTTCGGGTGCTGCGCGATCAGAAGCTTGGGGTGTCGCAGCAATTGCGCGAACTGCTCAGCATCGCCCGCGAGAACGATGTGTTAGCCGAGCGTCTGCACCGCTTTGCACTGGCCATGATCGACAGCGCCGCGCTTGACGACGTGCTCGGTACCGCGCGCGACATGCTGCGTCAGCAATTCAAACTCGATGTCGTGGTGATATTGCTCAAGGCCGGATCCGGGCGTTTGGCCGGGCGTAGCGAGTTCGTTGACCCGCACGACCACCGCTTTGATGAATTGCTGCGACTGATTCGCGGCGCCGATGCTGCGGGTTTTGCCACAGGGGTGTCGAAGCCGGTGTGCGGCGCCAGCCATGGCGTCGATACCATGAGCTACCTGTTCGCTGCCCAGGCAAGCCAGATTCATTCGACCGCGATGGTCGCTATGGCGGCTACTGAGGTGCAGGCCATCATGTGTCTCGGAAGTGCTGATCCACAGCGATTTCATCCGCACATGGGCACGATCTATCTTTCGCGTTTCGGCGAGTTGTTGATGGCCGGCATCACCCGTCGACTTTAGGTAGCCGCGTCTCGAGATTGGGTTTCATGGCCAAACAGGCACACACCCGCAATCTTCTCCGGTTTGACGGCTTTCTGGAGCACCTGCGCAGTGAACGTCGCATGTCGGCGCATACGATAGACAGCTATCGTCGCGATCTCGGGCGTCTAGCGACGTTTTGTGGCAGCCAGGGAATCAGCAACTGGAGCGATCTGGTTCCACAGCAGGCGCGTACCTACGTCGCGCGTCTGCACCGCGATGGTCTCAGCGGTAGCAGCATACGTCGCATGCTTTCGGCAGGACGTTCGCTTTATCGCTATCTTGTTCGAGAAAACCTTGCGCGGAACAATCCGTTTGTTGGCTTAGCCGCACCCAAGTCGAGCAAGCGTCTCCCTAAGACCTTGAGCACCGACCAGGCAACACGGTTGATGCAGGTAATGGATGACGGGTTTTTGGCCCTGCGCGACCGTGCCATGCTAGAGCTGCTGTATTCCTCCGGTCTGCGGTTGGCGGAGTTGGTTTCGCTCGATTTACCGGATGTGGATCTGCAGGATGAGGTAGTTCGGGTGACCGGAAAGGGGGCTAAGACGCGCGTTGTGCCTGTAGGGCGATATGCGCGCGAGGCCCTTCGAATCTGGCTTGGCGCGCGCGCGAAGACAGTCGTGTCCGGTGAGCTGGCGTTGTTCATCGGACGCAACGGTCGGCGATTGGGGGCGCGTTCGGTGCAGCTGCGCCTGCGATTCTGGGCTCGGCAGCTGCAAATTGGGATGGCCGTTAATCCGCACATGTTGCGCCACTCTTTTGCCAGTCACTTGCTCGAATCTAGCGGTGATCTGCGGGCGATTCAGGAATTACTTGGGCATGCCAACATTTCCACGACCCAGATCTATACACATCTCGATTTCCAGCACTTGGCCCGAATCTACGATGCGGCACATCCGCGTGCGCATCGCGGGAAATCGCTTGCTGCCGTGTCCGCGCAGAAGCGGCCAGACAGTTCACGGGACGAACCAGAAACCTGAACCGCACGCTTGCGACCGCGCAGTGGCGGCGCGGGTGCGGCCTGTGATAACGTGAAAAGTATTGATCGCGCGTCGCTCCGGCGCGAAAACGGAGGTGAACGTATGAGTGGCGGTTGCAGTGAGCTGGAACCTTTTGCTCTGCAAGTCGTGGATGACAGCATGGCGCCAGAATTTTGGGATGGTTGCGTGATTATCATTGATCCGGGTGCCCAGGCGCAGCACGGGTCATACGTGGTGGTCGAGTACAACGGCGAGCACATGTTCCGTCAGCTGCATCTCGATGGCAGCCGACGCTACCTTAGGCCGTTGAATGAACTTTACCCCCCTCTCGAGCTGGTTGGGCAATATACCGTTCGCGGCGTGGTGGTGCAGCGCGCTGGCCGGCGGCGTTCACAGCATAAGCATTACGCGTGAGAAGTGGTTGCGCCGGTGCGCGCGTGGGTCGACGCTGCACGACCCGCGCGCCGCGTCGACAGGCCACCTGAAAACATGCAAAAATTCTACAAAGCGGCCAACCTGCAGGAGGCGTATCTCATACGCGGAATGCTTTCGGCCGCCGGTATTGAGGTGCGCATATTCAACGAGCATCTCGTCGGTGGACTTGGCGATCTGCCATTTCCGGAGGTTTATCCCGAACTCTGGCTGGAAAACGAGACGGACGTCACGCGGGCACGGCGGATCATGGCGGATTATGAGGGACGCAGTGCGCCGCGCCGGGCAGTATATTGTCGGTCCTGTGGCGAAGAGAATCCGGGCGGATTCGAGATTTGTTGGCACTGTGGAAAGGCGCTGTAGTGCATTGGCGCTGGCGGCTTATAACAACTTACAACAATTGGTCATCTAAAACAGGAGGACGGTGATATGGCGGAACATATCTACAAGGTTGTCGAACTTGTGGGCTCCTCATCACGCAGCTCGGATGACGCCATTCGTAATGCCATTGCGCGCGCGTCGCAGACCCTCAAACACCTCGATTGGTTCGAGGTGGTAGAGACGCGTGGGCATCTGCAGGATGGCAAAATTGCCCATTTTCAGGTGAAGATCAAAGTTGGGTTTCGGCTGGAGTAAACTGGCCCCGCTGGACTCGCACTGCGCTGAGCATGTTCGCGCAACCGACTATTTCCGGTTTGACATTCACGGAGTCGATGGCGCGCGGCTTGCGCTTGCAGCGTTGAGTTCGGCATTGCGCGCGATATCAGCAGTTAACCCGAGATGCCGGGCGCAGGTTGGGCACTGCTTCTAAAAAAGGACCAGTCGGTCATGATGGAGATGTTGTTCAACACTTTCGTCGTGCTGTTCGTCGTCATAGATCCTGTCGGACTCGCCCCGATGTTCGCCGCGCTGACCCATGGCGGCTCCGAGAATTATAAGCGTCAGATGGCCGTCAAAGGCACGATTCTGGCCGGCGTGGTACTCATAGTCTTCGTGTTTGTCGGCGGTCCATTGCTGCGGGCACTCGGCATCGGGTTGCCGGCGTTTCAGATCGCCGGCGGAGCGTTGCTTTTTCTGCTGGCTATCGACATGGTGTTTGCGCGCCAGTCCGGTTTGCGTTCGACTACTTCGCGTGAACAGGCCGAGGCGGAGAACAGGAAGGACATCTCGGTGTTTCCCTTGGCGATACCGCTTATTGCCGGGCCTGGGGCGATTACCACGGTGCTGCTAATGGCCAGCGCCACCGGCCACACTGCACTCCAAGACGCGGCGAGACTCGCGGTGCTGTTTGTAGTGTTGCTCGTTACCCTGGGGTCTCTGCTGCTGGCTGCGCGTCTCATGAAGCTCATGGGCGAGACGGGGGCGAACATGTTTACGCGCACGTTCGGCATCATTCTTGCGGCTCTTGCAGTGCAGTTCATGCTCGACGGAATCATGAGCGGCTTCACGCCGCGATTGCCATGACTGGCTTCGCTGCAGGCGAACTGCGGCCGGCGACCGTGTTTCCGGGCGCAGGAGTCATCTGATGCGCTCACATCGGTTTCGACCGCGCACTGCGTTGCGGGCTCAAGTATCCGGCGGGCTTTGGTTTCACGCATCCTGGGGTTATCGGCGGGACCGCCAGATCCAATCGCAATCCGGCTGCCGAGCTCGCGCCGCGGCAGGGGCGCGACCGGAGCCAGCGGCAGATGCCGGGGTGATGCCGACATTCGCCCGGCCGCCGGGTCTTTAAGGCCGCACAGGTGATGTGAATTGATTCTGCGGCCGGAAATGCCAGTGCGCCGGCGCGGTGACTCGCAGAATCCCGCCAAACCGAGTTCCTTTTGGGGGTCTGTCCGGGCCGCAGCCGCTGTGATTGAGATGGTGCTGATTTCCAGCGCTGTCCGGCGCGGGTACAATTTCCCTAATTACCAGCAGCGGAGCATTGAATGGAGCAATATCGCGGAACTACCGTTCTGTCGGTACGCCGTGGCACCCACGTCGTCATTGGTGGCGACGGACAGGTGTCAATGGGCAATACCATAATGAAAGGTAATGCACGCAAAGTACGTCGTTTGTACAGGGACCAGATCATCGCCGGATTCGCCGGAGGAACCGCCGATGCCTTTACTTTGTTTGAGCGATTCGAGGCCAAGCTGGAAAAACACCAGGGCAATCTGACTCGCTCGGCGGTAGAGCTTGCGAAGGATTGGCGCACAGATCGTATGCTGCGCCGGCTTGAGGCACTGCTTGCCGTGGCTGATCGGACGGCATCATTGATTATCACCGGTAATGGCGACGTAATCGAACCGGAGGGTGGATTGATGGCCATCGGCTCGGGTGGTGCCTACGCTCAGGCCGCAGCCCGCGCACTTCTCGAGAATTCCGAACTCAGCGCGCGCATGATTGTGGAGAAAGCCCTGAACATCGCGGCCGACATTTGTATCTACACAAATCACAACTTGGTTTTTGAAGAGCTGGAAATCTAACTGCTATGTCCGAGATGACTCCGCGCGAAATCGTTCAAGAGCTCGACAAGCATATTGTCGGCCAAGCACCCGCCAAGCGTGCCGTTGCAATAGCCCTGCGCAATCGCTGGCGCCGGGCGCAGGTGGCAGACCGCGATATGCGCAATGAGATCACGCCCAAGAACATCTTGATGATCGGGCCAACCGGGGTGGGCAAAACCGAAATTGCACGGCGCCTGGCAAAGCTGGCGCATGCGCCGTTTGTAAAGGTCGAGGCCACCAAATTCACGGAAGTTGGCTACGTTGGGCGGGATGTTGATTCCATTATCCGTGACCTGGTGGATGTCGCTGTCAAGATGATGCGGATGGAGGAAATGGATAAGGTGCGCAATCGGGCTCAGGACGCCGCCGAGGAGCGTGTGCTCGACATTCTTTTACCGCCCGCACGAGAAGTCGGATTCGCCGCAGCAAGCAGCCCGCACGCCGCAACCGACGGGGCGGCGCGTCAAGCATTTCGCAAGAAGTTGCGCGAGGGTGACCTTGACGAACAGGAGATCGAAGTTGAACTCAGCGCACCCGCCATGGGTGTGGAAATCCTTGCGCCGCCTGGCATGGAAGAACTGACCAGTCAGCTGCAGGGAATGTTTCAGGGGATGGGCGGACGGCGCGCGCGCTCACGCAAGGTGCGTATCAAGGAGGCGCTGAAGCTTCTGACAGAAGAAGAAGCGGCGCGTATGGTCAATGATGAGGATTTAAAGGCGCGCGCCATGGAGCGTGCCGAACAGCACGGTATTGTTTTTCTAGATGAAATCGACAAGATCGTGGCTCGCTCGGAAGGCCACGGGCCGGATGTGTCGCGCGAAGGCGTGCAGCGGGACCTGCTTCCGCTGGTAGAGGGTTCAACAATTACAACCAAGCATGGCATGGTTAGGACCGATCATATTCTGTTCATTGCCTCCGGCGCTTTCCACTTGGCGAGGCCTTCGGATTTGATCCCGGAATTGCAGGGGCGATTGCCCATCCGGGTTGAATTGGACGCCCTTACTGTCGACGACTTCGTGCGTATTCTGACTGACACCGATGCCTCGCTCACTGAACAGTATTCAGCTCTCATGGCCACAGAGGGAGTTCAGCTCGTTTTCTCCGACGATGGTGTTCGGCGCATTGCTGAGGTGGCTTGGCAAGTGAATGAGAAGACCGAAAATATCGGCGCGCGGCGCTTGCATACCGTAATGGAACGTTTGCTCGAGACAATTTCCTTTGAGGCTGCCGATCGCAGCGGCCAGACGCTGACGGTTGATGCGGCTTATGTTGCTGAGCATCTCGCCGATCTTGCCGGTGATGAAGACCTGGCCCGCTATATTCTCTGAAGCGTCGCCGGGGTGAAATGTAACATATTGATTATATAACGTTATTTTCTTTTTCCGCGATCGCTCCTTCGGAACTTGAAATGCCTTTGTGCACCCCCATTCAAGAGCTACCCTGGCAATACAGCCAGTGACGAATTCGGAATCTTATGAGGAGGTGTAAACCATGAATACTGTAATCCGTGCTCCCGGTCGCAATCTGTTCGCGCGCCGCTGGGGCGACGACTTTGATAATCTGTTCGAAGGCTTTTTCCGTCCCGCGCGCTGGGCTGAAGAACCAGTCAGTGAAGGGCTAGTTCCGCGTCTCGACGTGGTTGAAAACGAAAATGAATTTATTGTTCATGCGGAGATGCCCGGGATTAAGAAGGACGACATTCATATCACTCTCGAGGACGGCGTCCTGAGTATCGATGCGGAATCGAAGAGCGAGGTCGAAGAAAAGGAGGGCAGTCGCATAGTTCGTCAGGAGCGCCGCTACGGGCATTATGTCCGCAGCATGAGGTTGGGCAAGGACGTTGACGAGAAACGTGTCAAAGCCAACTACAGGGACGGCGTACTGGAGCTGACTCTGCCCAAGGCGGAAGAGGTCAAACCCAAAAAGATTAACGTGGACATCAGCTGATGTAGGGTAAGTTCGGTGCGAAAACAAGGGCTGCGTAAGCGGCCCTTGTTTTTTGAACATGATCAGCGCATGCGGCAATTGCACCATTGGACAACGCGCTAGACTAAGGGCACGATAGACCGGCTGTCCAACACGGAAGAAACCGGCCTCATGCCGTCAATCCATCGCCTAGCAATCATGGCGGTGCTCATGGTATTTCTGACACCGTCCATTTCCCGGGCCGGAGGCATGGATCTTGTGCCCCCGCAGCGCCAGCCGGCGACATCCTGTTTCGCGTGTGGTCGCCAGCAATCAGTGTTGGCATCAACCGATGATCAAGCTGCGGGATCCACGCCGCCCACCACCGATTCCCGGCCCGGCGCCTTTCGGCGCGTGCTGAAGACGCGCTCGCCCGGCATTGCCTATCTTGATACCACTCTGATTGGAGCCGTCTATGGTCTGGTCGACTGGGCTGGGCTGCATCATCTGGATCACACGGTCAACCAGGACACTTCCGGCATTTGGAGCATTGCCCGTCCCTCGCGGTTTCCGCCCGCACTTATCGCGGGTACAGCGCTGGCCGCGATATGGGAAGGAGGGCAGAATCGCCTCGGCCGGACATTGTGGCAGAGCCTCGATTCCGCTGCGCTGGCGGGGTTGTCCACCTATACCCTCAAGTACACGTTTGGCCGTGAACGACCGGCGCAAACCACCAATCCTGACCGCTGGTTTCAAGGTTCCCATGCGCAAAGTTTTCCGAGCGGTGACGTGTCAGCCGTCACGGCGCTGGTGACGCCGATGATCATTGAATATCGGCACACGGATCCCGCAGTTTATCTGCTTGCGCTTGTGCCGGCTTTCGACATGGTTGCTCGCGTCAAGGCTCATGGGCACTGGCAGACAGATGTCGTCGGTGGATGTCTAGTCGGTGCCCTCAGCGGATATTATGCCCACCGCTTCGATAAACCACTGATTCTGAGCATCATGCCGCACGGTTTTGAAGTCGGTTTGCGCAAACGGTTCTAGCCTTTGCTGCCTGGCGCTGTCTTGCGTACCACGTAAGGTCGGAGTAAGCGGCCGAATGGCTCGCAGCGCACGGTCCTGTGTGCAGCTGACTTTCGTGCGCGAATGCGGTAATTTGCGCCCACTGACAAGCGCGATTACATGCCGGCAGCGACCTCGATCGCGCCCGAACGCGCGACCGAACTGATCTTCCGACAGGAATTTGCCTTATGTCTCTTTCACCTAAGTCCGCCGCCGAACGCGCACAAATATTGACGGAGGCGCTGCCCTACATCCAGCGTTTTCACGGCAAGACCGTGGTCATCAAGTATGGCGGCAACGCCATGGTTGATGACCAGCTAAAACACAGTTTCGCGCGCGATGTTGTGCTCATGAAACTGGTGGGCATGAATCCCGTTGTGGTGCACGGCGGAGGCCCGCAGATCGGGCGATTGCTAGAAAAAATCGGAAAGAAGAGCGAATTCGTTCAGGGTATGCGCGTAACGGACCGCGAAACCATGGACGTAGTTGAAATGGTTTTGGGAGGTCTCGTAAACAAGGAAATCGTGAGTCTCATCAACAAGCACGGCGGCAAGGCTGTTGGGCTGACTGGCAAGGACGGCGGTCTGATACGGGCGCGCAAGATGGTCATACTAAAGTCCCAGACCGACGAATCGTTGCCGAGCGAAATCATTGATATCGGCCAAGTCGGCGAGGTGGAAAGCATCGATCCTGACGTTGTCGCCCTGTTGGACTCGCGAAATTTCATTCCGGTCATTGCGCCAATTGGTGTGGGACCGGACGGAGAGGCCTATAATATCAATGCTGACGTGGTTGCAGGCAAACTCGCAATCACGCTGCAGGCGGAAAAGCTCATCCTCCTTACCAACACTACTGGCGTACTGAGCAAGGATGGTGAGCTGCTAACCGGGCTTACGGTCAAGGTGGTTAACGGGCTTGTCGATGATGGCACCATTTACGGTGGCATGCTGCCGAAAGTGCGTTACGCGCTCGACGCCGTAAACAGCGGTGTGCGCAGCGCACACATCATCGATGGACGGGTCGATCACGCGGTATTGCTCGAAGTATTCACCGATGCCGGTGTAGGTACACTCATTAAAGCCTGACGGAGGTGTCCGTGGGTAAAGAATCGTTGCTGCGTTTTTTTGCGGATACTCCAAGCCTGACGGAGATCTGTACCCAGAACGGCTGGCCCGACCCGCAGACCCTGCGCGTCGTGGTCCTGGAGCAGGGAGCCAGCGAATTGCTGTGTGAAGTAGCCTTTGAAGAAGTCATCATGGAAGGGTCCGGTTGTTGTGCCGACCGCGTAGGCTGCTGGGGGCAGTATCGAGTTCAGCTCGATGCCAGCGGGTCTATCGTCAGGGCCGATGCGGTGGTTGGCCCGCGTAGCTGATTCGCACGCCGCATGAGGCCGGCTGACCGGTATTGACCGCCGGGTGTCGTTGGTTACCGCCTGACACGAGAGCGAAGGAGAGCTGCATATGGCGAGAGCGCGAAATGGTGAACGGCGCCAGGAGATCCTGCAAACGCTGGCGCGCATGCTGGAGGAACAGCAGGGCGAGCATATTACGACGGCGGCACTTGCGCGTAGCGTCGGTGTTTCCGAAGCTGCACTTTACCGGCACTTTCCCAGCAAGGCCAGGATGTTCGAGGCGCTCATCGAGTTCATCGAGGAGTCACTGTTCACGCGAGTTAACAAGATTCTTATCGAAGAAACGGATGTTGAACCGCGTGTCCAACAAATCATGCTCCTCGTTCTTGGTTTTGCCGGCAAGAATCCGGGTCTCGCACGCCTGATGCAGGGCGACGTGCTGGTTGGGGAAACCGCGCGTCTGCGCCAGCGCGTGTGCCAGCTTTATGATCGGCTGGAAACGCAACTGCGGCAGGTGCTGCGCGAGGATGTGTCAGCGGTGAAGGGGGCTGCGCCGGCGGATACCGCACGCCTGTTGTTGGCGGTGATGGAGGGAAGCATCGCGCAATTCGTGCGCAGCGGCTTCCGCCAGTCGCCAGTCGAAGCGTGGGAGCGGTACTGGCATCTCTTGTGCCATGGCGGGTTTACAGCCAGCCCTGCTCATTGCGGATGAATCAACTGGCGCTTCGCATCATCGGTTTAAATACGAATCTGGTTATCAGCTGCCAAAGCGCGCACGCAGCAGCCAGATCATTATCGCGCACACAACAAGAAATGAAGCGAAATACAACAGAAATCGCCGTTGGTATGTCTTTGTCACGGCGCCACGAGATTTAGTCGAAAGCAGGTACGGCCGATTCAAGTCGTTGGTGCAGCGCATGAGATTGATAGGCTCGTCCGGTTGCGACTCTTGCTCGCGGCGCTGCTTTAGCACCTCACGGCGCGCGGCCTGGCGCGCAAGCATCCATTCCTGCTGATCGATTTCGCCGTCTTGGTTAAGGTCGAAACGGCGCTTCAGTTCTGTCTGGTCTTTCTTCCATTCAACAAGGAGGTCGCCAACCTCTTCCTCGAGGTCAGGGGAGTTGTCCAGATTACCCGTGTTTCGAAGCATCCCAAGGGCGAAGAGGGGCGCGTTGAGCTCAATGATTTCTTCGGTAAATCGGCGCTTATTGCCGACGAAAGCCATGGTTGCAAACTCGAATAAAAACAGCGCCAGCGCATTTGTCGATCCGGACCGCTTGCCGTCGGAGTACCACACTTTCTTGCCCGCGGCAGTGACCTCGGCGCCATCCGGGTCGATCGCAACCCTGCCGGTATCGTCTTCCAGCCAAAATGTGTCCGAGCTGGTAGTGTTTTCGACAACAACCCAGCCTGATGAAAGTGAGCTGTTGCCGAAGCGATTGATCCATTCTTCCACGCGGTAGCGGTACCACAAGCACCGTTGCCCGGACGCCGGAGATATAATGGGTGGCCCGTCCATGAGACGCCCATGGCCGGCGAGTTCCACATAACCTTGTGGCGCGGATCGGATCTTGGAAGTGGCAATCTCCTCAATCATGTGTTTGCAGCGCAGGTTGTGAAGCGAGAGCCACAGCAGCAGTGCAGCGGCGGGAAACTCCGCTAACGTAATTGCCCAAAATACGCCGGGACTGGTCCGGCTTAGCGCTACGCCGATTTCGACAAGGTCAGCGCCCAGCGCCATGATCAGTTGCTAAATAGTGACTTAATGTTGACGTCCGAAGTCTGGCTGGCATCGAAATGCAGCAACTGGCGCGACCCAAAGTTGAAAAGACGTGCCACAATGCCGTCGGGAAACTGCTCGACGCGAATGTTGTTTACATTGACGGTATCATTGTAGAACTCGCGCCGATCCGCGATCTGCGCCTCAAGCTGCGATATGCGCGCCTGCAAATGCTGGAAATTCTCGTTGGCGCGCAGTTCCGGATAATTTTCAGCTACCGCAAACAAGCTGCCGAGTCCGGTACGCAGCTGGGATTCGGCCTGCCCGAGGGCCGCCATGTTTCCGGATTCGCGCGCGCTGTGTACCGCGGCACGCGCCTGGGTCACCTTTTCCAGCACATCTTTTTCGTAACCCATGTACTGGCGACAGGTCTCAACGAGTTTAGGTAGTTCGTCATGTCGCTGTTTGAGCAAGATGTCGATGTTCGACCATGCCTGCGAAACGTTGTTCTTGAGAGTCACAAGGTTGTTGTAGATCATGACGAAATAGAAAAAGAAACCGATAACCACGGCCCAGAATATGATGCTTCCAACTCCCATGGATTCCCCCCATTTTTACTCTCAGATTTACGTTTTTAGCGTACAGGCTGAATAAATTGATACCACGAAGTTTGAATCGTCCTGCTATTTTGCAGTATAGCGGTCGGTTTGTGGTTTTCCACCGCGGTTGGGGCGCCAGACTGCTCGCTTGCTTGCCTGCTGTTGCAAACGTCTTTGCTGTAATTTTGTCTTAACCGCACACCGGGCAAGCCGGGTCCTTGCGCAAGTGCAAACTGCGCCACTCCATGGTCATTGCGTCGAGCAGCAGCAGACGTCCGGCGAGCGATTCGCCGATATCGAGGAGCACCTTGATTGTTTCCGCTGCCTGGATGCTGCCGATAATGCCTGGCAGGGGTGCCAGAACTCCGGTCTGGGCACAGCTTTCGGCAAGTTCTTCCATGTCTTTGTACAGGCAGCGGTAACAGGGGCGGCCCGGGCGGTCTGTTCGGAACACCGCAACTTGACCTTCCATGCGAATTACGGCGCCTGAAATCAATGGTTTCCTGTGCGCGACGCAGGCGCGGTTGAGCGCGAAGCGCGTCGCGAAATTATCGCTTGCGTCGACACAGGCATCAGCCAGACGAACCTCTTCGTCGAGCGTATCTGCGTCGAAGCGTGCGTTGACGGTGGTGACGGTGATGTCCGGATTGAGCGCCAGCATTGCACGTTTGGCGGAATCAACCTTTGCTTGGCCGACGGCGGCGGTAGTGTGGGCGATCTGGCGCTGTAAATTGGATAGCTCCACCCGGTCGTTGTCCACGATGACCAGATGGCCAATACCGCTTGCGGCCAGGTACATGCCGACAGGGGAGCCAAGCCCGCCAACCCCAATCAACAGCACACGCGAGCCGAGCAGTTTCTCCTGTCCCTCGATTCCAACCTGAGGTAGCAGGATCTGGCGGCTGTAGCGTAGTAATTGGTTATGATCCATGGGACAATTCTAACAGCCCAGTATAGCTTGGCAGAAGGCTTTGCGTGCCACGCGGTCGGCATGTACGGAGGCTGAGCCGTAGGGCTTTTTTTTGGGTAGGCTTCCTGGGATGGGTGGACCGGCGTCAACCGCGAACGATCATCGTCGAAGGAGGTAATAATGAACAGGTTCCTGGCGTTTGTCATGCTTTGCTTGATCACCGGCTTTGCAAGCATGGCGGCCGCTGCCAGCGCTGCCCCGCGGGACTCCGTGGTCCAGGCAGGGGTGGGGCTTGCCAATCTGCATTTGGGCGAAACCTATGGGGAAGTCGAGCACGCCCTTGGTAAACCGACCGAAGACCTCTATGGTTTCGTCTTTGTTTACCAACTCCCTCATAACGCGGAATTGAATTTCCGCGTCACCGACAATAAAGTAGTCGCAATCAATCTGAAAGGTAACGCCAAAACTGCTTTCACTACTGAACTTGGTGCAAAGTTCGGTATGACGCGCAAGCAGGTGGAAGCGCTCTATGGCCCCCCAGAGGCGCAGGCCGTGAACACGCTATTCTATTATCAGCGCGGGATCAGTTTTCTGTTCAACGAAACTGGAAGGATGTCCGAGCTAAACGTTTTTCGCCAAAGTCACCTTTGAGCTAGGGTTAAGCGGGGCTAGGGCCGGCGGGCGGCACTGACCCGGATGTGCCCCGCCAGGTCGCGGTGCGATACGCAATCGCGATAACCAGCTTCTCGCAGGATGTCGCCCACCGCCGGTCCCTGGTCATAGCCATGTTCGAGTAATAGCCACCCGCCAGAGTCAAGGCAGTTAAGCGCTTGGGCGGCAACGGCGCGTATGGCATCGAGACCGTCCGGTCCGGCGCGCAACGCTAACGCGGGCTCGAACCGCAAGTCGCCGCTATCAAGATGTGGATCCCCTTCGCGCACATAGGGTGGGTTGCTGACCACGATGGCGAAACGCTCGCCTGTTAGTGGTGAGAACCAGGAGCCTTCGCGGAATTCAATTCGATCGAGCCGGAGTCGGCGGGCGTTGTCCTGCGCGACGTCGAGTGCCGCGGCAGACAGGTCAGTAGCAAGAATCCGGCATCGGCTTCTTTCCGATGCCAAAGCCAGGGCTACCGCGCCGCTGCCGGTACCAATGTCGGCAATGGTAAAGGAAGCGGTTTGTGGAATCAGTGCGAGAGCCTGCTCTACGAGGAGCTCGGTCTCGGCTCGAGGTATCAGTGTATGCGGCGAAACACGCAGCTCAAGTGACCAGAATTCCCTTCTTCCCGTGATATACGCAATCGGTTCCCCAGCCCGGCGGCGCGCCAACAGATCCTGCAACCGCCACATGTGATGCAATCTCAGCTCCGCAGACGCATGGCTGATAAGGCCTGCCCGCCCTAGCCCGCAGACATGCATGACGAGAGCCTCGACGTCAGCTCGAGCCGAGGGTGAAGAGGCGTCAAGCTCGTTGACAGCCTGCTGCATAAACTGGCTGAGTGCTACTGGCATGTTGCCTTAGGTCCCAAGAGCCGCGAGCGACTCCGCCTGATCCTCGGCAATGAGGGGGTCAATGAGATCATCAAGATCGCCATTGAGGACGTTTTCAAGCTTGTACAGACTCAGGTTAATGCGATGATCTGTTACGCGCCCCTGCGCGAAGTTGTAGGTGCGGATACGTTCTGAACGGTCGCCGCTACCTATCAGGCTTTTGCGTGTCGCCGCTTCCTGTTCCCGCTGTTTGCGCCTCTCGGCGTCAAGCAGGCGCGCACTCAGCACGGACATGGCGCGCGCGCGATTTTTATGCTGTGAACGCTCATCCTGACATTCCACCACCATGCCTGTGGGAATATGCGTGATGCGGATAGCGGAGTCTGTCTTGTTCACGTGCTGGCCGCCGGCGCCGGAGGCACGGTAGGTATCGATTTTCAGATCGGCAGGATTGAGGTTGACGTTCTCCACTTCGTCCGGTTCTGGCAGGATCGCCACAGTGCAGGCCGACGTATGTATACGGCCTTGCGCTTCCGTGGCGGGAACACGTTGCACGCGATGGCCGCCGGATTCGAATTTAAGCCGCGAGTACGCGCCCTGTCCGATGATGCGTGCGATAATTTCCTTGTAACCGCCGTGCTCGCCAGGGTTCGAACTCATGATTTCCACAGTCCAGCCGCGTCCTGAGGCATAGGCGCTGTACATGCGAAATAGGTTCCCAGCAAACAGCGCAGCCTCGTCGCCACCAGTACCGGCGCGAATTTCGAGAAATATGTTGCGGCTGTCATTGGGATCTTTCGGCAGAAGTAGTTTCTGAAGCTGTTGCTCAAACGATGCCGTTTGGGCGTTGAGCCGCGCAACCTCCTCCTCCGCCAGCGCACGCATGTCCGTATCCTTGTCTTGTCGCAGGGCGCGGGCTGCCTCGAGGTCCCCTGCGGCCGTGCGATACAGGCGGTACAAATTCACCACCGGCAGAATTTCGGCGTGCTCCATTGCGAGCGAGCGAAAGCGGTTCTGATCGCGGATGACCTCGGGCTCGGAAAGCAGCGCGTTGATTTCCTCGAGCCTCAGGTAAAGGTTCTCCAGCTTTGACCGGATAGATGCAATCATTTCGGTTTACTTAGGTTTACTGCGGGAAGCGACGCGATTCAATCTTCATCGTTCAGGTTAAACAACCTGCGCGCCGCGCTTAGAAGATCTGCGTTGCCTTCTTGGTCCGCCTGCCTCAACGCAGAGGTCGGGGTGTGTGTGAACTTGTTGGTCAGGGCGCGTGCCAGATGGGCGAGGACCTTCTGTGGATCATCTCCTTGGGACAGGCGCTGTTGCGCCCGCCGCAGTTCGGTCTCTCGCAATGCTTCGGCGCTTTGGCGCAGAGCTCGGATCGTCGGGACGGAATCGAGGGACTTTACCCACTGCATGAAGTTCACGACTTGAAAGTCGATAATTTTTTCCGCCTCCTTGGCGGCTTCCTGCCGTGATTGCATATTAGCCTGCACGACTTGCTGAAGATCATCGACGGTATACAGGTATATGTCGGCGAGTTCAGCCACCTCCGGTTCGATGTCACGCGGTACCGCAATGTCTACCATAAAGATGGGTCGGTGGCGGCGCGCGCGCAGGGCGCGCTCGACTGCGCCTTTGCCGAGAATCGGCAACTGACTAGCAGTCGAGGAAATAACGATATCGGCTTCGCTTAGACGTTCCGGCATTTCGGTCAGGGTAATGGCTTCGGCCTGGTGGTTGGAAGCCAGCAACTGCGCACGTTCAAGCGTGCGATTCGCCACGATCATGCGCTCAACCCCTTGTTCACTGAGATGGCGCGCGACAAGTTCAATGGTCTCGCCGGCACCAATCAGCAGAACAGTCCGCTCGGAAAGGCGGCTGAAAATGCGGCGTGCCAGGCTGACGGCGGCAAAGGCTACCGAGACAGCGCTGGCCCCAATTGCCGTATCGGTGCGCACCTGCTTGGCTACAGCGAACGTCTGCTGGAACATGCGGTTGAGGATTTTTCCGGTAGCTCCGGCTTTGTGTGCCAGGGCGAATGCCTCTTTCATCTGGCCGAGAATCTGCGGCTCCCCCAACACCATAGAGTCGAGCCCGGAGGCAACACGAAAGGCGTGTTTTACCGCGTTGCTGCCGGGCAGCACATACAAATGGGGCTGGATGGTGCCCGGCTGAAAGTCATGGTAATCACAGAACCATTTAAGTGCCTTGCTATCGTCCCCGCTCTCGAGCTGACAGTACAGTTCTGTTCTGTTGCAAGTGGACAAAATGGTTGCTTCCCTTACGCCGCCATGGCGGGTGAGGTCGTGCAGGGCCTCGGGCAAATGCTCCGGCGCGAACGCCGCCTCCTCACGAATGGAAAGAGGCGCCGTTTTGTGGTTCAGTCCAAACGTGACAAGGCGATGCATGGTTTCAGTGGCAAATCCGATCTGGACCAAGTCCCTGATCTAAGGATAGGTGCTTTGCGGCCCCCTTGCTGCCGCTCGCCCGCCCGCACCTGGCATGCCGTGTCCCGGGCGGGGTCCAGCGAGTCGATCAAGTAGCGCATTTTCCGGTTTCGCGGAGAAAAAGTCCACGAATCCGGTTCCGGCAGGCAGTTTTTATGCCAAAAGCCGGTATTGGTGAGAGTCAGTCAGTGCCGCTGGTCACGGGCTGGCGAAGCGCGAGTATCACCTCAACCAAGGCCCAGGCAGCAAGGCCTGCCAGAACCAGTCCGGTGGCAAAGAGTGCCCAATTGCCGCCGGACCACCAGGTTCCAAGCTGCAGTATCAATGCCCAGCTAACCACAATAGCCAAGAAAAGTAACGGAATGAGAACTATCATCAGTGGCTGGCGTAGCCGTAAAAGCAGTAGGGTAATTAGACCCAGCACGGTCGCTGCTACCAGCTGATTCGTCAGGCCGAAAAGAGGCCAGTACCACATGGCACCAATTCGGCTGGCCTGGGCCGCCAGCAGGGCGGTGCTCGCCACGGTCACGGCAAGCATGCGCGGCGGGTTAAGCCACTTCACGCGAAGGTTGGCGGATAGCTGATCAAGAATGCGAAACTGGACGCGTATACCGCCGATGATCGTTGTCATCGCGAGGCTCATGATTGTCAGCGCCGCGACTGATTGGGCGAAAGCCATGTTGACGCCAATGGCATTAGCCAAAGAGGCGAAGCCGTCGATGTAGATTCGCAATAGGAGCGCAAGATGCTGTGCGCCGTCCCAGGTATCAAAGACATGCAGCCGGGCTGCTTGTCCGCCAGCCGCAGTGCCCCCGATCAAGATCGCGCTGAGGGCAATCAGGCCTTCCACCAGCGCCCCACCGTAGCCGATATAACGGGCATCGATGTCGCGCGCGAGCCGGTTTCCTCCGAAACTGCCGGCGGCCAGAAAGTGCCAGCCGCTCACCGCCCCTGATGTTAGCGTGATGAAAAGCAATGGCAGCGCACTTGGCGCATCCTTTGGTGTGTGGAAAGCAGGAACTGCCAATACGGGATGCTCTATGATAACCGCCGCAAACACGGTGAACAGCGTAATGCTCAGGAACGCGGCGCTGGTCAAACTATAGGAAAGTGCGTGCGTTGCGATGGGGCGGCGTGCGACGTACCAGGCAAAGGCAAAGGCGGCGACCACCCACAATACCTGCGCGTCCAGTGTTAGTGCGCTGCCGGCGCTGGTTTGCAACTGCACAAATCCGACAAAATGCAGTGGTATTGCGCGCAACAACCAAAGCGTCAGCAACATCACGATTAATACCACCCCTGTGGCAGGCAGAAATCGCGATGGGTTATCGAGTTGCGAGAACAGGCCAGGAGCGAGTGTCAGCGCCGCAAGAAGCCAAAAGGGTATGGCGCTTGCTGGAAAGGCAATCAGCACATCGGCAACGATCAGCGCCATGACCCAGTTGATGAGCAGGGAGAGCGCGACTAGCAGCGCGACGATTGGGGCTCTCGCTCGCTTTCCGACAAGGGTGCGCGCAGGTTGCACAGGAACATCGTCTTGGCTGCGGGTGGCCAGCCACAGACTGCCAACGCCATAGGTGCCCGCCCCAATCGCCGTGCCAACCACGACCCACAGGAAAGCAGGTATCCAGCCCCATATCAAAGCCAGCAGGGTTCCAGCGATTGCGGTGGCGGCACCCAGCGAAGCGGTGCGCTGTCCGAACAGCCGGTGACGGTCAGGCACCAAGTGCCTGCCACTGTCCGGGGAGGGTGTAGTATAATTACTACCAAGACGAAACACCCAGAGCGCCAGGAACTTCGCAAAAAAGCGGTAGCCGAATGCGAACACCATCAGCGCGGCTAGTAGCAGGAATACTGAATTGGTCATGGAATACGGGCGCGAATTTTATGCCGCGAGACCTTTATATAATACTCGGGTCGCCTACGCAAACAGTGCACCGCGGAAACGTACATGGCAATGTACGAATGAATTCGGAATCGCGCGGTCGAAGAGGTTCTTGCGACAAGATTTAGCAAGGCGAAAATCGCCGGAGAATGTCATGAACAGATCCCCCATTGTTTGGTTGCTCGGCGCGGCATGCGCGGGGTTGGCGGCATGCAGCACGGTTGCGCCCAAACCCGTGGCCGAGGCGACTGTCCCGGTGCAAGCCGTTCAGACCCTGCCAAACGTCAAGCTCACGTCGAATATTTTGTACGAACTGCTACTGGGAGAGATTGCCGGCCAGCGCGGGCACCTTAACGTCGCGGTAACAGAACTGACGCGCGCAGCCATGCAGACGCGCGACCCACGTCTTGCCGAGCGCGCTACATTGGTAAGTCTTTACGCCAGACACCCAAAGGAAGCGGAGCAGTCCGGGCGCCTGTGGGTTGAGCTCGAACCCGACAGCATTGAGGCGCACGAAGCGTTGGCCACTGTCCTCATGGACAACGGCAAGATGAGTGACGCGGAAGGGGAGCTAAAGAAGATTCTCAAGCTTTCGCCCGCTGATCATCTTCCTCAAACGTACTTGCGCATCGCGGCGGTGATGGGTCGCGTGCAGGACCACGCCGCGGCCCTGCAGATTATGCAATCCCTGGCGCAGCTCAATCCGCGTCTGCCAGAGGCCCAATTCGCAGTTGCGCACTTGGCTGTTCGCAGTGGCGACTTGGATACCGCAAATCAGGCCATTGATCGGGCACTCAAACTTAGGCCCGCCTGGGAAGAAGCAGCGTTATTCAAGTTGCGCGTCCTGGCATCGCAAAAGGACACACATAAGGTGATCGCGTTCAGCGAAAAATTCCTTAAGGCGCACCCACATGCAACAGACTTCCGCATGAACTACGCGCGTTATCTTGTCGATCTCAAGCAGTGGGACAGAGCGCTCGATCAGTTTAAGCGGGTGGCAAGCGACACGCCAAATGATCCGGATGCTGTTTATGCTGTGGGTCTGCTCGGTCTGCAAACCGGCGACCTAGATCTGGCACAGAAATATCTGGAGCGCGATCTGGCGCTGCAGCCCGACAACGATCAGGCACGGCTTTACCTTGGCCAGATCGCTGAGCAACGCAAGCACTATGATGATGCGGCACGCTGGTATCGCGGAGTACCCGCGGGAAATAACTACTTTGAGGCACAGGCCCGTCTCAGCATGGTTATGGCTGAGCAGGGTGACTTGAATGGTGCACGTGCACACCTGCATCAGTTGCATCCGGCATCGGAACAGCAGCGAGTGCAGCTGGCGTTGACCGAAGAAGAGATGCTGAGCAATGCCAAACAGTATCAGGAGGCGGACAGGGTTCTTACTGATGCCCTCGCCAAATTGCCCAACAACATCGATTTGCTTTATGCGCGCGCGCTCGTCGAGGTCAAGCTCAATCGCTTAGACCTTCACGAGGCCGACTTGCGGGCGATTCTTAAACAGGATCCAAAGAACGTCAATGCCCTGAATGCGCTCGGCTACACGCTGGCCGATCGCACCACTCGCTATCACGAGGCGCTCGGTCTAGTGAAGCAGGCGCTGGCCCTGCGTCCTAATGACCCGTATATCATGGACAGTATGGGCTGGGTTCAATACCGTCTAGGCAACAATGCCGAAGCCGTGAAGTATCTGCGTGCGGCGCTTGAGAAGCGTCCCGACGCTGAGATCTCCGCGCATCTTGGCGAAGTTCTGTGGGTAATGGGGCAGAAGAGCGAAGCCGAGTCGGTGTGGAATCGCGCGTTGAAGACGACGCCGGACAACGAGGTGTTGCTGGGCATCATTAAGAAATTCAAGCCGTGAGAAGTTGGCGGCTTCTCTCGCTGCCTGCACTGTTGTTAGCGGGTTGCGCCACGGTTACCCCGCCAGTACCAGCCGAGAACCCACTTTTGGCATGGCGGGCGCGCGAGCAGGAGCTTTCGGCGCTTAACACCTGGGACGTCAGTGGCCGGCTGGCCTTGCATACAGCTAATGACGGCGGGACAGTCGGGTTGCGTTGGGTGCGTCGCAAAGACCACTACACAATTGACCTGAGCGGGCCACTAGGCCGCGGCATGGTGCGATTGAAGCAGGATCCGCAAGGCGCTAGCCTGGAGGATGCTGAAAGGCATGTTTATCGGGCAGCAAATGCCGAGAAGTTATTGCTTGAAACCACCGGCTGGCGCATACCACTGGATGGTCTTGGCTATTGGATTCGAGGTCTTCCCGTTCCGCAAGTGCCGGAGCAACAGCAACTCGACGACAGAGGTCGTCTGCGCAGCTTAAACCAGCTGGGTTGGCACATTAGATTCATCGCCTATGCAAAATTCGGTCGCTATAATCTCCCAAGTCATATGATACTGACTCTCGCTGAACCATCGGACGCCCACGACTTCAGTGCTTCACCTTCAATTGCGTCCAATACTGCGGTGGAAGCAAGGCTGGTGATTGAGCGCTGGGCTCTCTTACAATAATCGCACCATGTTACCGCCGTATTTGGATCGTTGGCCTGCACCCGCCAAGCTCAACTTGTTTCTGCACATTACCGGCCGCCGTGCGGACGGATACCATATGTTGCAGACGGTCTTTCAGTTTCTCGATTATGGCGATGAGTTGGCGTTTGAGGTCACCGCGGACAGGCGGATAACCCGCGCCACTTTTGTTCCGGGAATAGCGGAGGAGTCTGATCTATGCGTACGCGCCGCGCGCATTCTCCAGGACGCTTGTGGAACCGAGTTGGGCGCGGTAATCCACATTAATAAGCGCATTCCTCAGGGCGGTGGTCTGGGCGGCGGCAGTTCGGATGCCGCGACGACCCTGCTCGCCCTCAATCGACTGTGGGGTGTTAACCTGCCGTACGCGCGTCTTGCGGAGCTTGCCTTGCGTCTGGGTGCGGACGTGCCGGTATTTGTCCTCGGTCGGAGCGCTTGGGCAGAGGGTGTTGGCGAAGTATTGACGCCCATTGATCTGCCGCAGCCTTGGTATGTCATTCTCGTTCCGCCCGTTTTGGTATCTACCGCCGCGGTGTTTGCCGAGTTTGATTGCGACGTGGATACGCATTTGACAGGCTACAGCAAGCCCATCACAATACGCGATTTTCACGGCGGTCGGGCATCGAACGACTTGCAGACCGTAGTGCGCCGACTTTACCCAGAAGTGGATAAAGCGCTGAAGTGGTTGGAGAATTTTGGGGATGCGCGCATGACGGGTTCTGGGTCCTGTCTGTTCCTGCCGGTAGCCGATGAGGCTGGAGCACAGGAAATCATTAAGCGCTGTCCAGTGGGTTTTGCCAAGGCCTTGGCTGTGCGCGGCGTGAACTTGCATCCAATTCACCAGCGCGACGGCAACGACTAAATTGGGGTGTCGCCAAGCGGTAAGGCACCGGATTTTGATTCCGGCATTCCCAGGTTCGAATCCTGGCACCCCAGCCAAATCCAGGATGCCGGAGCGTCCTGATCGGCGGTCCGCACTGACGGACTTTGATTGGCGGGTTAGCGAGGCGCGTCAGCGGAGAAGCAAGTGTCAGTAGACAACATGGCGGTATTCACCGGGAACGCCAATCCGGCTCTGGCGGAGCGGGTGGTTCATCACCTCGGCATCCCCCTCGGCAAGGTGCATGTCGGTCGATTCAGCGACGGCGAAACCTTGGTTGAGATCATGGAGAACGTGCGCGGACGTGACGTCTTCGTACTTCAGCCGACCTGCGCGCCAAGCAGCGACAACCTGATGGAGCTCTTGGTGATGATCGATGCGATCAAACGGGCGTCGGCGCGTCGTGTGACCGCAGTGATACCTTATTATGGATATGCGCGCCAAGACCGTCGCCCGCGCACTGCGCGGGTTGCGATAACCGCCAAGGTCGTGGCGGACATGATTACTGTGGCTGGTGCGAACGGTGTGCTAACCATGGATCTACATGCCGATCAGATCCAGGGATTTTTCAATATCCCGACCGACAATATCTATGCCGCGCCAGTTCTGCTTGGTGATATTTGGCGCAACAAGTACCAGGACTTGCTTGTGGTATCTCCGGATGTCGGCGGCGTGGTGCGTGCCCGGGCTTTGGCCAAACACCTGGACGCCGGTCTGGCAATCATAGACAAGCGCCGCCCGAGACCGAACGAAGCCAAGGTCATGAATATCATCGGCGAGGTTGAGGGGCACACCTGTGTGCTGATGGATGATCTTGTGGATACCGCCAACACCTTGTGCGAGGCAGCGGCGGCACTGAAGGATCATGGCGCTTTGAAGGTTGTCGCTTACTGTACTCATCCGGTGTTGTCGGGTCAGGCGGTACAGCGGATAGATAATTCGCGGCTGGATGAGCTGGTTGTTACGGACACTATCCCGCTGCGTCCGGAGGCAAAGGCATGTCGGCGCATTCGCCAGCTGAGCATTGCCGAATTGTTGGCTGAGACAATGCGCCGAATCGCCAATGACGATTCGGTCAGCACCTTGTTCATGGACTAGCGGCATGTGTACTGCCTGCAAGGGCAGTGCCGCTGTTCGAGTCAGCGCTAATTGAATGGGCCTTTGGCAAGGAATGAAGGCAGGACGCCCGAATTGACGAATCGGCAAGGACGCGAAGGCCACAGCGATTGGCATTTGGGAGCAGCAAGTTTTTTAAGTTTCCGGCGCAAAGTGCAGCAATTTCAGGAAAGATGCAGAACCTGAGCCCGGAGTGATAGACCTGCCAAGCCTGGTCGCGGGGAAGGCAGGAACTGAAAACCTAGTGGAGATAGACAAATGGCAAAATTTGAACTGAACGCTGAGCCGCGTGAGTCGAAAGGTACGGGTGCGAGCCGCCGCCTTCGTAACACCGGCAAGATTCCCGCAGTTATTTACGGTGCCAACAAGGAGCCGGTGATGCTGGCGCTTGACCACGACGCGCTGTTTCACGCGGCGAAGAACGAATCGTTCTACACCTCGATTCTGACTGTAAATATCGGCGGTGAGAAGCAACAGGCGGTGTTGCGTGACATCCAGATGCATCCATTCAAACCGCGTATCCAGCATTTGGATCTGCAGCGCATCAGTGCAACAGAGAAGCTGCACATGCACGTGCCCCTGCATTTCATCAACCAGGAAGTCGCGCCTGGCGTCAAACTGCAGGGCGGCATTGTCGCGCATCTGATGAGCGAGGTGGACGTGACCTGTCTTCCTCACCAGTTGCCTGAGTTCCTGACAATTGATCTTTCCAATCTGAACCTTGGTCAGTCCATCCACCTGAGCGACATCCCGCTGCCAGAGGGCGTAACAATCACCAGTATTGCCCATGGCGGAGATAATCTGGCGGTGGCAACGATCACGGTCGTACGCGCTGCGATTGAGGCCGAGGCAGAAGCGGCTGCCGCGGCTGCTGCCGCAACCGAGAGTGCCGCGGCGCCAGCGGCGGGCGCAGCACCAGGTGCGGCTGCCGATTCCGCCAAGAAGGAATCCAAATAGCGCAAGCCATCGGCAGGTTGAGGCCGAAGCATGGTGTCGATGAGTCCGGGCGTCTCCTTGATTGCGGGACTTGGCAACCCAGGAGACGAGTATGCTGGGACGCGGCACAATGCGGGATTCTGGTTTGTGGATGCGCTTCTTAGCAAGCTCGGCGGCAGTCTGCGCCTCGAGGCGCGATTTCGGGGGCGGACTGCACATGTTTCCGTCGCGGGCCGGGATGTCTGGTTGCTTGAGCCAGACACCTTTATGAACCGTAGCGGAGAAGCTGTGTCCCGCCTGGCGCGTTACTACAAGATCCCGGTCGAGGAAATTCTTATCGTGCACGACGAGCTGGATCTGGCGCCGGGAACTGTGCGTCTGAAGCGCGGCGGTGGCGACGGCGGCCATAACGGGGTTGCCGATACCATTACCAATCTGGCGGGGCGCGAGTTTTTACGACTGCGTATCGGCATCGGAAGGCCCGCAAGCAGCGCGCAGGTAGTCTCGTACGTCCTTCACAGGGCACCGGAAACCGAGCAGCAGTTGATCGACACGGCAATTCAAGATGCCGTCGCGCATATCGAAGATATTGTGCAAGGTAACGTACAAAAAGTCATGAACGCGCTGCATACACGTGCGCGCGAGGTGTAGCCAGGTATGGGAATCAAATGTGGCATTGTGGGATTACCGAACGTAGGCAAATCCACCCTCTTCAACGCGCTCACTCAGGCGGGCATTCAAGCCGAAAATTACCCTTTCTGCACCATCGACCCGAACGTCGGCATCGTAGAGGTGCCGGATCCACGGCTGACAAAACTTGCGACGATCGCCAAACCAGAGAAGACAATTCCGGCAACCATTGAATTTGTGGACATCGCCGGGCTGGTGGAGGGTGCATCCAAGGGTGAAGGGCTGGGCAACAAGTTTCTCGCGCACATCCGCGAGGTCGATGCAGTGGCGCACGTGGTTCGCTGTTTCGAGGATGAAAACATTGTGCATGTGCGCGGACACATCGACCCGCTATCCGATGTCGATGTTATCAATACCGAGCTCGCACTTGCTGATCTGGAAACCGTGGAAAAGGCGCAGGCACGGGCCGAAAAAGGAGCAAAGAGCGGAAACAAGGAGGAAATTCGTCTGCGCGACCTACTAGCTCGCGTGCGTACCCAGCTCGATGGCGGTGCTCCGGTACGCGCCGTGCAGCTTGATGACAACGACAGAAAGCTCCTGAAACCCCTGTGCCTGCTGACCGACAAACCTCTCATGTACATCGCCAACGTCGCCGAGAACGGCTTTCAGGGGAATCCCATGTTGGATGCGGTGATGCAGCGAGCGCGCGAAGAAAGCTCGGTAGTGGTACCGATATGTGCGGCAATTGAGGCGGAACTTGCAGGAATGAGCGCTGAGGACAAGAGCGAGTTTCTGCAAGAGATGGGTCTTGACGAGCCGGGGCTCAACCGCGTCATTCGGGCAGCCTACAATCTGCTTGGGTTGCAGACGTATTTTACAGCCGGCCCGAAAGAAGTGCGCGCGTGGACCGTTCGCGTCGGGTCGACAGCGCCGCAGGCGGCCGGCGTAATTCACTCGGATTTTGAGCGCGGATTCATCCGTGCTGAGGTGGTTGCGTACGACGACTACGTCAGCCATCAAGGCGAGCATGGCGCCAAGGAAGCTGGGAGATTCCGGCTGGAAGGCAAGGATTACGTGGTGCACGACGGAGACGTCATGCATTTCCGGTTTAACGTCTAGATGCCGACCTGCGCGGAAACCGCACCTCGTCGGCTTCTACTTGTGCCAAATGTATTGAATCCTGTATCTTATGCAACCTTTTTTGGCTATGTAGCTCAGCTGGTTAGAGCGCGGCACTCATAATGCTGAGGTCGGTGGTTCGAGCCCACCCATAGCCACCAATAAATCAATCAGTTACACATTGTCTCCTGGCCCCTCCCTTACCTTTTGCTGCACTCCTGCTGCACTGCCGCCGAACTTGAGATAAACTTACTCTGGTTTTCACGGAGGAGGCTAATGGCGACATTTTTGCAGCGGCCCGGGCGGGGCGGAAAGCGCGTATGGCAGGTGCAGGTGCGCAGACGCGGATATCCGGCGCAGATCTGTACCTTCAACACAAAGGGCGAGGCGGAGACGTGGGCCGTAACGCTCGAATCTCAGATGAAGCGCGGGGTGTATGTCTCCCGATCCGAGTCCGAGAACACGACACTTACCGAAGCACTGGAGCGGTACCGTCGGGAGGTCACGCCCCACAAGAAAAGTGCCTACGACGAGATCTATAAGCTGAAAGCATGGAAAGAGAGCCGGTTGGCGCGTCGATCGCTCGCTTCGATTCAGGGCAAGGACCTAGCGGCTTGGCGCGACGCTGAGATCCGGCGGGGATCGTCTCCCGCGACCGTGCGACGCAAGCTCGCGCTGTTTTCCCATCTGTTCGCGATCGCGAGGAAGGAATGGGGAATGGAATCGCTCATCAACCCAGTCGAAAATATCCGGTTGCCACCACCGGGTCAGCCTCGTACCCGCCGGCTCGTGGACGACGAGGAAGCCCGGCTCCTGGCCACTGCGAAGACCTACGGTGGCGAAATCGGCCCGATCATCACGTGGGCGATCGAAACCGCGATGCGCCGCAGCGAAATCTCGGCGATGCAATGGGAAAACTTGGACCGGAAGGCCCACGTGCTACTGCTCCCCGAGACCAAGAACGGCACACCCCGGCGAGTGCCGCTCTCAAGTCGGGCACTGGCGGCCTTGGAAAGACTGCCCCGTCGCATCGATGGAAAAGTGTGGGATATGAAACCGGATTCGATAAGCCAGGCGTTCGAGCGGGTCTGCTTGTCCGCCGGTGTCGAAGGGCTAACCTTCCACGATCTGCGTCACGAGGCGACAAGTCGACTCTTTGAGAAGGGACTAAACCCCATGGAAGTTGCAGCCATCACCGGGCACAAAACATTGCAGATGCTGAAGCGATACACGCACCTGAGGGCGGAAGATCTGGTGGGAAGGCTAGGCTAGGGGCTCGTCTATTTATTGCACCACTGGCCTGACCCAATTACTCACGACCTCATCCGCTGAACCAGATCAACAACCGCGCTCGACACGCCCGCCGGCGGGGCCGCAGGCTCCGACGCGGTTGCCCCGGTCGCGGTTGCAGCAACAAACGGCCGGCAAACCTCCGCCCGCGCGGGCGGGATCGGAATCTCGACCCGAGCAATAGGGAAATCGCCCGCCAGTTTCAGGAATCCTCTGCGATCGGGGAGCCCCGCGATTTCCGAAGGCAGCACCACCCGTTCGATGCTGATCTGCTCGCTTTCTCCGGAATGCGAGCCACCGCTACCGGACCCCTCGCTTCGCACCCGGCGCGACAGCTGCTGATCGCCAAGCAGACGGCTGCCCCAGTCCGCGGTCTCCGGATCGCCCGCGCGCAGGATCAGCTGGGAAGAGAAGCAGCTCAATAGCGTCTGCGCGCCCTGCAGGCCGTACGCCCCGCGCAACTGTGCGACCGTCTGCAGACCGGCACAAGCGCACAGCCCGAATTTCCGCCCCTGGGTGAGCGCGTCCGACAGCGCCTGGACGCGCCCGAGTGCCGCCAATTCGTCCAACAACAGCCATAATCGCCGGTTGCGATCCGGCGGCAGCGCCAGTACGGCGCTCACCAGTTCCCCGATCCACGCCGCAATAAGTGGACGCAGCGCCGTACTCAAGTCCGCCCGCACCGGAATCCAGAGCCATCCGCTTCCCCCCTCGACCCAGCGGCGCAGACTCCAGGCGTCAGCCCCCGCACCAGGCGGCAGGAAACGATAGGGAGCCAGATACGCACCGATGATCGCGCGCACCGAGCCCAGCATCTTGGCCGCGCCGGAATCGAACAAGGTCTGTGCCGGCAGGCCCGATACCAGCCCCTCGAGGTCGTCGGAGCTTGCGACGGTGAGCCCCTGCACCAGATCGGCATTCGTACTACTTCCCCGGCGCTCCATCAGCCGTTGCAGCACCGCACTGGTCAACCCCTGGGCGTAGAGCTGCCACTGCTGGGCATCCGGGCCCTCGGTATCGGGGAGCAGGCTCTTCGCGAGGCGCTCCGCATCCGCCGCACTAATCATCTCTGCCAGCGGTGACCAGGCCACACTGCGTGCATCCAGCGGATTCAACAGTGTGTCACCACACCGCCAATACCGCGCCATCAGTTCACCGCCCGGATCGACCACGACCGCCCGCTCCCCCGCGCGGTCGCGGATCGTATCCACCAGGGCCTGCAGTGCAAGCGATTTGCCGGTGCCGGTGGAACCGCTGAGCAACACATGCTGTGTTTCGATGTCGCGCGGGATAGAGACCTGGCCGATCGGGATGGCGCCGCGCTCCCTGCGCGCGGGTCGACCCAGGCGCGCCCCGCGCTGGACGAGGCTGCCGCCGCGCCGCCGGAGCGCATAAGCGATGACCGCGACGACCACCACCGCGACCGCCGGCACGAGGTACACCACCGGCGGCAGGACCCGGGCCAGTTGCACCAGGAACGAAAGCGCGCTTTCACGCGCAGGCGCTGCCAACAACTGCGCGCGCAGCCATGCGCCCGCCGCCCGCGCCCCGTCCGAAAAACCCACCGGGTGCAGGGAGGCATCGCCGGCGTAGCCTAAAAGGGTCAGTACCCACCACCCAGTGAGCGTCCCTGGGAACCGTTTGGCTCGCGCTGCCTTCGTCATGGTTTCATCTCCTGATCGGAATCGGGTTCCGGATCGTGAAGGCCGGCGGAATGCCGGCCTCTCTATATATAGGTATGCGGCGGAAATGCCGCCACTCAGCGATCGAGTTCGGCCGCGTGCCTCGACACAGCCGGGGCCGGCGCAGCCCGCTGCATCCGGTGCCCGGCCTCGCGGGCTTGCGCCAGGTCGCCCGCGCGGCCGAGTTCGCGGGCGGCCGCCGCGCGCAGGGACTGAAGTTGCGACCGATCCGGTATCGACGTCTCGCGGCCCGCGGTGAGGGCGTGCTGCTTCTCCGCCCACGTCTCCCACGACTGTTGCAGCCGCTGCGGGTTGTCGGTCACGATCTGCAGGCGCTTGCGCTCGCGCGAGCACGCGACGTAGGCCGTTTCGGCCGTCGCCACACGGCAGGCCTCACCCGCGACGATCACGTGATCCACCGTCGCGCCCTGGGCGGCATGCACTGTCCGGCACCAGCCGTAATCGATGCGGTGGTTTTGCCTGGGGTCGAGCGTGACTTCCCGCCCATCATCGAGCCGTGCCAGGACCTGCGTGCCGCCGTCCCGGTCAGGGTCAACGTGCTCGATCGTCGCGGTCTGGCCGTTCACGATCCTGTCGTCGCCGCGGCCCTGGTTCTCCTTGAAAATGATCTGGTCTCCGGCGGCCAGGGTCAGGTTGCGGGGTGCATAGACGCCTGCGGCTTTCTCCTTTGCCGGGTTCCAGGCTTTCTCTGTGCCGCCCAAAGCGCGCAGCACGACCTGGTTGCCATCGATCCGGGATACCTCGTAGTCGGTGGCGTGCCGATTGCGGCCCTTGCCCGCTTCCAGCCGGACCACCATGCCCGCCCGGTAGGATTCGGCCTGGGTCGCCTTCTCCCGAGTGAGCCCCGCCTTGTCGAGCGCGGGGATCCGAACCTCATCGCGCGATACCTCACCCCGTTCCTGCAGGCCTGCCCGGATCTGCGCATTGACCTGCTGCCGCACGGTGTTCGTGCCGCTGAGCACCAAGGTTTTTGCACGTTCTTCGGCAGACAGGGAGAGATAGGCCTCGGCGGTCGTCCGGGCTAGCCCTGAGCGCCGCTCCTGCGGGGTCGTTTTTTCATTGCCGTTCGGGTCGCGTGCATGGGCCACGGCGGGGTCCAGGGTGATTTGGGCTTCGATCGTGTAGGCCATTGCTTTCGCGGTCGCCCCGGCGGCATCGCCGCGGGCGAAGGCCTGTGCGATGGCGCGCAGTTCCGGGTCCACCTGGCGCTTAATCTCATCGATCGTGGCGTGCGCGATGGCGCCGGTTTCGATCAGTTGCGCGAACGGCTGGCCGGCTTCGACCGCCTTGAGCTGGCGCGGATCGCCGACCAGCACGAGGCGCCCACCCTCCTGGTCGAGTTTGCGCATCAGCGCGTCCATGTCTTTCGCGCCGACCATCCCGGCCTCATCCAGAATCACGAAGCGGTTTTCATTGTAGTCGTGTTCGCGGGCAAGGAAGCTTGCTACGGTGCGGTTGATCTCCGCGCCTGCGCTTTCCAGTTCGTTGCGCGCCTTCGCGCTGGGGGCGATGCCGATCACTTCAAGCCCGCGATCATGCGCGGCCTCGATGAGTCCGCTCATCGCCGTGGTCTTGCCTGCACCGGCCGCGCCGACGATGCCGGTCACCGTGTCGGTCGAGGTGAATCCGAGCTTCAATGCTTGGCGCTGACCGTCGCTATACCGGAATCCCTGTGAGGCCTCGCGCTGCTCTATATGGAGCGCCGCCGCCTCCGGCGTCATCAGCTGCCGCGCCTGCCCCTGGCCGGCGCGGGCGCGGCTCAGGATTTCCTGCTCGCGGTGGAGCGCATCTCGGGTGGTGTACGTGTTGCCACCGGCATCCAGCAGTCCGCCGGCCTTCGCCTCGATCGCACGGTCGACCCTGTCGAGATCGGTGTTGCCCATGCCGGCCTTGAGCGCTTCGAGCCGCAGGGCATCCCGGCGGAACACGGTCTTGCGTTCCGCCAGGTGGCGGGTGCCGGACTTGACGGCCTCATGGGACAGGTCGGGAGACGTGATCGTGTCACCGGCTGGCGGATGGTCGAGGACGATCCCCGCATCGCGCGCTTCCTGCCGCCACAGCCATCGTTGCCCGGACTGATCGTCCTGCGTCTTGTCCTCGCGGGTCGCCAGATTGGCCAGGACCCGGTCCCTCGCGTCCGACGTTTCACGGGTCAACCCGCGGGATTCCAGCGCGGCATCGATCTGTTCCCGGCGCTGCGAGAATCGAGCGATCTGCTCGTCGCTGATGTGTGCCAGCTCGAATCCGTCACCGGTCCGGCGGATGGAATAGCCCATCGCCTGGATCTCACGAGCGAGTTCGTTCTTGTAATGCGCGTCGGCGAGGTGCATCAGCACACTGTGCTCACCGAACTGCAGATCCATGGCCGCCCAGGTGCCGTCGGCGCGCCGGGTGGCATTCGCGACGATGCAGTGGGTGTGGAGCTGGGGATCCACGTGGCCGTTGACCGGGCGGGAGTCCTCATGCCGATACGTCGCTGCGACCAGGGAGCCGGTGACCTCGTGCGCGGCGCCGCCCTTGCCCCGGCGCGCGGTCAGGACCTCGCGTTCCACCAGGTCGAGGGCTTTGCGCACGGCCCGGTCATGGGCGGCCATGATCCGCTCATCGCCACCGGCGAGGGCCTGCAGGCTGACGGACTTCGGGGCAGAGAAGGTCAGGTCCACCCCGAGGCGGCGGTCGTCCGCGCGGTTCCCGCGGGTGGTCAGGTCGGTGCCGTCGGGGAGGTGGCCTTCCAGGACACGCACCAGATCGTCCCGGTCCACGGGGCCGGACAGGCCCAGGGCGGCCGCCCCGGCGCCGTGCCAGGCGGAAGGCGCGCCGTCGCCCGAGTAGTAGCCGACGCCGTGCGAAGAGTCGGCGCGGTGTTCGCAGTAGCGGGCGACCGCACCGGCACCGCCGGAGTTCGATTTCAGGTTTTTGATGCTGAGCATGTTCGGTCCTCATGGAGTGAGCGGGGCTTCTACGCAATCCTGTGTTCCTACTAGCGGCGCCCGGCGGAAATTCGGTGAGCGGGGCAGGAGGACCGGCGCTGTGGTGCCGGACGAGTGCCGCAGGCGGACGGGAACAGAATCCGAACCCAGCACTCGCGAGCGCAAAGGCGGCCCTCGGCGCCGCAGCGCTTCGTGCCGGGACCCGGGACTCACACGAGCCCGCGTCCGGCGAAAAATGGTGAGCTCACCATTTTTTAGCGAATCGGGACTTCTTTGATATGTGGAGTGCGGATGATGGCGCTGCAGCGTGAGGCCATCATCCGCGCTTTGCACTCCACATAGATTTTCGCGTCCGGCATAGTGTTACGCCCCCCAACCACGTCCACGGAGGGCGTCATGAACGTTGATCTACGTCCCAGCACACGCCGGATGATCGAAGAGTCCCCGGCAGCGAACGAGGCCCGCGCTTTCATCGAGTGGCTTCGCACCGAGCGCTACACTGACTACACCATCGACTGCCATATTCGACGGCTCCTGTTCGTGATGCCGCGGCTGTCGCGCGGCTCTTTGCCGCCGGTTCTCCGGGAAGCCGACCTCGTAGCCATCTTTGGCCGCGAACGGCATCCCCGCACGCGGTTCTTTACCTTCGCCGGCACCCGGCGCGTCTACACGCGTTACCTGCGCGCACAGGGACGTCTGGTAGCCGAGCCGCGACCACCCTCCGAGGATCTTGTTCGCCGGTATGACCAGTACCTCACCGAAGTTCGGGGTCTATCTGTCTCGGCCCGCACTCACCACAACTTCACTTTGCGCAAGCTGTTGGCGCGCGTCCTGAGCCCGCGGCGATCCCTGATGAGGCTCTCACGCGACGATCTCGAGCGTTTCATCCTCGAGCGCAGCCGGGAGATCTCCCGTCACTCCCTGCAACACGAGGTCGCACATCTGCGGGCGTTCTTGCGCTATGCGCATGATGCGGGTCTGGTGCGCGAGCGCCTCGACGGGCTCGACACGCCGCGCACCTACCGCGACGAGCTACCGCCACGAGCGCTGCCCTGGCCGAGCGTGCTGAGGCTGCTACGATCGATCGACCGCATCAGCCGCGCCGGCTGGCGCGACCTGTGCATTTTGCATCTGATCGCCTACTACGGGCTGCGCCCGGGCGAGGTGGTCGCGCTGCGCCTTGACTCGATCGACTGGGAGCGAGAGATCCTTCACGTCTATCAGTCCAAGACGCGCTCGCCGCTGACGCTTCCGCTCAACGCGCGCACGCTGCGGCTGTTGCGTGAGTACTTGCAGCACGGCCGCGCTTGCGGTGCCAGCGTCTCGTCGATGCTCTTCATGCGGGCGCGCTGTCCATACATCCCGCTCGAACGCACTGCCGTCGGAGATATCTTCCGCAAGCGCATGCGCGAGGCAGGACTGCCGGACTGCGCCAAGCACGTATACCGGCTGCGGCACACATTCGCGATGCGCTTGCTCAGCCGCGGTGTGGGCATGAAGGCGATCGGAGACGTTCTCGGGCACCACCGCTTCTACGGCACAAGCGCCTACTTGCGACTCGATGTGGCCATGCTGCGCGGTGTCGCTCTGCCTGTTCCGTGCCCGGTTGGAGGGAGCCATGCGTAAGCCATCGCCGCTGCATCGCTTTGACGCTGCCGTGCAGGCGTTCATCTCGAGTCGGCGCGCTCTCGGGCGTGCCATCCGGCTCGACGAGTACGTGCTGCGCCGCCTGCGGGCTTATCTCGCACGGGCTGGCTACTCCGACCTCGACGCAGAGAGCTTCGAGCACTGGCGCCGCCAGCTCCGCGACTGCGCGCACAACACTCAGGTCGACTGGGCGATGATGGTTTATCGGTTCTGCCGCTACCGCCGGCGTCGCGAGAGCCGATGCTTTCTGCCTCAGCGCTGGACGCTCGGGCGCCATCGGCCGTATCCGCTACCCACGCCGATCGAGGCTGACCAGGTCCGGCGACTGCTGGACTTCATCGGCCGCCGTCCGTCAAGTGCCGATCGTGCTCTGTCACGCACCGCCCGGCGCCTCGCTATCGTGTTGATGTACACGGCGGGCCTTCGTCGCGGCGAGGTGGCCCGACTGCGTATCGAGGACGTCGACGCCGAGACGGGCGTTCTGCGCATCTGGGGTTCGAAGTTCCACAAGTCCCGGTGGGTACCTCTCTCCCCAAGCGCCACCCGAGAGCTGCGCGCGTACCTGCGCGTCAGGGCAGCGTTCGTTCCCCGCACTGCGCACAACACAATGCTGCTCTGCAGGTGCGCCGCGCACGGCTACAGCGTTGAAGGACTGGGCAACGCGATACACAACGTAATGCACCACTCGGGCATCTGGGCGAATGCCCCGCGCGTGCCACGTGTACACGACTTTCGCCACGCGTTTGCCGTGGCGGCGCTGCGCCGCTGGTACGAGGAGGGTCGCGACGTGCAGTCCGAGTTGCCCAAGCTCTCGATGTATATGGGGCACGTATCGATCGCTTCGACCACCTATTACCTACGCTTCATGCCGGCGGTAGTGGCCCTTGCGAGCGAGCGTTTCGCCAGCTCGTGTGCAGAGCTGATTGAGGGAGGTGCCGCATGAGCCGCACGATCCCTACGGCGCTAGGCCGCGATTTGGTCACGTTCTTCGAGGACTTCCTCCCCGCCCAACGGGGCCTAAGTCCGCACACGATCCGTAGCTACCGCGACGCGTTGCTGCTCCTTCTGCGCTTCACGGCGCGGGAGCTGCGCCGCACGGTGGATCGTCTGGACGTGCCGGATCTCACCGTCGAGCGCATCACACGCTTCCTTGCCGCACTCGAAGCCGAGCGGCACAACAGCATCGCCACCCGTAATGCGCGGCTCGGGGCGATCCACGTCTTCGCACGCTACCTCGCCGGGCAGCGCCCAGAGCATCTGGGCACCCTGCAGCGAATCATCGGCATGCCGTTCAAGCGCGGGTCGGTAGAGGCTCCGATCGAGTATCTTGATCGTGCCGAGCTCGACGCGCTGCTCAAGAGCATCGATCGTTCAACGGATCTCGGCCGGCGCGACTACGCGCTCTTCGCGTTCATGTTCAACACCGGCGCCCGTGTCCAGGAAGCGCTCAATGTGCGCGTTGCCGACGTGCGCCTCGAGGCTCCGCCGCAGGTACGGCTGCTCGGCAAGGGCCGCAAGGTACGAACCTGTCCGCTGTGGCCGGTGACGGCCCGCATCCTGCGCGGCCTG
>JAJXUF010000060.1 GCA_021783175.1 Pseudomonadota bacterium
CGATTTCGATGAGCGCCTCGTCCGGATTGACGCTGTCGCCTTTGGACACATGGATGGCCTTGATCGCCCCGGCGACCGGAGCCGATACCTCGCTTTCCATTTTCATGGCTTCGATGACGAGCAGCACGTCGCCGGCCTTGACCTTGTCTCCAACTTTTACCATTACTTCCACGATCGTACCCGGCATCGACGTAGTGACGTGCCCGGCCTTGTTGGCGCGCGGCCGGCGCGAGTCCTTGGATACGCGCTTGACGTCGACTTCGCCGGCTTCGGTCGGTACGACCTCCTGCAGGGTTTCTACCAGGATTTCCTCCGGCATTCCGTCGACCGAGACATAGAATGGCCGGCGCCCTTCGTTGCGGTGACCGGCACCGGTGATCTTGAGGTGGTAGGTTTCTCCATGCACAGTCACATTGAACTCGGTCGGCGCAAGGGCCGGCGCAGCACCTTGCACTACCGGCAAGGGCAGCAGCTCTTCCGGCACCAGCGTGCCGTTTGCGCGCCCCTCGAGGTATGCGCGCCCGACTTCCGGGAACATCGCATAGGTAAGCACATCCTCCCTGGAGTGAGCGAGTCCGGCGATATCCTCCTCCAGACGATCCATCTCCGGCGTCAGCCGATCCGCTGGGCGACAGCTGATCACTTCCTCGTCGCCGATGGCCATGCGCCGCACAGCGTCGTTCATCGGGCCGGGCGCCTGCCCGTAGCGGCCCTGCAGATAGAGTTTTACTTCGTTGGTGATGCTCTTGTAGCGTTGCCCGGTGAGCACGTTGAGCACGGCCTGCGTGCCGACGATTTGCGACGTGGGCGTCACCAGTGGCGGGAACCCCAGGTCCTCGCGCACGCGCGGGATCTCGGCCAGCACCTCGGCCATGCGCGACAACGCACCCTGTTCCTTAAGCTGATGCGACAGATTGGAGATCATGCCACCCGGCACCTGGTTCACCTGTACGCGCGTGTCGATAGCGCTGAACTCGCTTTCGAACTGGTGGTACTTCTTGCGCACGTCGCGGAAGTAATCAGCAATGTCCTGCAGCGCAACCAGATCAAGACCCGTGTCGTAGGGAGTGTCGCGCAATGCCACCACCATCGATTCCGTGGGCGCGTGACTTGTGCCCCAGGACATGGAACTGATGGCCGTATCGACGTGGCGCGCACCATTTTCCACCGCCGTGTACATGCTTATGTTGGCGATGCCGGCAGTGGTGTGTGAATGGAAATGCAGGGGCACCTTCACCGCCTTGTACAGTGCGGAGAAGAGTTGCGCGGAACGCGCCGGGGTGAGCAGCCCCGCCATATCCTTGATGCACACACTGTGGCAGCCCATCTTCTCCAGCTCCACCGCCTGTTCCACGAAATGCGCAATCGTGTGCACTGGGCTCGTGGTATAGCAGATGGAACCCTGTGCGTGCTTGCCAGCTGCGATAACCGCCTCGATCGACACACGCAGATTGCGCAGGTCGTTCATGGCGTCGAAAATACGGAAAACATCGACACCGTTTTCCGCCGACTTCTTCACGAAAGCCCTGACGACATCGTCCGAGTAGTGGCGATAGCCAAGCAAGTTCTGGCCGCGCAGCAACATCTGAATCGGAGTATTCGGCAGCGCCGCCTTGAGGGTTCGCAGACGCGCCCACGGATCTTCCTTGAGAAAGCGAATGCAGGCATCGAAGGTAGCGCCGCCCCAGGCCTCGAGTGACCAGAAACCCACTTTGTCGAGCCGTTCACATGCAGGCAGCATATCGGCGGTACGCAGGCGAGTGGCAATGAGCGACTGATGCGCGTCGCGCAGAATCAGCTCGGTCACGAAAACTTTATTCGATGCCATGCGCAGGTCCTTGCATCAGCTTTTTCTTAATTACAGGCCGTAGTGCGCTGCGATCGCGGCCGCGATAGCCGTGGCAAGATGCCCCGGCGGCCGGCGTGCCGAGTAGTTTACCAGCTCGGGATGTTGTTCCACGAACCCGGTATCAAACCTCGCGGCGCGAAACTCCGGCGTGCCGATTATCTGCAGGTGATAGGGAATCGTCGTTTTGACGCCGGCTACTCCCATGTCGCGCAGAGCGCGCTCGGCGCGTGCCAATGCTTTTTCCCAGGTAAGCGCCCAGATCGTGAGCTTGGCACACATGGAATCGTAGTAGGGGGGAAACTCATAACCGGTATAGATGGCGGCATCGGTGCGCACGCCCGGACCGCCCGGCGAGTAGTAGCGCGTGATGCGTCCGAAGTTCGGCAGGAAATCGTTTTTCGGATCCTCGGCATTGATGCGGAACTGGATGGCGAAACCGCGCCACTGAATGTCCTTCTGGCGATAGCCAAGAGGCTCGCCGGCGGCGATACTGATCTGCTCCTGCACGATGTCCACCCCGGTAATCTGCTCGGTTACCGTGTGCTCCACCTGCAAGCGCGTGTTCATCTCCATGAAATAGATGTTGCCGTCGTGATCCAGCAGGAACTCCACGGTGCCGGCATTCTCGTAGCCGACAGTGCGCGCCGCGCGCACCGCCAGGTCACACACTTGAGTGCGCTGCTCCTTGCTGATCTGCGGTGAGGGCGCAATTTCCACGAGCTTCTGGTGGCGGCGCTGGATCGAACAGTCGCGCTCGAACAGATGCACGACGTTGCCGTGCGCATCGCCCAGAATCTGCACCTCAATGTGCCGCGGACTGGGGATAAATTTCTCCAGGAACACGTCGGCCGAGCCGAATGCCTTGGTTGCCTCGGATACGACGCGTTCGAAGTTGCGCTTGAGATCGTCCTCGCCGTCGCAGCGGCGGATGCCGCGGCCGCCGCCGCCAGTTGTGGCCTTGAGCATCACTGGATAGCCGATGGCGCGCGCCAGCGTGAGCGCCTCGCTGAGATCCTTGAGACTGCAGTCGCTTCCGGGCACCACCGGAATGCCTGCTTCAATCATGCTCTTGCGTGCTTCGATCTTATCCCCCATGCGACGGATGACCTCGGCCGATGGGCCGATGAATCGCACACCGCGCCGCGCGCAGATGCGCGCGAGTTCGGGATTTTCCGACAGGAAACCATAGCCCGGATGCAACGCATCGCAGCCGGCCGCTTCTGCCAGGTTCACGATACGGTGCGCATTGAGATAACCGCCCACAGGGTCGGGTCCTACGCTGTAGGCTTCATCCGCCTTCTTCACGTGCAACGCGCTGCGATCGGCGTCGGAATATATCGCCACCGATTTGATGCCCATCTCGGCGCAGGCGCGTACAATTCGGACCGCGATTTCACCGCGATTGGCTACTAGTATCTTGTTAAACACGGCAAACTCCGTCGGCTGCGCGGATTACACGGGCAACGTGCCCGGTGCGCGCCTGGGTCGGAAACTGCGGGCTGAAATACCCGGAACTTCCCTTTTACGTAATCCCGGCAGGGGTGTCAATAAAATGCGGCGGATGCGTGAAACGGCGGCATGCGCGAAAAGCACGCCGAAAATGGCAGCCTGACATTTACTTTCAATTCAATGCAATTTTGACAGGTTTCACGGGCAATTATATGATGCGCGGCTTATGTTCGGCGTTTTACCGGCGGTGATAGACCCGATTCAGCTCGCTGACGAGGGGATCACCCTGGAGGGCGAGCTTTCCCTGGAGGGAATGCCGCGCTTGCGGGAATTGTGCCGCAACCCCCAGGGCAGGGTACGCGTGAGCCTGCGATTTGAGCGCAGCGCCCAGGGGATTAGGAAGGTCGAAGGAAGGATCGTGACGAGTCTAGATTTGACCTGCCAGCGCTGCCTGCAAACGGTATCGCAGGAATTGGGCATCGCTACGCAGCTTTTGCTGGTGCGGCCGGGCGAATCGCAGGCGGGACTGCCGGAAGAGGCGGACGTTCTGGAAGTCACCGCCCCTGTCCCTCTGAGCGCGATGGTAGAGGATGAGCTGCTTTTGGCACTGCCTATGACGCCGCGGCATACGCAAGGCGCATGCGCTCCGGCGGCAATCGGGAAACCCGGTAAGCGCGCACCGGCCGAGCAACCGCAGGCACCAGCCAGTCCGTTTGCAGTGCTCGAAAGTCTCAAGCGCAAGGACTGACGATTAATTTCATGACGAGAATGAGGATTATCCATGGCCGTACAGAAAAGCCGAAAAACCCCGTCCAAGCGCGGCATGCGCCGTTCCCACGACGCATTGAAAACCGACCAGTTTTCAATCGAGCCGACGAGCGGGGAGACCCACCGGCGCCACCACATCAGCGCCAGCGGGTACTACCGTGGACGCAAGATTCTAGAAACCAAATCAGACTGAGCCGGCAGCGGATCGGACATTCGCCCATAGGGAAGGGTAAACCTTGAGTATCACTATTGCCCTGGATGCCATGGGCGGTGATCGTGGCTTGCAGGTCACGGTGCCTGCGGCACTCAACATGCTGCGCGAGCAGGCCGATCTCAGGCTTATCTTGGTCGGACAGCGCGCCGCTATGACGGCAGAACTGGAGCGCCTGGGCGGCGCCGAGAGCGATCGACTGCGGTTGCACCATGCCTCGGAAGTCGTCGGCATGGACGAACCACCGAGCCAGGCGCTGCGCTCCAAGAAGGACTCGTCCATGCGTGTGGCCATCAACCTGGTGAAGAGCGGGGAAGTCGGCGCGTGCGTTAGTGCCGGCAATACCGGTGCCCTCATGGCCACAGCGCGTTTCGTCCTGAAGACCCTGCCTGGCATCGATCGACCGGCCATCATCACTGCCTGGCCTACGATGCACGGCCATGTGCATGTGCTCGACCTTGGCGCCAACGTGGACTCGACTCCGGAACAGCTGTTGCAGTTCGGAATCATGGGGTCGCTTCTGGTCGGGGCGATTGAACATAATCCCTCACCCAAGGTCTGCCTGCTCAACATCGGCGTGGAGGACATCAAGGGCAACGAAACGGTGAAGAAGGCAGCTGAGCTTTTTCGCCACAGCGAATTGAACTACGGCGGTTATGTGGAAGGCGACGAGATCTTCACTGGCAATTCCGACGTCGTGGTATGCGACGGTTTCGTCGGCAACGTCGCGATGAAGACAAGCGAAGGCCTGGCGCGCATGATCTCACATCTTATGAAAGAGGCATTCATGCAAAACGTCTTTCGCCGCGTTGCCGGATTGGTCGCACTTCCGGCGATCCGTTCCTTCCGCAAGAAGGTCGACCCGCGTCAGTATAACGGGGCAAGTCTCGTCGGTCTCAACGGCATTGTGATCAAAAGTCATGGCGGTGCCGATGCCTACGCCTTCGAACACGCCATACGCGTTGCCATCGCTGCCATCAGTAACCAGGTACCACAACTCATCGGTAGGCGCCTTACGTCGATGCAGGTACGCAGCCATTCCGCATGATACATTCGCGCATCATCGGCACCGGCGGCTGTCTTCCAGAGAAGATCCTGACCAATGCCGATTTGGAAAGAATCGTCGACACTTCGGACGAGTGGATTGTCACACGTACCGGAATCCGCGAGCGGCATATTGCGGCTGAAGGGCAGACAACTTGTGATCTGGCCGAACAGGCGGCACTGCGTGCCATCGAAGCGGCCGGAATCGAGCGCGAAACGATCGATCTCATCATCGTTGCCACCACCACACCCGATCGGATCTTTCCCAGCACTGCCTGCCTGCTGCAGGAACGCCTCGGCATCCGGGGCTGCCCGGCCTTCGACGTGCAAGCGGTGTGCACCGGCTTTGTCTATGCCATCGATATAGCCGACAAGTTCATACGTACCGGCGCCGCGCGCCGCGCGCTGGTGATTGGCGCCGAAACGCTTTCGCGCATTCTCGACTGGAGCGACCGAAGCACGTGTGTGCTGTTCGGCGACGGGGCCGGCGCCGCGCTGCTCGAAGTCTCGGACGCACCGGGCATCATCTCCTCACACTTGCATGCCGATGGTCACTACAAGGAACTGCTTACTGTGCCGGCCGGCATTTCCCAGGGCTACGACAAGGTACGCAACAATCAGGCCTTCGTGCAGATGCGCGGCAATGACGTATTCAAGGTCGCGGTCAATACGCTCGGGCGCATTGTCGATGAGACGCTCGCCGCCAATGGCATGCAAAAAAGCGATATCCACTGGCTGGTACCGCACCAGGCAAACATCCGCATAATAAGCGCCACCGCTAAGAAGCTTGGCATGCCCATGGATCAGGTCGTGGTGACAGTCGACCGCCATGGCAACACCTCAGCAGCATCCATTCCGCTGGCGTTCGATGAGGCCGTGCGCGACGGACGTATCCGCCGTGGCGACATCCTGATGATGGAGGCCTTTGGCGGCGGCTTCACTTGGGGTTCCGTGCTGCTTAAGTTCTGAGTCCTGCCTAAGCAAGCCGGGATTGCCCGGCGTCGCCGCGGGCCATGAACCCAATTCCAAGAATTCGACAACCAGAGTTGATCACCGCAATGAACCCCAAACTTGCATTCGTGTTCCCCGGACAAGGATCTCAATCGGTAGGCATGCTTGCCGCCTTGGCCGCCAGGCAGCCCGAAGTGCAGAAGACATTCGCCGAAGCATCGGACGTACTCGGTTATGATCTGTGGGAAATCGTCACCGTAGGTCCGGAAGAAAAACTTAATCAGACCGAGTACACCCAGCCGGCCATGCTCACGTCAGGCGTCGCGGTGTGGCGTGTGTGGCAGGCGCACCACGGCGCGCAACCGGTCGTCATGGCCGGGCACAGCCTCGGGGAGTACACGGCGCTAACTTGTGCCGATGCCATCGGTTTCGCGGATGCCGTGCGCCTGGTCGCCGACCGCGCGCGCTTCATGCAAGAAGCGGTACCGGCCGGGCAAGGCGGAATGGCGGCGATTCTCGGACTTGAGGGCGACGCGGTGCGCGCGCTCTGCACCCAGGCTGCGCAGGGCGATGTTTTGGCGCCGGTCAACTTCAATTCGCCGGAACAGATCGTCATTGCCGGCACCGCCGCTGCCGTAGCGCGCGCTGTCGAGCAGGCACGTAGCGCCGGCGCCAAACGCGCCGTCGTACTGCCCGTTAGCGTGCCGTCACATTGCGCCCTCATGCACCCCGCGGCACAGCGCATGGCGGAACGTCTGGCACAGGTTGAAATCCGCAGACCACGGATTCCCGTCATCCACAATGCACACGTGCAAAGAGAACGCGATCCGGACGCAATCCGCAGCGCGCTGGCGCAACAGATCGAGTCACCAGTCCGTTGGGTGGAAACAATCAGAACAATGGCCACTGACGGCATCACTGTGCTGGTAGAATGCGGTCCCGGCAAGGTACTCGCCGGGCTTAACAAGCGCATCGCCAAAGATACGCTGACGCTGCCGGTATACGATCCAGAAAGCCTGCAGACGGCGCTCGCCGGCACGGGTCAATAAACAGCTGCGAGGAGGAAAAAGGCATGTCGCTCGAATCGGAAGTGGCACTGGTGACCGGCGCAACCCGCGGCATCGGTGCAGCCATCGCGCTCGAACTTGGCCGCCGCGGGGCGGCGGTGATCGGAACTGCCACCTCAGGTGATGGAGCAGTAAAAATTAGTAAGCTATTGACTGACAACAACATTAGAGGCCAGGGCGTAGTCCTCAATGTGACTGACCAGTCTTCCATTGACACAATGCTTGAACAGGTGCAAAAGTCGCTGGGCGGACCAAGCATTCTGGTCAATAATGCTGGTATCACGCGCGACAATATCCTGATGCGCATGAAAGACGAGGAGTGGGACGCGATTATGGACACGAATCTCAAGTCCGTATATCGAATGTCCAAGGCATGTCTGCGCGGGATGACCAAGGCGCGCAAGGGCCGGATTATAAACATCACGTCGGTGGTAGGCTTCACCGGCAATGCCGGACAAAGCAACTATGCCGCCGCCAAGGCCGGCATCGTCGGGTTCACCCATGCTCTGGCGCGTGAAATCGGATCGCGCAGCATTACGGTCAATGCGGTGGCGCCGGGTTTTATCGACACGGACATGACCCGCGCCCTGACGGACGAGCAGCGCAGCGCCCTGACGCAGCAGATCCCCCTTGGTCGCCTGGGAAGCGTCGAAGATGTGGCCCAGGCCGTGGCGTTTCTGGCGTCACCGGGCGCAGCCTATATCACGGGCATGACCCTGCACGTCAACGGTGGCATGTTCATGAATTGAGTATGGCCGCGGGTGGACTTAACCGCGGTAATCGTGTTAAATGCGGCCGCGAAGGGCCGATAAGCATGAATTGTGGACAAATTCTCGGAGGAAAGCGTAGCTATGAGCAGTGTAGATGAACGCGTCATGAAAATTGTCGTGGAGCAGCTAGGGGTCAACGAAAGCGAAGTCACCAAAGAATCTTCCTTCGTCGACGATCTTGGCGCGGACTCACTCGATACCGTGGAGCTGGTGATGGCCCTGGAAGAGGAATTCGACTGCGAGATCCCGGATGAAGAGGCGGAAAAAATTACTACCGTCAAACAGGCGATCGACTATATCAACGCGCACCTGAAGTAATATTCAGGCGCTGCAAGCAAAGGGCCGCCAGCCACGGTGCGTGGAGGCGGCCCTTTGGTTTTGTTTTCAGCCGATTCCTGAAGTTGCGCATCATGATCTCAACCACCGCGAGGATGTTTGATTGAGCAAAAGACGCGTCGTCATCACGGGACTTGGAATCATCTCCCCATTGGGCATCGGCGTTTCCGAAAACTGGCAGGGCATAATGGCCGGCCGCAGTGGCATCCGCACCATCACCCAGTTCGACGCCACAGGCTATCCCTCGACCATTGCGGGCGAGGTCAAAGACTTCGATGCGACCAATTACCTGGTGGAAAAAGATGCGCGCAAGATGGACCGCTTCGTGCAGTTTGGCATGGCGGCGGGAATCGAGGCGGTTAAGGACTCGGGCCTTGAGGTGACGGAAAACAATGCCGAACGCATTGGCGTGCACGTTGGCGCCGGCATTGGCGGGCTGCACACAATTGAAAACGGCACGCGCACGATACTTGAGAAGGGTCATCGGCGCATCTCGCCGTTCTACATCCCGATGAGCATCATCAACATGATCTCCGGCAACCTGTCGATTTTCTACGGCATGAAGGGTCCGAACCTGGCCATGGTCACGGCATGCGCCACAGCCACCCACGCCATTGGCGACGCGGCACGCATCATCGAGTACGGCGATGCCGATGTGATGGTGGCGGGCGGGGCGGAGGCAGCTGTAACACCGACCGGCATGGCGGGTTTCGGCAATGCACGCGCCCTCAGCACGCGCAACGATGATCCAACCACCGCGAGCCGCCCATGGGACAAGGATCGCGACGGTTTCGTGCTCGGCGAAGGAGCGGGTATCGTGATACTCGAGGAACTTGAGCATGCACGCAAGCGCGGCGCACGCATCTATTGCGAGCTGGCCGGCTTCGGCATGAGCGGGGACGCCTATCACATGACCAGCCCGCAGGAGGGCGGCGAGGGCGCAGCACGCTGCATGCGCAACGCTATGCGCAACGCCAGTGTCAATGCCGATGAGGTCAACTACATCAACGCGCACGGCACATCGACACCGCTCGGCGATCGCGCTGAAACCAAAGCGGTCAAGAGCGCGTTCGGCGAACATGCCCACCGCCTGGCAATGAGTTCCACCAAATCCATGACCGGACACCTGTTGGGTGCCGCTGGCGGTGTCGAAGCGGTATACACCGCGCTGGCGCTGCATTACGGCGTTGCGCCGCCCACAACCAACCTGTTTACCCCGGAAGCGGAGTGCGACCTCGACTACGTGCCGAATACGGCACGCGACATGAAAATTGACGTGGCCATGTCAAACTCCTTCGGATTCGGCGGCACCAACGGCACGCTGGTGATGCGCCGCCTGAAGTGAGTCCGATAAGCGACGTACGCAGCACTACGTATCGCCCGGCACCGAACTCTCTGTCACTCTGTCGGCGTATTCTGCCACTTCGCGCCGCCCGGCGCGCCGATCCCGACGCATATCGCGCACTTGTGGCTGCGTCCCAGGCAAATCGCGCAAAATAAATACAACGCGGCTGCCAATGGACGGTGTCGATCATGCAACATTTGGCGGGTAACCGGCGGACAACAGTGTCGAACCGGCAGGGCGCCTGCGAGTACAGCAATCACCCGCTGCATATTGCAGAGCCAGATCAACGTACCGGGGATATAATATAGGCTTGAGTTTGTCGCTTCTCCCCGCCACTGTCACATTGGCACCAAGGCTGCCAGCGGGACAGCCGGCGATCGAACCGGCACGAGTCAGGGCTGAAGCAGCCAGGAGTAATGCAATTGTTCCAATTGTTCAGGAATCGCAGACGATACCGAAGACCCTACGGCCGGGGACATGCATTGCGGCCAGTAATTAAATATGCGATCGCCGCCTTCGCTACGCCGTTCATTGCGTCAGCGGCTTATCTTTACTGGGTCAGCGTGACGCCGCTGTCACCAGAGCCCAAGATCTACGTGGTACAGCCCGGCACCACCCTGCGCGGCTTCGCCCACCAGCTGTACGACGAAAAAGTGCTGCCGGATGCCCATACTCTGGTATGGCTTGCCTATCTCAAAGGCCAAGGTCGCGATCTCAAGGCCGGCGAATACCGATTCCGCAAAGGCGTCACGCCGATGGAACTTCTCGACCAGGTGGTGAACGGCCGCGTGGTTGAATATCCGTTCACCATTGTCGAAGGCTGGACCTTCAAGCAGGTGATGCAGTCGCTCGATGCGGCTCCGCGTCTGACGCATACACTGCAGGGCATGCCGCCGCAAAAGATCATGGCTAGCCTCGGCTATCCCGGTATGTCGCCTGAAGGACGATTCTATCCTGACACTTATTACTATTCGGCAGGAATGTCAGATCTGCTTGTTCTGCAGCGCGCGTTTCAAAAAATGGATGTGACGCTACAGAAGGAATGGGCATCGCGCGACTCCAGCGTACCGCTCAAGACGCCGGAACAGGCACTTACCCTGGCGTCTATCGTGGAAAAGGAATCAAGCAAACCGGAAGAACGCAGCATCATCGCTGGTGTGTTCGCCAATCGCCTGCGTCTGGGAATGAGACTGCAGACTGATCCGACCGTGATCTACGGTATGGGGGATAGATACCACGGCAAGATCACGTTCCGCGATCTCACGCGGCCCACACCCTATAACACATACGTGATCCATGGACTGCCGCCGACACCGATCGCAATGCCGAGTGAGGATTCGCTGCATGCCGCGCTCAACCCGGCCGACACAAAGGCACTTTATTTCGTGTCGCGCGGCGACGGCACGCACGTATTTTCAGACAACCTCGCAGATCACAACCGCGCGGTCATCAAATACCAGCTGAAGGGCAAACCGCTGCCTCAGGCATCGGCCGAGCATCTCGCCTACGCCAAGTCGAAACCACATCACCGCCGGCAGGTGCACAGGCGCCGTACAGGCGAAGCCAATAAGTGACCATTGGGCGCTTCATTACGCTGGAAGGCGTTGAAGGCGCCGGCAAGAGCACGAACCTCGCATTTCTCGAGGAGTTGCTGCAAGCCGCCGGCATCCAGTTCCTCACCACGCGCGAACCCGGCGGCACTAGTCTGGGTGAAGCTTTGCGCCAGATCCTGCTGCACGGAAATCACGAGGGCATCTGCAGCGACAGCGAGCTGCTTCTCATGTTTGCCGCCCGCGCCGAGCACCTGGCAAAGCGCATTCGACCGGCCCTGGCGCAGGGCGCCTGGGTGTTGTGCGATCGCTTCACCGACGCCACCTATGCCTATCAGGGAGGCGGCCGCGGCGTGCCCGACCGGCGCATTCGCGTGCTGGAGCAATGGGTGCAAGAGGAATTGCGCCCGGACCTCACATTGCTGCTGGATATCCCTGTGGAAGAGGGCCTAAGGCGCGCCGGCAAGCGCAGTGCCCCGGATCGCTTCGAGCGTGAAAACCGCGAATTTTTCGAGCGTGTGCGGGCCCATTATCTGGACGCGGCGGCACGCGAGCCGGTACGCATCCGCGTAGTTAACAGCGCGCTGCCGCGCGAACAGGTTGAGGACCAGATCCGCACCATCATGCGGGAATTCCTGGCATGAGCCGTCAGCCGCAGCTCTATCCCTGGACCCGCCCGCAAGCGCAGCGGGTACTGCAGGGCATCGACCGTCTGCCGCACGCCTTTTTGCTTAACGGGCCGCGCGGCCTGGGCAAGGCGCAGTTTGCCGCGCTCCTGTCGGTGGTGCTGTCCTGCAAGCGGCCCGACCTTGCCAACGCGACCGCCTGCGGAACCTGCCAGAACTGCCGCCTGCTGGCAGCCGGCAATCACCCCGATGTGCGCTGGGTGGCTCCGTTGGAAGAGGGCAAGGCGATTACCATCGACGAGATCCGGGAACTGGCTGATCTTCTGCAGCTACGCCCGCATATCGGCCAGCGCAAGATCGTGATCATCTCTCCTGCAGAGGCCATGAACAGCAACGCGGCCAACAGCCTGCTAAAAGTGCTAGAAGAACCGCCGTCCGACAGCCTGCTGCTTCTCGTCACCGCCGATCCCACGCGCCTGCCGGCCACAGTTCGCAGCCGCTGTCAGCGCCTGACTTTCACCACACCGGAACGGCGCGTAGCCCTTGAGTGGATTCAGGCCACGGCCGGGCTGCCGGGGGAACAGGCACAAGTGCTGCTCGATCTGGCCGGTGGTGCAACGCTACGCGCTCTGGAACTGACGCACAACGACTTCCTTAACGTGCGCGGCGAACTGCTGAGTGACGTGGAAAACCTTGCGCAAAAGCGCGCCGATCCACTGGCCTGTGCTGCCCGCTGGAAGGCGCACGGGGCACGGCTTTGCCTAGATTGGCTGCAAGGCGGCATCATGGATCTCATCCGTATCGGCGCCGCACCCCGGTGCGAAGGCATCGTCAACCGAGACGTGCGTGAACGGTTGCATGTGCTGCAAAAGCGGTTAGACTTGAAGCAGTTATTCCGTTTTCTTGAGACAGTATCTGACAGCAGGAACCTGGCGGGCGGTCCTTTGGACGACCTGCTTCTGCTTGAGGATGTTCTGATCCGATGGACGAGACTGGCACAGCATCCTTGAACTATGGCTGAAAATATGAAACCGGTTGCCGCGATAGCTCGCCCGGGCGTGCTGTCGCTGACCATCAAAGACAAAAGCGCCCTCTATGCTGCGTACATGCCGTACGTGAAGGGCGGTGGCATTTTCATTCCCAGCACCAAGTCCTACAAGCTTGGCGACGAAGTCTTCATGCTGCTCACTCTGATGGACAGCAGGGAAAAGATTCCCGTCGCCGGTCATGTAGTGTGGGTCACACCAGTGGGCGCCCAAGGAAGCCGCGCCGCTGGTATCGGTATCCAATTCAGCGAAAAGGATTCTGGTACGGCACGCAACAAGATCGAAGCATTGCTGGCTGGCCAGCTGACTTCGGATAAGCCGACCCACACCATGTAACATGTCGCTGCTCGTCGATTCCCACTGCCACATCAATTTCGAACCGCTCGCCAACCAGCTTCCCCGGATCCTCGAAAACGCCCGCGCCAACGAAGTCGGCTATTTGCTGTGCGCGGCCGTTAATCTCGAGGATTTCCCGCAGATACGCGATTTGGCCCACAGCCATCCCAATATCTATGGTTCGGTCGGCGTCCATCCCGATCACACCGAAGGGAGGGAACCGTCGGTGGAAGAGCTGACGCAGCTGGCAGCCGACCCGCGCATCGTGGCTATCGGCGAGACCGGGCTCGACTACTACCGTGCAACTGGCGACATGGGCTGGCAGCAAGAGCGCTTCCGTTGCCATATCCGGGCGGCGCGCAAAAGCGGCAAGCCACTTATCATTCACACACGCGAGGCCGCAGCAGATACCCTGCGCATCATGCGTGAGGAGGGGGCCGAGCAGGTCGGCGGCGTGATGCACTGTTTCACCGAAAACTGGGACACGGCGCAAGAGGCACTGAATCTCGGTTTCTACATTTCCTTCTCAGGAATCGTCACTTTTCGCAACGCCGAGGCACTGCGCGAGGTGGCGCTGCGCGTACCCGAAGAGCGGCTGCTGGTCGAAACCGACTCACCTTACCTTGCCCCAGTACCCCATCGGGGCAGGACTAACGAACCCGCGTATGTGCGGCATGTGGCGGAACTGCTTGCCACGCTGCGCAACGTCAGCGTGGAACGCATCGCCCAGGTTACAACCGCCAATTTTTTCCGCCTTTTCGCCCCTGCAGATATGCCGGCCCATCTTTAAATCACATTAGAAAGTACATATAACACGTTATTATTAAAGCATTAAATATCTAACGCTTCCAGTGCTCGATCAAGCGTTTCGTGGCTGTGGTAGATGTGGGGAGAAAAACGGATGCCGCCAGCGCGCTGCGCGCAGATGATGCGCTGGGCGCGCAAATGCTCGAACAGCGTCGCAACGGCGAGGCTGCGGTGGCGGAAGGTCACGATGCCGGCATGGCGTCCAGGCCGATTGTCGGTGATCAGCTCAAGCTGCGGATTCCTTACAATCGCATCCATCAAATAGGCGGCGTTGCCCAGCACGCGCTTTTCCATCTCTGCAGCACCAATATCCTCGATTAGCGAGAGACTCGCGGCAAACGCGTGGATGCCCAGCATATTCGGACTGCCGCACTCGAACCGTCGGGCGGAGGCGGCAGGACGCCATTGCGTGCGCTCGAAATCGTGCGGATGATCGGTCATGTGCCAACCATATTCGTGCAGCGCCAGACGCTCGCGCCACGCTGGCGAACAATAGAAGACCGCAATGCCTTCCGGCCCGAGAAGCCATTTATGCGCATCGGCTGCAAGAAAATCGATCGCCATGCTCTGCACATCATGTGCCGTAACGCCGAGTCCCTGGATCGCATCCACGCAAAAGGCGATGCCGCGTTCGCGACACTGCCGGCCAAGACGTTTAAGGTCAATCCGCAGTCCGCTGGCGTATTGCACGCTGCTTACAGCGAGCAGACGCGTGCGCGCGTCGGCAGCGGCCAGCAATGCAGATTCGCCATCGCCACCGCGCTCCAGCGAAACCTGACGCAATTCCACACCGCGACCAGCCAGCGACTCCCAGACAATGCGATTTGACGGAAACTCCTCGTTGCTGATGACGATGTTGTCTCCTGCGGTCCACGGAAAACCCTGCGCCACCGTGGAAAGACCCTCGGAGGTGTTCTTGAGCAGCGCGATGTCGTCGGCAGACTGTGCATTAATCAGGCGCGCCAGTTGCCCGCGCAGTTCCTGCTCCTTTTCTAGCCAGGTCACATAGTCGCAAGCCCCCATGTCGACACATTCGGCGGCGAATCGTCGTACCGCCTCGCCGGTGCGCAACGGCCAGGGCGCAACTGCGGCATGGTTGAGATACACGAGATTGCTTTCGACCGGAAATTCCTGTTCGAAAAGATCGTCCAGATCCATCATGGATATGTCTGCCAATTGGGGGTTATTGGAACCCTTGCGCCTTGAGACTGACCCGAAGAGTCCTGGCGCGTGGGATAAGGTTTATGCGCGCGGATTATACCTCAAGCCGGCGTCCTGCGGCGGGCAATCAAAAGTGCCGCAACCGGATCACGATATGCAGGCAGCACTCGCGACATATCACAAAGTCGCTCCCGCACAGGCGCGCAATGGCCGGATTTCGGACATGACCTGGCGCGCGAAGATGACACCGCGGTCTGCCACCGGCAGTCCAGCAGTGTGCAACGCTGTCGCGGTCCAGGTGTTGCAGGTATGAAAGGCGTCGTAGGATTGTGTGGATGCAAAGAACTCGCTGGGCGGAGCAACCTCGGCTTGCAGTCCAACCAGCTCGCCGCGCCGGTCTTTCTGGAATGAATCTCCGACATAGGCCTGCAACTTTCGAAAGCCGGCGCCACTGACGCATAGCCAGTGCACTGCCTCGATCGAGGTGCCGGCGGCGCCCGGATTATGCTGATAGGCCTGCACGTAGACCGCGCTGCGTGAGGGAAAGAGAGCGGCGATCGCCATGCCGATATCAGGCCGTGTCGTCATGTAAAAATGGCGATTACCCCATCCGAGCTCAAGATATTTCGCGTGCGGAAACCGTCGACGCAATTCGTCCAGCGGCGGGCCAAGTTTATCCGCCGGAAGCATTACGCCGGTATGCCAGCCTGCGTCCAGCACGCCAATGGTTACCGGCGCGTCGACCGGTAGCGTAGCCGCAGTTGCCGGTGCAGGGAGCCCAACCGCTGTCGCCGGTGAACCAGCGATACAGCCTGCAAGGAGGCAGTAGCACACGATCACGCTCCCGGCCCGAAGCCGGAATGGCCAGGAGATCACGCAGCGAAATTGTGTGTTTAAGAATGGCATGAATTCCTCGTGCATGGCGGGTGCCAATCTCGAATTGCCTGCGCAGCCGCGGAAATTCAGGGTATTCCTGGCCAGGTCAGGCGCGAGGCCTCAGTCAAGCATGGCAGTGTCTCTGTCCTTGTATGGTCCGCACAGGCTTGGGACTATAATATCTATCGGACCATTTCTGGCCCAGTCGGTAGTTCCATCCCCCCGCCAGTCAGTGTAGGAGGCTAGGCAGACAAGATTCCAGCAAGCAACCCCGCAAATGGAGGCGCAACCATGACAACTCTTTTGGAGTCGATTGTCGACAGCGATAACGGATCACGTAAGGATCCCAAGTTCCCCCGTGCACCCGAAGATTGGACCGAGGCGACGGGACGCGCCATCGCAAAGCAGGAAAGTCTCGCGCTCAACGCCGATCACTGGAACACCATACGCGCACTTCAGGAATACTATGCCAATCACCAGGATCGCCCACTAAACGTGCACGAACTGCATGATGCCCTGGACGAGAAATTCCACGCCAAGGGCGGATTGCGCTATCTCTACGAAATTTTTCCCGGTGGTCCGGTCGCGCAGGGTTGCCGCGTGGCGGGACTCAAGGCGCCAGTCGGCGCCGTCGACCGGAGTTTCGGCAGCGTGGAGTAATAGCCGACACTTCCGCACTGCGAGGAGGGTCATTCCATGACGCTGATCACCGAAAAGGTCGAACGGCGGGTGGCGCTGCTGAAGGAGGACAACACCGCGCTCGATGCAGCTGTCCTGATGAGCGAGCACCACATCGGCTCCGTAATTGTCAGCCGCGCGTCACAGGTCACCGGCATCTTTACCGAACGCGATCTCATGCGCAATGTGGTCCGGGATCGCAAGGACGCCGCGACCGTTCGCCTCTCGGAAGTGATGCGCAAAAGTCCGGTCTCGGTTCAGGCAAACGAACGCTGCGAGCGTTGCATCGAACTAATGAAGGAAAACCGTTGTCGCCATCTTCTGGTCTACGACCAAGACGCTTTCGTTGGCGTTATATCGCTGCGTGATTTACTGGTGCTACTGCTCGAGGAAAAGGAAGAACTGATTCACGAGCTGACACGCTACGTAACGAGCTAGCGCCGCGCCGCGCGAACAGCATTGCCGCGAGCGCTCCTTGCGCTTGGGTACGGTGGTACGTTCTTTTGCCCAGTGTCACCGGTTGCGCGCCACCGATAGCACGGTCCGCAGGATACGCGCAGGCGTTCATGCCAAATCGCGCCCGCCGGCCAGTCAGTGGGAATCAATCAATAATTGTCGTTTGTTAGTGTGTCGCTTTCACCGGTACGGATCGGTTTGTCACACGCGCTGAAGTACTTGGCACGCAGGTCGGATGCGTCACATGACAAAAATGCAAAACATGACGGCCCAAAACCGGTTGCGGACGACAGTCGACACCTCGTTCGATAGACGCGAATCGACTGCTGTCGCGTTGCACTTCGGTTTCGTCCACTGCGCTGACCAACCGGAATCCGCGCCAGAATTTCCGGTCAATTGCCGAATACGATACTCAGCGCAATGTCCGCTTGGTAGGGATTTTTTGCCGACCACATAGTGCAAGAAGTTGATATACATCAAAAACTCCAGGTGCGCGACGTGGATTAATATAGGTTGCAGTTGTTAAGAAGAATTCGGTGCGGTGTAACAAGAAGGAGGCTTAATATGACAAGCGCAACGGAGACGGCCAGACGCAAACTGGTCGACGATTTCAAGGCATTGACCGCCGATACCGAGGAACTGCTGCGAGCAACTGCCAATCAGACCGGCGAACGTGCCAACGCGGCGCGCGCGCGTGTCGAGGAGCGACTGCGACTGGCCAAGGAAGCAGTGAGTGATCTGCGCGATGACGTTGTTGCAGATCGGA
>JAJXUF010000061.1 GCA_021783175.1 Pseudomonadota bacterium
CCGGATAGTCCTTCGGATCTGGCAGCGCCAGACCCGCTGGCTATGCAGCATAACGAACTCGACCATCTGCGCTGGAAGATCATGCAATGGATCCCGCGTCGACATTGGGTGCGCAACAGGAATACCGGCTGGTACGACCTGAAATGGAATTTTTCCCCACGCGAGGCTCCACGTCCAATCGAGGAGGGGTCTGTTATTCACCCTTCCGTGTTACGGCGCATGCGAGAGGATCCAAATTACCAGCCTAGCAATCTTCCAACGGCAACTTCCGAAGATGCCAGCGGCCGATAGGATGGGAGGAATACGCAGCGATTCCCGCGTCACACCATGCTGCACAGAAATTGCTTTTGGCAAAACAGTAACCAAGCGGGCGCACGGAGGACCCTTATCATGCAGAAGCAACACGGCGTGAATTCCCGCGCCATCAGCCAAATTGCTTTCACAGTCATTTTTTCGGTCGCGCTTGCGCTTGTTTCGGGCGGCGCCATTTGCGCGCGGGCGGCGGACGATTCAGTTTCCTCTGCGCCCACACCCCTTCTGGAAAAAGGTCATCCTGTCGATTGGTGGTTCGTCTTCAAATTCAACGCGCATGCATTTCCCGGATGCAGCGAGGGAGACACGCGCGCTTGCGCCTTCGGTGGTGACGTGCGTCCCTATGCCATTGGCCAGCAATTTGTCTATGCGAGCAGCGAGGCTAGCCGGTTAAAAAAGGGTGTCGGCTGCCTTGGCGACACAGAAACCGACCCTGTGGGAGCTACATTCGACGAGATATATAACGGCTCTTTCTACTACGTAATATGGAACGATCAATTTTACGATGATCCGCAAATAACCGGATGCGGCAAGTCGTGCGCGTCTCCATGGGGTCACTCCAAGGGGATGCTGGTGTGGAACAATGCTGGCGACGGTTTAGTCATGCAAGTCACGACCCCTTCCTGGCCGGCTGCCGGTAGTAGCCTTTTCCCTCGCCAGAGCGATGGCAACACCCTTGGCTGCGTGAAAGATGATAACGTGAAAGTGAGCCAGCACTTTTTTGCCTTGAAACTCACCAAGTCGGACCTTTTGAAGGTACTCGAAGCGATGAGGGATGCGAGCGTTGTCACCGACCCGCGGAACCCACAGATCGTGCACAACGGCGGACCCACCGACGTGCAGGTCCTGGTGAGAAAACTTGGAACCAAATCCCATAGCACCTCCGTGTTGGAAGCAGAGTTGTCCGACGGCGTTAGATTGATCGCAAAGCCATCGCGGCTGCATGTGCCGCCCTGGCAGCTGGTATCGGCGGAGCTTGGTGGAGTTGCACTCCGGACTGCGACTTGGTGGGCGTACCCGCGTATCAGCTCGACGACCGGCTCGACATCCATCAAGTGTTGGAGGTCGGACCTTCCCAAAGCGGGAGCCGTGGAGGTTGCCACGAGTGGCAGCTGGCAGGGCCAGACGTTCGGTCTTAAAGGCGGACCGGGTCCGAATTTCAATCATGCAAAAATAGGCGTGACTATTTCCGGGGTGGACCCTCTGGCAATCTTTGGGGACCTGAACCAGCAGGGTGCGCTATCTGGGAAGAACTGTGGCAGCAGCCAGAACGGCCGCGGCGGCCTCTTTTACGTCATTAGGGACAAAGTACTTGCGGACAGCCTGGCACATCTAATAGATGGCGAAACCGCGCCAGTCTCCGGCGCCCAATGACAGGCTAGCAGCAGCGACGGCAACCCATCCTTCAGGCAAGACGCGACGACGCGCAAATAGCATCCGGGCCGACGGATCGGATGATCGTCCGCTCAAGGCATCGGCTACCTTCCTTAGGTCTGGTGCGACTTGTCGGTTGAAAGGTAGGTGTAAATCACAGGCACGATGTAAAGCGAGAAAAGGGCTCCTATGGCAAGTCCGGCCCCAATAATGAGGCCCATGTCGAAACGCCCGACTGATCCCGGCCCGGTGGCAAAAACCAGCGGCCCAGCACCGAATACCATAGCGCCGGTTGTCATGAGAATCGGGCGCAGACGGATACTGGATGCCTTTTCCACCGCCGCGCGCCTATCCAGGCCCTCGGTCTCCTGGATCACATTGGCAAACTGCACGATCAGGATACCCTGCTTGGTGATGAGGCCTATGAGCGCAACCAGGCCAACCTCCGTAAAGATATTAAGCGTTGCCGCACCGAAATACAGGAATACAAGCGCGCCAGAAATCGCCATGGGCACCGTCACCATGACGATCAGGGGATCACGGAAGCTCTCGAATTGCGCTGCGAGAAGCAAATACACGAGAATGATTGAAAGGGCAAAAGTGATCAAAAAGGTGTGACCCTGCTCGACGTACTGGCGAGACTGGCCAGCGTAGTCAAAACTGAAACCGGCCGGCAGCAGGCGCTTTGCGTTCGACTTCAAGTAGTCTAAGGCCTGGCCAAGCGTGACGCCAGGCGCCATCACTCCCTCAACTGTCGCTGAGTTGAGCTGCTGCATCTGCGGCAGGAACTCCGGGGTCACGCGCGTCTGTACCTTAATCAAGGTCGAGAGCGGAATCAGCTGACCGGCAGCATTGCGAACATAGTAGCTGCCGATCTTTGACGGATCAGCACGGAACCGGTCCGGTACCTGCGGAATCACCTTGTAGCTACGCCCGTTCAGATTGAAGCGATTGACGTAATTGCCGCTCAGCAATGGGGCGAGATTCTCACCGAGATCCGCCATTGTGATGCCAAGTTCGCCTGCGAGATTACGGTCTATCTTCACCTCTATTTGCGGATTGTCGTACCGCAAATCGGTGGTCAGAAATCCGAACAAGCCGCTGTGCATAGCCTGGCCGACAAACTGACCGGCTACGGAATTGATTTTTTTGTAGCCACCGGTAGAGGTAATGACGAATTGCACCGGAAACCCAGTGGGTGAGCCGGGCAATGTCGGTTTCTGGAAAGCCGCGGCCTGCACTGCAGTAAGCCCGTTCAGCTTGCCCTGCACCGGCGCCAGCAGCTGCATCTGACTTCTCGAGCGCTTGCTCCAGTCGACGAGTTTCATCCCAGCGATGGCGGCATTGTTACCTCCTCCGCCCGTAAGGGATAGTCCATTGATTTGGAAGACCTGCTTGGTCTCTGGAAAGCTGTCGAAGATATTCAGGATCTTGGACGACGACTTCTCAAGATACTTTAGCGTTGCCGTCGCCGGGCCAACAGCCGACACCAGTATGAGCCCCTGGTCTTCGGTGGGCGCCAATTCACTCGGGATAGCGATAAACATGACTGGGATAACGACAAAGACTGCAAGCGCCACGATCAGTACGGAAGTGCGGTGGTCAAGCATCAAACTGAGAGAACGATCGTAACTTGCCCGCAATCGGGCATAACCGGCCTCGAGCGCATGCGACAGACCGTGTGCCGGGGTGTGGTGCAAGATCTTCGATGACAGCATGGGCGAGAGGGTTAGCGCTACCACCGCCGAAATGATAACGGTGAATACCAACGTGAAAGCAAACTGAGAAAACAGACTGCCGGTTAGCCCCCCAGTCAGGCCAATCGGCGCAAATACGGCAGCGACCGTGGTGGTCATCACAATGATCGGCACAGCCAGTTCGCGCGCGCCGGTAAGTCCTGCCTCAAGCGCAGTGCGCCCATCCTCGATGTGCCTGTGCACATTCTCGACGACAATAATCGCATCGTCGACGACAAGACCGATGGCCAGCACCACGGCGAGGAGCGTGAGCAGATTGATACTGTAACCGACAGCCGCCATGAACACGCCGGCTCCGATAATCGACAGAGGAATGGCAACCGCGGGAATCAGCAGGGAACGCACGGATCCGAGGAACAGGAAGATTACCAAGACCACCACCGCGAGCGTGATGCCTATGGTAACTGTCACTTCGTGAATTGAACGTTGAATGTATTCGCTGCCGTCGTAGGGAATCGCGGTGCGGATACCTGGCGGCAGCGACGCTGTCAGGCCTGCATAGGCGGAATGCACGCCCTGCGCAACCGTCAATGCATTGGCCCCCGGTGTCGGAAACACGCCGATGAATACCGCCGGAGTGCCGTTGTAGAACACTGCCTGATTGTAGTTCTGTGCGCCCAGCTGCACCTTGGCGACATCCCCCAGGTGCACCAACGTTCCATTCGTGTTCTTGATAATCAAGTCGCGGAATTGCCGCGGATCGTCAAGCAGCGTCTGCGCAGTGATCGAGCGCGCGATGTTCGCAGATTTAGTACGCCCCACGGTACTGATGAAATTGTTCGCGCCCAGCGCCGCCGTTACATCAGCTGGCGACAGATTGAAGGCAGCGAGCTTGTCAGGATCCAGCCAAGCGCGCAGGACAAAGCTGTTGCCGCTGGGGCCGGTACCTGCGGGAACGATCTGGGCCTGCCCTACACCTGCCACTCCCTGGATCTTGGGCTGCACGACGCGCAAGACATAGTCATTCACCTGCTGCTGCGTAAGGGTCTTGCTATAGAACGCCAGATACATGAGGGCCGTCTGATCGCCCACCGTCTCGTTGATCACCGGAGTCTGAATGCCCGGCGGCAGCTGATTCTGAACCTGCTGCACCTTGGACATGATCTGTGCGATGGCAGCATTGGGATCGTAGTTTAGATTCATGTAGACGGTGATCGTCGATATGCTCTGGGCGCTCACCGATGTCATGTAATCGATGCCCGGTGCGGCTGCAATTGCCTGTTCGAGACGTGCCGTGACGAAGCCCTGTACCGTGCTGGGGTCGGCGCCCGGATAGGCCGTACTAACCGTAATCAGTGTGCTGCTGACCTGGGGATATTCCTCGACTGTCATTGCGCTCCAGGCGCGCAGGCCGAGAAGCAGAATGATCAGATTCAGTGCCGTTGCCAGAACCGGCCGCTTTATGAAAATGTCGGTAAAACGCATGGTTCAGGCCCGCTTACTTTGCACCGCCGGCAATGGCGATGGCGGCGCCGTCGTGTAGTTTGACCTGCCCGGCGGTAACCACTTCTTCCCCGGCCTTGAGGCCGTTCACGATTTCCGTTAGATCGTCACGAGTTTCGCCGACCTGCACGGGCGTCGCCACCGCCACCGGCATGTTATGGCCCGCAACGGCACGCGACTCGATGACATAGACGAAATCACCAAACGTGTTATAGCTGATGGCGGTAGCTGGCACGGCAAGGCTTGTGTGTGCCGTACCGACAAGTAGCCGTACGGTCCCGAACATTCCCGGCCGTAACAAATTCTTCGGGTTGCGCAAACTAGCCTGCACGGTGAAGTTGCGCGAACTGGGATCGATTTCCGAACCAAGCGCCGTGACCTTGCCTTCAAACAGGCGTCCAGGAAAGGCGTTGACCTCGATATCCACTATTTGGCCTGGGCGCACCAAGCTCAGGTCACTTTGCGGGACAGTGAATTGGGCGCGCAGGGGGTCCCATACATTGAGCGCGGCAATCTCTGTACCGGGTGAGAGGTACTGGCCAATGCTGACCTCGCGCACGCCCATCCAACCAGAAAACGGTGCGCGCACAACGAGCTTGCCAAGCGTCGCCTGGACGTCGTTCGTGGCAGCCTTCGCGCTTTCGTATGCGGCCTGCGTACTTTCAAGATTCGCCTGGCTAGTCGCGTGTACTGCATATAGTTGAACGGCACGCTGGTAGTTCAGTTTGGCAAGGGTTTCGGCGGCGTGATCAGCGGACAGTTGCGCAAGCTGATTGGAATTGTCGAGCTGCAAAAGGCGCTGTCCCTTGCGAACGTACTCCCCTGAATGAAAGTAGATGCCGATTGCTTGCCCCGTCAATTGCGGTACCAAGTGCACGCCTTCGACCGCCAACAGATTGGCAACGGCGTGAATTTGATTCTGCCACGACACGGTCTGAACCGCCGCAGCTTCGACACTCACTACGTACGCGCCATGGTGGGCCTGGGCAGTCTTGGCGCGATGCGCCATCCATGCCTTGGCGGCGAAAAGCAGGCCCAAGGCAAGGACGACTACGATTGCGGTCCAGATGACCGCTCGATTGGTATTGGTTTGCGACATCTGTCAGTTCTCCGCGCCAGCAGTTTTTGCACGTTCCGGTCCTTGCCCGGAAGCTGCATCAATCGACCCGCCGCCGAGCGCAAGATAAAGCGCGACGGTGTCGGCAAAGCGCTGCGTTTCAGCGCTGACATGGGCAATGCGGGCATCCTGGTACTGTACTTCGCTCGCCAGCAGGCTCAGATAATCCACGGCGCCGGCCTGATACTGTTTGCTGGCCAGCATGAATCCGGTACGTGCAGCATCTAGGGCGCGTGTCTGGGCGGCGAGAGCGACGGCATCGCGCTGCATGGCTCGCAGAGCGTCCGCCACGTTGCGAAACGCATTGAGTACGGTATTTTGATAGCTGGCGAATGCCGCTCGGTAGGCCGCCTGAGCTGCATGTTTTTGCGCGCGCAACGAACCGCCGTCGAATAGCGGCATGGCCGCGGAAGCAGCAAGATCCCAGATGCGGCTTGCCGGGTCGAAAAACTTGCTGGTAGTGTTGCTCTGGGCACCAAAACTGCCGGTCAGGTCGAGATTTGGGTACATGCGCGCCACGGCTATTCCAACTTGGGCATTGGCTGCGCGCAGTTGCGCTTCCGCCGCAAGAATATCGGGGCGCGTTTGCACCAGCGTTGATGGATAACTCACCGGCACCGTGGGCGGCAAGTGCAGGTTGGAAAGCTGGAGCGTCGGCATACCTGCAGCCTGCGCAGGGAAGGTGCCGAGCAGTGTTGCGAGGAGATGACGAATCTGGTCACGGGCGAGTTGCAGAGTCGGGAGCAGAGCTTCACTACTAGCCAGCTGGCTTTGCTGGGTTGCGACCTGTAATTCGGAAACCGCGCCGAGGCGATACTGTGTCTCAATCAGATCGAGCACAGCTTTCTGATCGGCAATGGTCTTTTCAGTGGCATCGATGCGCGCCGAAAGCCCCGCCAGGTCGATCGCCGCATTCGCCACATTACCTTCTATCGTCAGCTGCGCTGCTATAAGCTGGTCGCGCGCCACGTCAACCTGTGCTTGCGCGTTGCGCGCGACTAGCCGATTCAATCCGAAAGCGTCCGGATAGTAGCTAATCGATACCTGTCCTGTGTAAAGGTTATACAGGTTCGATCCGACAATGCCTCCCGACTGCGCACCAGAGGTGCGTGTGCGTTCGCCGGACAAACCGAGTGATGCCTGGGGATAGAAAATTCCTTCAGCGGCCGTCAGGTTGTATTGTGCCTGCTGAAGTGTCTGGCGGGACTGCTCCAGACTGGGATTGCGTGCCAAGGCCTGCGACATCAGCGCATTGAGCACGGTTGAACCAAAACCCTCCCACCATTGCGGCGTTACCGCGGCGCCGAATTCGAGTTGCTGCGAACCCGGAGCACCGTTGCCGGGTGGCGCAAGCGTCCCTGCAACCGGTCGGGCGGTGTAGTCCTGAACTGCCGGCGGTCCAGGCTTTGTGTAAGTTGGACCAACCGCGCACGCGGACATGGTCGCAAGCAGCAGGACTGGAGGGGCGGCACGAACGATGGCGCACAACCCGGATGGGTAGCGACAAAGCGATGACCGTGTAGCCGACGTGCTCATGTTTCTTGGACCAAAATTCTTATTCCGGAACCCGCGATCACGGGCACGCTTTAGTTTAAGCCACCACCTGCCTTTACCATGACATCCTTGCCACTCGAATATCCATTGTCGGTGCGACTAGGTTTCCCCCTCAGGCGAGCAAACAGTCCAAGGTCACGGCATATAAACAAAAAAATGTGTAATCAACCTGCGTTTCCAGGCCGCCTTCGCCTGGCACACCGAAAAATGCACGGATCGATTCGTGGCGGATGCGTATGCAAATTCCATGTGGGCCGCTACGGCAAGTGGCCGAAATCGCCAAAGCCATTAGGTCAATTGACCAGCGCCTTATCAAGCAAGCCTTTTTGATGCCCGGCGACGAAAAGAGGACTGCCGCAACAAGCTGACAGCCGCCTACGTCGATTTCGCCGCACCGATGTGCATGCTTCCCGCCGTGAAGCACCCCGGGAGCATATAATCTGCTACGGCACGCATTAGCGCAAGCAGTGAGGATAGTCTTTACAATCCTTACGGATAACTCCGCAGGCGCCGGTGCAGCTGTAATGCCGAGTATCATTCCTCGCGCTGCGTTAAAACTCGCTCGATGCGTCGGTCCGGAATAAGCCACAAAAATGCCACAAACACGTACAAGAACTGCGAGATCCAGGGGTTGAGAAATGCCGCCGGTATTGCTATGGCATAGAACAAAGGCGATGACTTGCCTTTGACATCTTTGCCGACCGCCCGAGCAAGCACCGACCCCTCTCCCTGACTAGCGATAATCACCTGCTGCAGCAGCCAGTACGCCACCGCTGCCATCAGCAACACAATTCCATATAGGGCGGTTGGCACCGCAGCAAAGTGGTTTTCACCCATCCAGCCAGTCGCGAAAGGGAACAATGATAACCAAAACAGAAGGTGCAGATTGGCCCAGAGCATTCCACCGCTGACCTTGCTGACGGTGTGCAGCATATGGTGGTGATTGTTCCAGTAAATACCGAGATAGACAAAACTCAAGATATAGCTCAAGAAAACCGGCAGCAGCGGTGTTAGCGCATTCAATGCATTGTGCTGCGGCACCTGCAGGTCAAGCACCATGATCGTGATGATAATCGCCAGCACACCATCGCTGAATGCCTCTACGCGGTTCTTGCCCATCGAGCTGCCTCCTGTCTGAAAACCAAATTGTCGCGTGTCCAGCATATCAATTCGCGATGTCGGGCGGCAGGCTGAGCACGGCGTGTCGAAATCACCCAAGACAGAAGTCGCAACTCATTCGCATGCACCTGCCAAATATAATCCTGCTGTGCGAGTGAAAATACGCGGTGTAGTTATTCCTGTGAATCTGGTATTGCGTGACATCAAATCTGATGACTTCGAAGCGCTGTAGATTTCGTGAGGCCGGATTCCTGATCTCGCAGATTTAGCAAAGCTACGGGTCAAAGACAGGAAGAAATCAACTACGGCGGAACGCCGCGCGCCAACGGGCGATTTCGACAAGGAGAAAACACGCAATTTTTACACGGCGGTTACACCAAACGGGGCAACTAGAACTTCAACGGTGGCAACCTGCGCACTGACACGGCACCACGTGCCAGCCGGCACGCGCAACAGAGACTGGAGTAGTCGTTGTCCAGGTTTGTTACTCAAATTTTCCTGGTCAGGAAAATCCGAAAGCTATTGTGGCAACGGCACCAAGCAGACCGAATACAAACGTCCCCAAACCAAGAACAAGGATCACACGCGCCGGCAACGCTCGCGCCATCATGAACAGCGATGGCAAGCTCACGGCCGGCAGCGTAATAAGTAGCGCTGCGGCGCCGGCGCCCCCGAGCCCGAAATGTTGCAGCACTTGGACAATTGGCACTTCGCCCGCGGTGGGTATTACCAAAAGTGTTCCGGCCGCCGCCAGGGCAGGAGCAAGCCAATATGCATGACCGATGACCGGAGTCATTTGCGGAAAAAGCCAGGCACGGACCACGCCTAAGACAAAAACGATCACCACGTATTCCGGCAGCAGGCGGATGGCCAGACGCACGAATGCGCGCAGCCATGCAATCAGAAAATGCTGGTTCGCCGCAACCTGCTGCGCGCGTGGTGGGCTAGCCACCGGAAAGCCGGACGGAATGACGCGTGCAGCGACGTAGCCCACCGTAAATACGAGTGCGGCTCCAACGACCAGTCTCAGCGCTACCCAATGCCAGCCCAAGGCGAAACCGATGAAAATCAGCGTGGCCGGATTAAGGACCGGATTAGCCAGCCAGTAAATGATGGCTGACGTGGGGGCTACGCCGCTTTCAATAAGGCCAACTGCAATTGGGGCACTGCAGCAAGTGCACATCATTGAGGGTATGGCGAACGCGGTAGCGCGAATCGAGCCCGAGGAGCCGGCGAAAAATTGGCCCAGCGTCGCACGCGGTAGCAATGCTTCGATGCCTGCACCGAGTACAAGACCAAGCACCAATGCCTGCCAGATCGCCTTGACGTAAGCAATCGAATAGGCGAGACCAGCCCGCCAGCCGACAGCAGGTGGCACGGCTTGTGTGCCGCTTAATATTGAGGTGCCGAGCGAGTGATGCGCGGCTGCGAAAATGGCTTTTCCAAAATAAGGCTGCCATTTGACATAAAACAAGCCGCCGATGGCCACGGCGATAAAAAGCATCGCTACAAAATATACGTGTAATCGCGATGCGGGTGGCTGGACGCTGGCAGGTGCATTCATCGAGCTTCCTTCTCCTTACTGAATGAACGCCGGAGTTTGGTCCAAATCCCGATTGAGATCAATTCCAAGCCACAGAATCTGCACCGCTGCCGCCTGCCCCGGTGCGACAGCAGGAATCGGGGCCGGCGATCTAGTATTCAGTTCTTTTGGGTGGGAGGTGGACTACCTCGCGCGCTTTTGCGGGAAACAAACGACCAGTTATTGACGCATTGACGCGAGGTAGTTACCGCAGTCTGAATGCCGTCCGCCGTCTGCATCTGCCCCGGTCGAACTGGCGAGTCAAGTGCGGGAATTCCATTGGTCGATGCAGTTGCGGGCAGACTTCGATCGCAGCGTCTGAGACTAAACAGAAGATATGGGGGGTGTAGATTTGTAAGCAATTAGATGTCCCACCAATTCTGCGGCAGGCATTGGCTTGCTGAAATAGTACCCCTGATATTCGTCGCAGCCGTAGGCGCGCAGGAATGCAAGCTGGGCATCCGTTTCGACGCCTTCTGCCACAACTTGTATGCCAAGGCGGTGTGCCATGGCAATGATCGCCGTGACCATCGCTGCGTCGTCAGAATCCTTAGCCAGATCGCGAATGAACGACCGATCGATTTTGAGCTTATCGATAGGGAAGCGTTTGAGATTGCTCAAACTGGAATAGCCCGTGCCGAAATCGTCGAGAGACAGTTCAATACCCATCTCCTTAAACTCCTCCAATGTACTGATGGCTGTGGTCGGGTTTCCCATCATACTGCTTTCGGTGATTTCCAGACTGATCCACGTCGGATCCACCGCGGTTTCCTTGATGATCCCTGCAAACGTCTGTGCAAGATGCTTTTGCCGGAATTGGCGGGGTGAAATATTGATGGCCACGCGGGGCAGGAGAAATCCCTGTCCGCGCCAATTCGCGATCTGCTTGCATACCTCGCGGAAAACCCATTCGCCGAGCGGCAGAATCTGTCCCGAATCCTCCGCGATAGGGATGAATTTCACCGGCGAAACAAAGCCGAGTTTGGGATGATTCCATCTCAGCAAGGCCTCAGTGGCGATGACTTGTCCATCGGCGATGCTGACAAGGGGTTGATAGTGCATCGACATTTCGTTGCGTTCAGTCGCCCGATGCAGGCTGTTCCCGAGCATCAGCCGCTCGGCTGCCGCGGCATTAGATTCAGCTGCGAAGAACCGATAGCTCCCGCGCCCCTCCTCCTTGGCGTGATACATCGCGGTATCACTGTTTTTTAGCAGTGTTTCGACATCGCCACCGTCTTTAGGATAAACGGCGATTCCGATGCTGGCGCTGGTATGTAGATCGTGTCCGCTGATCGAAATTGGGGCGGTCAGTGTGTTGAGTATTTTTCCTGCCACGACAGCGCAGTCCTCCGGTGATGCCAGACTGGGCAAAAGCACGATAAACTCGTCGCCACCTTGTCGGCTCACGGTGTCTTCAGAACGCAAGCACTGGATGAGCCGGTTGGCGACTGCCTGGAGGAGCTTGTCACCGATGTCGTGCCCCAGAGAATCGTTAATCGTCTTGAACTGATCGAGATCTATGAACAAGACACCAAAATTGCTGCCGGACCTCCTGGCACGCCTAATCGCCTGATCGATTCTGTCTTGGATCAAAGTCCGATTTGGCAAATCAGTCAACGCATCGTGGGTCGCCAGATGGATAATTTTTTCTTCCGCCGCCTTGCGTTCTGAAATGTCGAGCATTGCGGCAATGATTCGGTGTCGCCCGGCAAGATTGAAATCAGAAAGCCTGACTTCGACGGTAAAATTTTGCCCATTCTTGCGCCTGGCGGCGAACTCGCGCGTCAATCCCGTTGAGCTATCGCCACCAGCGAACAGGTGACGCTTCAGATATCCATCGCGCTCTGCGGGCTGCGGCTCGGGAAGCAACTCAGATATGTGCCTGCCAAGCATCTCGTTCTCATCGTGCCCGAACATGCTCTCCGCCCTTGGATTGAATAATTCGATAGTCCCCTGCTCCGAAATGCTTATGATTCCTTCATTGACATGATCGATCACTGCACGCACGTGGTTCTCATTTTCTTGCAATTGCACGCTCATCTCTCGCGCCTTACGCTCCGACTCCACGAGCCGGATCACGAGCGGCATGAGCTGCCAGCGCAGCAACAGAATCGCGGCCAGCACAGCTGCCGTGAAAATCGGAACCAACTGACGCAGTTGGCGCCATACTGGCGCGTACAAATCGGCGCTATCTATTTTTAGGACGACACCCAAGCCGAACTGCCCGACAGGACTGTATGCAGCGATTACCTTCTGGTGCCGGTAATCGCGTGCCACAACCAAGCCTGCGTGTCCCGCAAGCGCGTAACTCATTGGTAACGGCGCGCCGCCCAGCGTCATGGGCAGATGGATTAGCGGCTTCGTGGGGTTAAGTGATGATGGGAAACAGTTCATTCCAGTGCCAGCAGGCGCACAAAGTACGATTTCGGCAGTTGCACCGAGACCTCTTACGTTCTGGAACATGGCAGTGAGTTTCTGCAAAGGGGCCTCTGCCACCACTCGCCCTATCACCCCTCCGTGCGATCTGATAGCGACTTCCGTACGCAAAGTAAAGGCGCCGTCCCACACCAGCTGTGAATGCTCCGGCAGATTAAGCGGAACGGATAAAATGGGCTTCTTCACGAAGGTGCCGGCACTCACCAGCTTTTGCCCGCCCTTCCCATAAAGCACGAGCGCGGAGAACCCGGCGGGAAGGAAGGAGCGAATCCCGCGACGGAGCTTTTCCAATGCGACACGATCATTGGCATGTTTGTCGGCGCGAAGTAACAGATCGATTAACAATGGCCGGGTGGCGACGAGGACTGTCTTGGCGAAGCCGTCCTGAATTTCAGGAACGGCCAATTGCACGCGGTTGTCCACAGCCGACTGAAGCGTCTGACTCAGTATCCTCTCGGTGTTAAGTTGCATGACGTAAAAAATCATCGCGCCAACAATCAGGGTGACTACGACCAGTATCGTACTAGCAACTAAGTTGATACGTTGTTCTGGTTCGCGCGAATGGACCACGACATTGCTTGCAATGGAATTGTTCCGATAAGACATGTAGATCCTTACAGTCTCCGTCGATTGCGGGAGGTTCGGAAATCAGCGGCTCTTCTGGGTCAAGGCACTGAATTCCGGTCCTCCAAAGAGAACGAAGCACACTCCGGGCGCACCAAGCACGCCAGATCAGCTACGCCACGCCCTCCATCCTTGTGAGCAGCGCACCTAGGCGGGTTCGCAGCCTTCTTGTTCTTGGAACTGTCCCACGCGAACCCGCAGGTATCCAGCTCATTTAGTTTGATTTTAGACCGTAATTGCCGCCAGAGTGTGGCTGTTTTGGTGCCGCGCTCCGGGGAATATCAGAGGTTCCGGTCGACACTAAGAGAGTTTGAGGGCAAAAAAAGCAGCGGCAAAAAAAGCGCTTAGGCGGTTGACCCAAGTCAATGTTTTGCCGCGGACCGGGGCAGTAGCCTGAGTTAAACCGGCAGAAGGCACCCGAGGGGAGAACGGAAAGGGGGCGGTGTCAGACAATGGTGATGCGCCAGGTCTTGGGCGAACTCTGCGTGAGGGGGTGAAAAACGCGAATCTTTCGGTCCTCAAAAATCTGCCGGCTTTTCCTTTTCCGCCTTCTTGGCGGATTTTTTTTATCGCAATCGATCGATCCGCAGAACGTTGAGACTACGTCGTCTGAGCAATGACACCTCCGCCGCCAACTTTCAGGGAAAAGCCAACGTCCGCGGGGAAATTCTGGTTCCAGTCCTTTGCAAGTTCATGGACCAAGCCAAATGCTAGGCGAGTCATCCAATTGAACTCGCCGACGATGCCACGTCCGGTTTATTGTTGCTAATGCAAAACCTGATTATTCCGGGGCCGAATTAGGTCGAGCTAATCCCGGAGGCGGCTCTACCGCGCCAAATCGGATTAACGGCGAAGCGCAATCGGATCATTGCACTGACAGCCCCGATGCCCGCTTCGATTCCGGCAAGATAAATCAGCCGGTCGTTTCGAGGCGCACGACAGCTGCAGAGTCTTCCGTGATTGACCTCACACAAGGAAGTGCTGCTAACGTTGCGCTGACCTTGCCGTAGCCGAGTCGAGACAGCGATTGTCTAATCGAGTCCCTTCGGACCACTGGTCCACGGGGGCTCGTTTTTTGGTCATGCGCCTGCCTCTACCCTGTTCGGCGGCGTCGATTAAAGAAAAGCCAAAATAATCAATCTTCCAAGTCAGGTCACCGAGATACGATGTTCTTTGAACACGGCGTTCGGTTTTCCGAGCACCTCACCGCCTTGACCATTGCGTCAATATTAATAATCGCGGGCATGTCAGGAAGCATGCCAAGCATGCGGTCGAATCTAGTAAATCCACGTGGCGTCCTTTAATCCCGTGAGCAGCGTCTGTCCCGTCTCCAGGTCGACTAGGCGGGCTGTATCGCCGAACGCCGGCTGGAAAAGGAGATCGTGATATTCGATGGCTGTGTCGCATTCTTCATCGGTAATCAGGTTGGGATGTTGTTCCTTGTCAGTCTGAAGAGAAATAGCAAACGAATACAAACCAAAGTTCCCGTCGACCTCATCCGGGTAGTAGTAGAGGATAGATTCGTGCCCATGTACCGAGAACGTGAGGTAATGCCACGAGGATGCCGTAGTTTCATTGAGTGCCTGCCGCGGCAAAGGCAGATTGGCGGCACCGCCACGTTTAATGACAAAGGGATTTTTGATCAGCATAGGGTTCCAGATGGCACTCTCCCGACGCCATTCTTTGGAATAGCGGCTCCGAATAGGCCCGGGCGCACAAGGACTGAAGGCATGACAGTCTTCCTTGCCGATTCGGTCCCATCGCTTACCGTCGTAGGCCAGAAAGATTAGCTTAAGATGACGGTCATCGGCTTCGGGGTTGCGACCATAGGCTACGGCTAGTCTTTTATCGGCGAGACGACCTACTTGGTACGGCAGGTATGGCGTCATTCGGTCATCTTTTGCCGAATAGAGCGATGCTTCTTCACCCTTCTTGAAAGGAAGTGGAACAGAAGGTGCCGGCCCGGCACCCACCTGAAGAGAAACTTCCTGAATGGCGTCGCCGGAAATCCAGATGACGGCTTTCGCGGCGTCTTCATAGTAGACGCTGCTGGGGCACACTTTTAGCGAACGCAACGTTTGCGCATGGCGGGTTACGGGATCCCAACGTTCAAGTTCGCACCGATGATCACCGGACTTGAAGTAGACCAGGGCAGTCGCGGCTTTTTTTGCCGGCATGCGGGATAACAGCTCCTTCACCACATCAGTGGCGCCTGCCTTATCCGCATAGTCCAAGGCCGAAATCCCCTTCTCATCTCGTGCGCCGATCCTCGCACCGTGAGCAAGCAGTAATTCCAGCATGCTCGGCAAGTCCTCACGCGCTGCCACGATGAGCGCTGTCTCGCCCATCTGGTTGGGCGCATTTACATCTACTCCCTTGGCCAGGATCGCCTGCACGATTTCGCCGCTGTTTGTGCGGACGGCGCGCTGTAGCACTGTCGCGCCATAGGTTTCCGGCCAGTCTACCCGTGCGCCCCGATTGAGCAGGAGCATGGTAATACCGCCATTCTTGGCGTCGAGCGCATAGACCAATGCTGAAGTCCCATCCGCCGACTGGGTATTAACGTCGACGCCGTCGTCGAGCAACGTTCGCACCATGGCGAGATTGTTATTCATGATTGCCGCGATCAGGGCGGGCCCGCCTACTTTTTTCAAATCAGCATCGTGAAGTATCAGCGCCTGCACGATGGCGATATCGTGGTCCCGGGCAGCCGTTGCGAGTAAGTTTTCTCTGCCGGACTTTCCTGCGGGAATCTTTGCCCCTTTGTCCAAGAGGATTTTCACAATCTCCGTGCGGCCGCGGCTAACCGCCAGCGTCAAAGCGGTTTCTCCCGTTTCCGATGTCAGATTGACATCGGCCCCTAGTGACAGAAGTTTAGAGACAATCGTTGTATTGCCGTCCGCTGCGGCCCCCATCAGGGCCGTGTTCCCGCCTTGATTACGGGCGTTGACGTCGGCCCCGTAAGCGAGGAGATCAAAGACAATCGTCGTCTGGCCTTCAGCCGCGGCGATCATCAGGGCCGTAGTCCCGGCTTGGGCGCGGGCGTTGACGTCGGCCCCTTTGGCGAGCAAGCGCTCTACCGCTGCGCTATCCCCATTGAAAGCAGCTTCCATCAATTCGGTCCAACCGAATTGTCCTGGTTTCAGGCGAACGGCGCTCATTTGATGTTCTATTCGAAAGCTGTTCACGTTACCCTGTCCCGCCAAGAGGGCAGGAGGGCCCGTCAACACGAATAACGCTGTGGCACCGATAATTCGATAGAATGAACGACAGTTCCGCCTAGAGTCCATATCGCCAATACTCCTTGTGACGGTCTGCCGGCCGGAAGTTTAAGTATAGTCTTGTCTTTGTTGCGCTGGACACACCGAGATTGCCGATCGGGTATTGTCGGAATACACGCGATTTCGACGTTGACTGGCGGCTTTCGAGTAAGTACTAACCGAAATGCTGACCGTCTCTTTCGAGTCTATATCTGTAAAAAACTCCTTTTTTGCAAAGGTCCGAGAATATCGGGGCCGACTGCGAATTATTCTATTCGACACGTTGTGGAATGTGCTGAGGTGGCGATCTCGCGGCTTGCAGCCCAAGCGGGCACTAGCTTCGAAGTAACAGCAAATGAACGATCGAGATAGACGTTAACGGAAGAACTAGATCTGATTTTTTCCGCGTTGTTCAACAGAGGTAGGTCGAAAATACGCATTCCCGAGCGCAAGATGCTGGCCCTCTGCATTTGCGAAGAAGAAATGGCCGGTATGCGTCCCTGAACAGACGCTCAGGGAAGTTCGTGCGGCAGAGCGCCTTGGACGAGGAAGCGACGGTCCCGAATTCAGGTACCGGTTGTCGGCCATTGCGGTCGTTGGCGGCTGTGCGATCAAACTTCCCCTATCAACCCATTTCGATCTGGCGAGCAGCTGCCTAGGATTGATGCGATAGCGCTTACCATTATCCAATTATTTGCCCGTAAGCGTGGCCGGAGGAACTTCCGGCGAACTTGTCGGGGTCGCGAATGCTGACGCCCGCTATTGGCATGCCACATTCCTTGCTGCACGCTACAATGAAAAGCTTGACCGTCCGGGGGGTTTTCCGTGAGTCCGTTGGAACATCTCAGCGAGATTATCAGCCAGCTGTATCGTTCCGAATCCCGGCGCGTGCTGGCGACGTTGATTCGCCTGCTCGGCGATTTCGATCTGGCGGAAGATGCGTTGCACGATGCGTTCCGGGCGGCCATGGAGGAGTGGCCAGGGAAGGGAATTCCAGCGAATCCGCGCGCCTGGCTGGTGTCAACTGGTCGATTCAAGGCGATTGACCGGATCCGCCGCCAGGCGAAGTTCGATACGCCCTTGGAAGCGATCGAGGAACCGGGATCACTGGATGACGATCCCGTTCAGCAGGATGAAAAATCCATCCAGGACGATCAGCTGCGGCTGATCTTCACCTGCTGCCATCCGGCACTGTCGCCCGAGGCGCGCGCGGCCATGACACTGCGCGAGGTTTGCGGTCTGACCACGGAAGAAATCGCCCGAGCCTACCTTATTACCCCGACGTCGCTGGCCCAGCGGATTGTCCGGGCCAAATCGAAGATCAGGGAAGCGAAGATCCCGTATGAGGTACCAGAGCTGCGCGAACTCCCGGAGCGCTTGCACACCGCGCTGCAGGTTGTTTACCTGGTATTCAATGAAGGCTACTCGGCATCATCGGGCGATTCGGTAACGCGTGTTGATTTATCGGACG
>JAJXUF010000008.1 GCA_021783175.1 Pseudomonadota bacterium
GGGCCGCCCGTTATCGGTCTGTCGTTGTCGTGATTTTCCATGTTCTTGAGTGTGGCCATGTCAAAGTTTTCGCAGACTCAGGACGAGTACGCCGTTGACCAGCTCCCGATGATCGAATTCATATCGACCTGGCGGTAATTCAACTCGTCTCTCGTACCGACCATAAGGGATCTCCAACCGGCGAATGGTTGCGGAGCGCAGCTCAGCAGGCAATGAACGTTCGCCCGACACGACCAGAATCCCGGCCTCCATGTTTACCTGCACCTGTGGTGATGTCATTCCGGGTAAAGCAAACATCATCCACAGATGGTGGGAAGTCTCAAAAATATCAAGAGGCGGCTCCCAGATGGGCCTGTGCTCGTTGCCGCCCGCCAGGCGGAAGAATCGTCGCTGCATTCGCTCAGCGCGCTCCAGCAGGTCCAGGGCCTGGCTCCACATCCAGGAGTTGGGATCTAATCTCGACATGCGGGCATTCTCTTCCTTAATCAAGACATCGATGGCAGGGGTTGTTGCCTCAAGGCCACATGCCACGGCATTGCGCCAAAACTTCTTGCAAAAGCCGAAAACTCGCCCCCGAGCTTGACGCGAAGCAGAGTCCAGGCAGGGAAAATCCCCCAAGAATGGGCAGATTCAGCTGCCAAAGAGAGGCAAAAAATGCGCATTCCATAGCGGACGTTCTCCACCGTAAGATGCGACCGTTGTCCGCGTTTTCAATATGCGGACGCCTAAAGAATGCCCCCTGTCTGGCTAGGGGTCAAATCGAGGCGACGTTCAGCGTCCAGTTTTAGGCAGGCGGAATGTGTGGGGCTGCCGCAATCAAGCACAACAAATTGTTGTCGCATCCTCTTGGCGGCCGTCAACGGTCAAGGCGCAGTGGAAGATTGCGCAGACGCAGACCGGTGGCCGCGAATACGGCGTTGGCAACGGCCGGTGCGAGCGGCGGAATTCCAGGTTCGCCAACGCCCCCTGGCGGTTCCGTACTTTGGATAATGTGCACCTCAACGGCAGGCATCTGCGCCAGAGTTAAAATTGGGTAGTCCTGGAAACTGGACTGTTGAACCTGTCCTTGCTCGATGGTGATGTCGCCGTAAAGCGCTGCACTCAACGCAAAGGCGACGGCCCCTTCCATTTGGGCGGCAATCGCATCTGGATTAATCACGCTGCCGCAGTCGATGGCGCAGACGACGCGGCGCACTTCGATGTTGCGCATCGCCGTAATCGCCACTTCTGCAACCATCCCCACCCAGCTGCCGAATGAATAGTAGACGGCAACGCCCAGATGCCGACCTTGCGTTCTGGCGTCGTTCCACCCGGCCTGATCCACAGCACGATTTAGAACTGCCAGGTGGCGCGGCGAATCGGCAAGCATCAAGCGACGGTATTCAGCGGGGTCGAAACCGGCGGCATAAGCCAGTTCATCTACAAAGCATTCCACGGCAAAAGCATTCTGTGACGCCGCCACCGACCGCCACGCGCCAGTGGGGACCCCTGCGTCGACCAGCACATGTTCCTCATGCACGTTGGCAATTGCGTATGGCAGATCCACTCCTTGCAGAGCCAGTGCCGGACCGACGATGCGTTGGTGCCAGGCGAGCGGTAGACCGTTTTCACCCAGCGTTGCTTTAATTCGATTGAGGTTGGCTGGCCGGTAGAAGTCGTGTTGCATATCGTCCTGACGTGTCCAGACAACCTGTACTGGCAACCCGAGCTTATGCGAAATTTCCACCGCCTCTTTCACAAAATCCTGTTCGAGCCGTCGTCCGAATCCGCCGCCGAGAAAGGTGGTATGAACATAAACATTCTTTTCCTCGAGTCCGGTAAGCGCGCACGCCGATTCACGTACACCGCCCTGGGCTTGGGTCGGCACCCAGATGTCGCAGCGACCAGGCTGGACATAGGCCAAGCAATTCATCGGTTCCATTGTGGCATGGGCCAGATAAGGCGTAGTGAATATCGCCTCGATGCGCTTCCGTGCCCGGCGGAGTTCGCGGTCGGCATGCCCTTTGTCACGTATAACCTTGCCCCTATCTCGTGCAGCACGCTCAAAGCGTTGACGGATCAAGGTGCTGCTCAGGGTGGCGAGCTTTCCTGCCTTCCAGTCGACATCCAGCGCCTGCCGACCGCGCAGGGCCGACCAAGTATCATCAGCGACGACCGCGATTCCGGATTCGATCTCGATAATGTGACGCACACCGGGAACAGCCATGGTGCGATGCCCATCGAAGTGTGTCACTTTCCCACCGAGAACGGGACTACGCGCCACCACGGCAACCAGCATCCCAGGTACGCGAATATCCAGCCCGTAGCTTGCCTTTCCCTTGCACATATCCGGAATGTCCAAGCGCGGAATGGAACGACCTAGAATCTTGAACTGGTCGCGGGGTTTTAACGCAATCTGACCGGGACGCGGAAGGACGGACGCTCTTTGTGCGAGGGCACCATACCCAAGGCGCCTGCCAGACGCCGGATGTACCACTGCACCATCGGCGGCAAGACATTCCTGCGCATCGATGTCCCACACTGCCGCTGCAGCGCGGATGAGCATTTCGCGCGCTTCGGCGCCGGCACGGCGCAGCGGCTCCCATGCCGCACGCACGCTGGTGCTGCCACCGGTCATTTGTTCCCCCAGTCGCGGATTGACGTAAACATCATCCGCCGGGGCAAACTCGATACCCACCTGTCCGATATCCACTTCCAATTCCTCGGCGACCAGCATGGCGAGGGCCGTCGCGATTCCCTGACCCATTTCGGACCGGTCGACGACAACGGTGACCTCGCCGTTGCCATTGATTCGTACCCAGGGATTGGGTGTGAATAGCGCAGGGCTCCCCGAGTCCGTTGGCGCCAGCGTAACTTCCCGGTCGATGGACGTTTCAGTCGCCTTTGGGCTTGTCGGACAGGCCGCAGCAGCCAGTGCGCGCTTGATGCGCAGATAGGTGCCGCAACGGCACAGGACGCCGGACATGGTGTCGCGTATTGTGTCGGCGTCCGGCGGGGGAATATGCGAAAGCAGAGCAGTTGCCGCCATGAGCTGCCCCGGTTGGCAATAACCGCATTGTGGTACCTGTTCGGCAATCCAGCTGCGGATCAGACTGTTGTTGGCATCTTGCGATATTCCCTCAATAGTCGTGACGCCTCTCTTGCCCACAGCCGATAACGTTACCATGCACGCTCTGGCGGGTGCACCGTCAAGAAGTACGGTGCAGATTCCGCATACGCCCACGCCGCAACCATACTTGGTGCCGCGCAAATTCAGGTGGTCCCGCAATAGCCACAACAGCGGCATGTCGCCGTCGCTGGCAACTTCGTACTGCTTTCCGTTGACGGTGATTTCAATCATGTTCGGCTCCTGCCATCCGGCCATTGCTTGGTATTTTTGCGCTGCGGGCCTTTCGCTACAATAGAAATTCGAGGATCTCGGTGTTGTCAAACTTGAGTGCAAGCATTGCTTCATCCGACAGACGTCGGAAATGTGCGGTAACCACCCGCAAGGTCTCCTCATGGGCGACAACCATGACGACGCGATCCTCTTGTTGTCGCAACCAGTCTATAAATCTGAGTATTCGCTGCTTGTGTTCGGTGAGTGTCTCGCCGCCAGCGATGCGCGTATTCATCGGGTCGCGAGCGATAGTTTCGTACAACTTGGATACTGCTTCACCATCGAGCCCCGTTCGAAAATCATTTAGCCCTGGGTGAACATTGACGGGTACGCCGTGATGACGGTTGACAATATCGGCGGTCTGCCTGGCGCGCGGTAATTCGGAAACGATAATGCGGTCGAACTTCACGCCCCGCAACCGTTGTGCCGCTTCCTCGGCTTGCGAGATTCCTTTTTCTGTAAGATTGACAGGTCGAGTGGGATCATCGTTACATAGTTTAAGAACGTTGTAGTTTGTCTGACCGTGACGCATGAAGTAGGCCTTCATTGTAATTGCCTTTGTGCCTGTTTGATCAAGTTGCGCGCTGTGTGCCACCTGAGTATCTGGTTTTGATGCGACGCGTGCGGCGTACAAGATACGGCGCAAGAGAGTATATATGCTTCGGGGTTGCAATTGATGCCGACGGCAACTACGTCATCCGCGAAGCCGGTGGACCCCATTTTTTTGCGCTGTTCTGAACATTGTACCTGCATCGATGTGGTCAACTGAATCAGAACCTCCTTATCCCCTGGTGGACCGATTATCAAATACGACTAGAGCGGAGATTGAAGTTCTTCACAGCGAAATCGATGACCAAACCCGTTGCCGCAATGATACATGGCTCCACGGCGAGCATCTTGTGTTGGCCAGTCTACGTATGGGTGCAGTCAATGCGAATGCGGCCGGAAGGAAGAAGCGCCGTTGGCTGGCAATACGCCCTACCCACCAGGGCAGACGTCAGCAATTAGGATGGCAAAGTTTGCTGAACTGCCATCTCTTGGGACAGTATCAAGCGATCAATCATGGGGCAGTTATGCGAAAAAATTTCTATTGAACAGATGTTATTGCGGTTGGCAAGGAACCCTTATTGCCATTTCAACTAACGAGATTGGGTTGCCGTTTCGGCGGAGGCGAGCTGTTCCCACGGATTAAACGTTTGTGTCGCAGCCGTGTGGTTGGGGTGCCGGACAGCTAGCTTCTTGTGCGCCTCTAGTCTGCGGCGGATGGCCTGTTGTTGCCTTATTTTCTTGGCCGCTTCGGCATCACCATTCTGGGCGGCCCTAGCATACCAGGTGAATGCCTTATCGAGATTTTTCTGGATCCCAAAGCCGTTTTCGTACATTTCGCCGACAAAATACTGCGCACTTGCACTGTTCGAGTTGGCCAGGGCAAGCTGGCTTTGGAATAAATGGACCATAGCAGTGTGGAAATGATCATCCGCGCGGCTTGCCACCGAAGTGATCAGCAAGGCAGCAAGTAACAGAATTGTGCAAGATTTGGCCATCTCGCGACCCGCGGTTTATCTGGTTCGACAAACGATGATTGGTTAATGGTCCGGTCAGAATTCTAACCTCGCCGCCCCGGATCATTTATTGATTAGCTGCGGGATCCGCGCGGTGCCGGATAGATTAAATATAGTTGCCAAAGCCTGAACGTCAATGCAGGTGACACCATTGGCGGCAACCGTCCATCGACCAATTGCAAAGCTGGAACGGTAGCAATGTGGTCTTTGGGAAAGTAAATACCTACCCCTTGGACGGAGGAGTTTTCGACCCCCAAGGCTGCCCGCTTGTTTTCGGCCGGAGCCAGCCAGAGAGAGGGCATGCCGCGACAAATGCGCCCACGGACTGCGTGTTTGCAGTCCGTTTTGGCCGCGTGTTGCGCCTACCTGGCCCCGGTCGGCAGGGCGGGTTGTCCCTCGGGGGCGGTTTTGTACTGCCATTCCGCCGCAATCTCTTCGGCGGATGCTCATCAGCCCGTGTTGCGCATTCCGGCGGCAATCGCGTTGATGGAGCGAAGTAAGGGGTCGCGCCACACCGACGGGCGACTTTCGTCTCCCGGAGCACTGCGGTACCGCTTCAGTAGCGCAGTTTGAATATGGTTCAGGGGGTCGAGATACGGATTGCGACGGGCCAGTGACAAAGCCAGAACCGGATTGTCCTCAATGAGATATTTGGCATTCGCAACCTGGAGTACCTGGCTTACGGTACGGTGGAATTCTTCCTTAACCATGTGATAGACGCGCTGGCGCGTATCCGGATCTGCGCAAAGTTCCGCATATTCGCGTGCGATATCCATGTCGCTCTTGAAAAGCGCCATCTGGGTGTTGCTCAGCAGCGAGCGGAAGAATGGCCATTGCTGGTACATAGTTTGCAGTGCGGCCAGGCGCGTCGGGTCATTACCGCGCCACGAGTCGAGTGCCGCCCCCAAGCCGTACCAGGCGGGCAGCGTATGTCGCGATTGGGCCCAGCCGAATACCCAAGGAATGGCACGCACCGACGCTTTTGACCGGTCAGCCTTGGTGCGATGGCTAGGACGCGAGCCGATATTGAGTAACCCGATCTCATTCACCGGTGTCGCTTCGTAGAAATAATCGTTAAAGCCGGGCGTCTGGTCGGTGAGGGCTCGATAGCTCGCCTCGCCGACGCGGGCGAGCTCATTCATGACTGCCAGATGATCTTTTCGGTCCTGCACGGCAGGGCGCACCACGGATATGCTGGCTTTCATAAGGCCGGTAACGCCCATTGTGAGCTCGTAGGCCGCGGTTTCGGCGTTACTGTACTTGTAATACAGAACTTCTCCTTGTTCCGTAAATTTGATTTGCCCGTGCACGGTGCCCGGCGGTTGCGCCAGGATTGACTCGTGCGTGGGTCCGCCCCCGCGACCAATAGTGCCTCCGCGGCCATGGAATAGACGGCACTTGATGCCAAAATGATCGGCAATTCGGATGATTTTCTTCTGGGCTTCGTACAGGTTCCATGACGACGAGAGAGTGCCGCCATCCTTGGCCGAGTCAGAATATCCGAGCATGACCTCCTGCACATTGCCTGCAGCCTTGAGCAAGGCACCGTAGGTCGGCAGCGCCAGAAGCGCATGCAGAACATCTTCAATATGTGCGAGGTCATCTATCGTTTCGAACAGCGGGCTCACACGAATGTCGCAGTACCACGCGTCACGTTTGCGACCAGCCATGCCGGAAACTTGCGCCAAAAGGATCACCTCAAGAATGTGACTTGCGGCATGGGTCATTGAAATCACATAGTTGCCGAACGCGCGAGGGCTGACGTCGCGCTGTAGGCGTGCCATCAAATCGAACACTTCCAGAGTTTCCCGCGCCATCGGGCTCAGCCTTTCACGATCAAGAGCAATCGGCGCGGAAGATGCAATCAGATCGGAAAGGCGCTGCAGGCGCGTCGGCTCGTCGAGTTGCTTGTAGTCTTCGCTGTGAGGGAGTTGTGCAAAGATTTCGGCGACTACTGCCGTGTGGCGAGCTGCCTCTTGGCGAATATCCAGCTGCACCAGGTGGAAACCAAAAGTCTCGGCCAGGCGTATCAGGTCTTTCAGTTCGCCGTCCGCTACGCGTTGCTCGCCGTGGCCAACCAGCGAATCCCGGATTAGATAGAGATCCGCCAAGAATTGCCTGTCGTCAGTGTATGCTGTCACTCCATCGCTCGGTGTTTCTCCGCGTACGCGTTGGCGCATGATGCGCAGCGTATTTTCGAGCCGGAAGCGCATGAAGTATAGCTTGCGTCGGTAAGGCTCCGAGAAGAATTGTTCCGGTTTGGCACCAAAAGCTTCATGACCGAAGCGTTCATCGCGCGCTAAGCTCTTCATGAGTTCGTCAGACGGGCGTGTCAGGAGAACTGAATAAGTCAGGATGTTACTCAGTGCCGATACCCGACTTATGTACTCCTGTAGAATTTCTTCCGCGTGCAGTTCAACTGCTTGTGCAGTGGAATCAGTCGTCACATTGGGGTTGCCGTCCCGGTCCCCACCGATCCATGAGCCGAAGTTGAGAAAGCTGGGTACCCGAACTAGAGGTTGACCGGCAGCATCACAGCCGTAGATGCGACGCACGGCGTTTTCGACGAAGCGGTAGGTGGTCGGAACTGCCTGAAACAGACTCTCGCGGAAATAGTACAGGCCGTTGCGAATTTCGTCGCGCACCGCCGGACGCAGTGTTCGCACTTCGTCGGTTTTCCACAATATCTGGATTTGAGCCTCGAGTTGCTCAACCGTATCGCGGAATTGCTCCCGTCCCAGACGTGGGTCGTCTAGCTGTTCTGCGGTGACGAAAATGCGCCGCAATGCCTGCATGATTGTGCGCCGCTTCGCTTCGGTGGGATGTGCTGTGAATACCGGTATAAAAAGTAGACGATCAAACAGCGTCTGGAGTTCCTCTGCGCTGATGCCTTGCGCGTCAAACCAGCGCAGCGTCTCGTCAAAAGACCCAGTCCACAGCGGACCACCACTTTGCAGCAATCGACGGCGCTGGCGGTGTTGGAACGCTTCCTCAGCTATGTTTACCAGACTGAAATAGGCATTGAACGCGCGCAAGACATGCGTCAAGGTCTCGGGGTCAAGCCGATCGATCAGGCGCATCAGTCGCTGCCGCGTGCGCGGGTTGTCGCGCTGATGCAAGCTGACGAAGCCTTTGCGCAGCGTTTCGACTGCCTTTAGCACCTGACCACCGGCCTGACTGTGTAAAACGCGGCCTAGCAGTTCGCCAAAAAGCTTGACCCGTCGGCGCAGTTCCTTGTCTCCGGGAATGGTATCGGGGATCGTGATTAGTCGGTTCATTTGTAGGTTTGCAAATACCCATTGTCGGCACGGGCTTTGCGCCCAGATCGGCCAGGATTGCCAAAATACGGGGCGCTATCATGCCCGAAGCTGGCCCCAATATGAAGCCGAAAAGTGGGGTTAAGTCTGAAGGGGGATGATTTGTCAGGAAATACCCGACGCGGCAACGGTGCTACCCAACACGCTGCTTCTACTTGCCATGACAGTATCGCGAATTCCATGCTACGCTGGGTAAATAGCCGCCTTCCCCCTGCGCTAAGCCGCAGACCGAATATTTCCTTGCCTGCTAGCGCGGGACGAAAGAGAGACAAAATCAATGCACGAAATGACCCTGGAAAAGAGGATCGAGCTTACGCGCGCAATCATTTCATTGCTTGACGACTGGGGTCTGTCGGCCGTGCAACAGGTCGAGATTCTTGGCCTTCCTTCCGGGACGCGACCTGGCCTTATCAGACAGTATCGTCAGAATACTCCGTTTCCGATCGATGAGCAGGTGGCGGAGCGAATAGAGCATATAATTGGCATTGCGGAGGCGCTACGCACCAGTCATCCACTCAACTCGGCAATGGATGCGATCTGGATTAATAAGGCGAATTATCGCCTGGATAATCGAACGCCGCTTTCGGTTATGATAGAAGACGGCCTACGCGGCATCATTTCCGTGCGTGCCCAGCTGGACTGCACTTTTGACTGGAGCCGCCTTGCGGCACCGTGACGATTGCCGCATCCCTTAGCCGGTATGCGTGCCATTTTCCGCAAAGTCTGCAGTCCGCAGGCGCCAGGGAATGCACGGATGTCGAGGCTCTCCAGATTTGGGTGCCGTATTATCACCGGCGGCGTGGTGTCGCTAGGGTAGGGTAGGCGTAATTGCGGCGGATTCTAAATTAGAGCAGCACCTGCTCGACACCTCCCTGTCGAACGCGTTCGATGAATCGTTGTTGCCACCCGGCACCAAGCCGGTGATTGGCGAGTTCGACCACGATGTAGTCCGTTTCCAAACCGGTGTCATCGCGATAGCGCGACAGACCCTGAACGCATGCGGGGCAGGAAGTCAGCATTTTGACGTTACCGTCGCGTGCCGTGTGCTCACCCGTTAGCTGCTCTATTCCCTTCTGCAGTTCCTCCTGTTTGCGGAAGCGAACTTGAGTGGCAATATCCGGGCGCGCAATGGCAAAGGTGCCGGCTTCGCCGCAGCAGCGGTCTGACAGCAAGACGTCCTGGCCCATCAGTCGTGAAGCGACCCTAACCGGATTGTACGACTTCATCGGCGTGTGGCAGGGATCGTGATACATGTAGCGAACCCCTGAAACACCGGTCAGGCTTATTCCTTTTTCCATCAGGTATTCGTGTATGTCTAGCAACCGGCACCCGGGAAAAATGGCCTCGAATTCGTATTTGAGCAGCTGGTCCATGCAGGTGCCACAGGAGACAATTACCGTTTTGATGTCCAGGTAGTTCAACGTGTTGGCAACCCGATGGAAAAGTACGCGGTTGTCCGTGGTTATCTTTGAGCCCTTCTGCTCGTCGCCGCTTGATAATTGCGGGTAGCCGCAGCAGAGGTAGCCGGGCGGTAATACAGTCTGGGCGCCGACGTCGTAGAGCATTGCCAGTGTGGCGAGTCCTACCTGACTGAAAAGCCGCTCCGATCCGCAGCCCGGGAAGTAAAAGACTGCGTCGGACTCCTCGTTAACGCGGCTCGGATCACGCAGTATTGGTATGTTCTTGCTGTCCTCGATACCCAATAATGCCCTTGTCGTCATGGCGGGAAGACCGCCGGGCATTGGCTTGCGCACGAAATTGATCACCTGCGCTACGATCGGTGCAGTCCCGGTGGTCGCTTCAGGTGGTCGGCCATTGCGCACCAAGCCGAGATGCTTTGCCATTGCGTAAGCCAGGCGCTGAACGCCATATCCAAACTGGATCAGGGTTTTACGCAGCATCTTTATTGTGGTTGGGTCAGTCGCATTCAGAAATGCCATCGACAGCCAAGTGAACAGACTGTGGTGGCGCTTGCCGCGATCCTTCAGGATTCTGCGCATGCGCACCGATACATCGCCAAAATCGATATCCACTGGACAGGGATTGAGGCACTTATGGCAGATAGTGCAGTGGTCCGCGACATCGTTCATAGCCTCGAAATGGCGAAGAGAGATGCCGCGGCGTGTTTGTTCCTCGTAGAGAAACGCCTCGATGATTAGGCCAGTTGCCAAGATCTTGTTGCGCGGAGAGTATGAGAGGTTGGCCCTCGGTATGTGGGTATTGCACACCGGTTTGCATTTGCCGCAGCGCAGACAGTGGCGAATATCATCATTCAGCGCACCCAGCTCGCTTTCCTCAAGTATGATCGCTTCCTGCTGCAATAGGCGTAGGGACGGAGTGTATGCCCGCTCCAGACCTGAGCCAGGTAGCAACTTCCCGCGATTAAAATTGCCGTTTGGATCAACCTCTTTCTTGTATCGGGCGAACGCTTCGATGACTGCAGGGTCGAGATACTGAATTTTGGTGATCCCAATGCCGTGTTCACCGGATATCACGCCTCCCAGCGCACGGGCAAGCGACATCACACGCGTAACGATGCGATCCGCCTCCTGTAGCATGACATAGTCATTGGAGTGGACCGGAATATTGGTATGAACATTGCCGTCGCCAGCGTGCATGTGTGTGGCCACGAACAAGCGGCTGTTGCGAACGCCGGCATGAATCAGGTCAAGCTGCCGACGTATTGGTTCGAGCTCGAGACCGCCGAAAATCTGTTTCAGCGGTCCTTCCACCTCGGCGCGATACGATATTCGCAAATCGTGTCTTAGAAGCAGCTGTACTACCCTGTCTCCGGGTTTAGCGCGACTTGATGTTTCGGCGTCAAACAAACTGCCGACTGACTCCACCAGTTTATCCAGCCCAGCGAGTATAGTGGACCAGCGCGAATGGACCCGCTCAAGAACCTCGCGCGCCGCTGTCTTCTTGTCGATCAAAATGGCGCTGGATTCATGACTGGTTTCATAGTCGGAGGTGGGCAGTGGCGCATCGGCAAGTTTGCCCAGATAGTTGCGCACTGCGTCAATAATGCGCAATTTGTTGGAAATGGATTCCTCAATGTTGATGCGTTCGATTCCCGCGGCATATTCGGCGAGGCGATCGAGCGGAATTACGACGTCTTCATTGATCTTAAATGCGTTAGTATGTTTGGCGATTGCGGCCGTGCGCGATCGATCAAGCCAGAAGCGGCGGCGCGCCTCCGGACTCACCGCAATGAAACCTTCGGCTCCACGCGCGTTGGCCATGCGCACAATAGCCGACGCCGCATCAGCGACCGTATCTTGCTTGTCACCCGCTACGTCAACAAGCAAAACCATCTTAGGGCGATCACGGCGTGCCGCTTTAGTGGTGTAGCCGACTGCCTTGACATACCGCTCATCAAGATGTTCGAGACCGGACAAAAGCACTTCCGGGTGTGTGTCGAGATAATTCTTTATTTCGACGATAGCCGGTACTGCCTTGCTCAAATCGTGTCCAAAGAACTCAAGACAAACGGTTCGCAAATGCGTGGGCATGCGATGCAGTATGAAAACGGCCGATGTGACGAGGCCATCGCAGCCTTCTTTCTGAATTCCAGGCAGGCCGGACAGAAACTTGTCTGTGACATCTTTTCCAAGGCCGATCTTGCGGAAAGAATTTCCGGGAATCCGCAGAAAACGTGGTTCGCCTGCCGGTGTCTTGCCGTCGACTTCAAAATGGCTGATGCGGAAGACGACTTGTGCCTGCTCATGTATCTTGCCAAGATTGTGATTGAGACGCTCTACTTCGATCCATTGTGCGTCCGGCGTCACCATGCGCCAGGAGACCAGGTTGTCGAGCGTTGTACCCCAGAGAACCGCCTTTTTTCCGCCGGCGTTCATGGCGACGTTGCCGCCGATCGTGCAGGCGTCTTGTGATGTCGGATCAACCGCAAAACTGTAGCCGTTGGCTTCAGCAAGCTTAGAAACGTTCAGCGTTATCACGCCGGCCTGCGCGCGAACAGTCGGTACCTTGCCGGCGACTCCTTCCAGTTCGCGTAACTCAATAGCCCCAAGCGCGTCCAGTTTTTCGGTGTTGATCACCACCGATTCGGCATGCAGCGGCACTGCGCCGCCGGTGTAGCCAGTGCCGCCACCACGCGGAATCACCGTAAGTCCGAGTTCGATGCAACTGCGGACTACAAGAGCCGTTTCCTCTTCCGTATCCGGAGTGACCACGGCAAGCGGATACTCAACTCGCCAGTCAGTCGCATCCGTGACGTGGGACACCCGCGCGAGACTGCTGAAATCGATATTGTCCGCTCGTGTCACACGCGCAAGTAGCTTGCGCAGCCGCCGGCGCCAGTCATCTTGGCGCGGAAACCATTGCTCAAACTCCTGAACCGCCTGCCGTGCCCGCCCGATCAGCGTGATGGTCAGTGGATTGCCTTCTGCCCGAGCCGCGATTTGGTCGAGCCGGTGATGTAGGGCATGGACAAGCGAGCCGCGTCTTTTGCGATTTTCCAGCAGATCGTCCTGAATGTAGGGATTGCGGTGGATAACCCACATGTCCCCCAGAACTTCAAAGAGCATCCGCGCCGAGCGCCCGGTGCGCCGGGTGCCGCGCAGTTCATTAAGGGTGTTCCACATCGCCTCGCCAAGAAAGCGAATGACGATTTCGCGGTCGGAAAAAGACGTGTAGTTATAAGGGATTTCGCGAATACGCATGGTGCCACGGGTCTCCATGGCGACGCCGCCGCCGGGCATCGCTGCAACCATATTAGCATGTACTTCTGGATTTGAAGGGATTGCCCGGGTGAATGTCCGTCATTCGCCGGGGTGGGTGCAGCGAGCACAGCCTGCGACACAGGATATGGATATTGCCATACACCTTTCGGCATCAGATGCCTTTCTTTGCAGGATTCACCTCGCCAAGCAATCGCACGGCAGCTGTTTTCTTGGCGGTGTCACAATCCAGTCCTAAAATCTATAGTTAGGTTTCTGAAGGCGGTGAAGGCGAATTGGTAGTTTTCAATCCCGGGCGTGCAGTGATGGACGGCTCATGATCTGTCACTGCTTCTGACAATCCGGTCCGGCAACGTACTCCGGATTGTCTTGCGTGTTCACGGATTTGAACGGATGTCGACCTTTTCGCATTTTTCAACGCTGATGGGAACAAACGGTGTTTCGCTCAGGTCTATTTTTGACCTGTATCAATGCATCGATCTGGCTTGGGACCTACATTTAATTCACGGAGCAATTGGGAGGATACGATGATGGAACATCGTTGGCATATTCGCAGACGGATGGCAGCGAAGGTCGTCCTTAATAGTCCGGCCCTTGGTCAAGTACACGCGAAAATCCGCGATCTCGGCGCAGGAGGAGTGTGCGTCGATACGCTGGAGCAAGCCTTGACCCCCAACTTGCACGTTAATCTTACATTTGCCTTGGAGTCGGCCGGCATCTTACGAATCTACCGTGTTCCGGCTCTGGTGGTGTGGGCGTCGCGCGATAGTGCTGGGCTAATGTTTTATGAAATATTCCCGGAGACATTGCGTGGCGCACTGAGCAAGTTGCGACTGGAGGAAACCGCCAGACTCGTCGACAACGAGCTGGTCAACGGCACCGGTGGGGGTAACTAGCCGGGCAATCAGCTCCAGTCATCAGGAGGAGCGCTTATATGGCCATTTCCAGAACAGTCACCGATTATCTTCAAGCCCATCGCGTCCGCTATGCGGTTTTCCCTCATCCACGTACTCACAGTAGCCGGGAAACAGCCGAATCAGTAGTGATCTCTGCGCAGCAGCTTGCAAAAGCCGTCGTTTTGAGCGATGCGCATGGTTACCTTATGGCCGTGGTTCCCAGTGATCGTCACGTGAGCATGCCCCGGCTTTCGCAACTGCTTGGCCGACGGCTTGAGCTTGCTGCGGAGGGGAGGATTGCGCCGGTGTTTAAGGATTGTGAGGTGGGTGCGATTCCGCCCATGGGGCCGGCCTATGGCATGGAGACGATCCTCGACGACAGCCTTGTGGGCGAACCTGTTGTCTATTTTGAAGCCGGAGATCACGAGGAGGTGATCCAGGTAGACGGTGAAACCTTCCTTTCATTGCTGAAATCGGCGCGTCACGGGCAGTTCACGCACTGACAACTGGCGGTGATAAGCGGTGCCCGGTTTCCATGCCCGGACTGAATCACCACACACCGACACCTGGCAGGGATCAAATGCCTTGCCGCGCAGCCCGCGAATCATCGAGATCGAGTGAGATCGGCGCTGGGCAAGTATGACATCGAGTTGCCAGCGAGTCAGTTATGGGGCCCCGTGGTCAAGGCGAAATGCGATGAACGCCACAGACATCAGCGTGTTTTCCTTGAATTCCGGCAGCGAGTTTGCGACGCGCGTTAGCGCGTCGCTTGGCATGTCTGCGGGGCGACATGAGGAGCGCGAATTTGAAGACGGCGAGCACAAGATTCGTCCGCTCGAAAGCGTTCGTGGTCGCGACATTTTCGTTGTGCAGTCGCTTTACGACGACCAGAATCAGAGCGTTAATGACAAGCTGTGCCGGTTGCTGTTTTTCATTGGTGCCCTCAAAGATGCCGCAGCCGCTCGGGTTACCGCAGTTGTGCCATATCTTGCCTACGCCCGGAAAGACCGGAAGACCCAGTCACGAGATCCGGTGACAACGCGCTACGTGGCCGGGATGTTCGAATCGGTTGGCACGGACCGGGTAGTAACTCTTGACGTGCACAACTTGGCAGCTTTTCAAAATGCGTTTCGCTGTGCTACCGAGCATCTTGAAGCGCGCATGCTGTTTGTCAAATATTTCGTCGAGCTTGCGGCTGATCGAGACGTCGTCGTGGTATCACCAGATGTCGGCGGCATTAAGCGCGCAGACTTGTTTCGCCAATCGCTGGCGCGCGTTCTTGATCGAGATATTTCCATGGCATTCATGGAAAAAAGACGTGCGCTAGGCGTGGTCGCGAGCGGCGCGCTGGTAGGCGATGTTGACGGAAGCGTGGCGATTATAATCGACGACTTGATTAGCTCCGGAACCACAATCGCGCGCGCGGCAGACGGTTGCCGCGCAGCAGGCGCAAAATCGGTTTTCGCGGCAGCGACACATGGCCTATTTGTGGCGCAAGCGGATACGGTTCTGGCGGTAGCCGCACTCGACCGGATTGTCGTCACCGATTCCGTCCCACCGTTCCGGATTGGACAAGACGGTTTGCGCAATAAGCTGGATGTTTTGGACTCTGCCAGCTTTATTGGCGAGGCCATACGCCGCTTGCATAACCATGAATCGCTAATTGCCCTGCAGCAAAGCCAGGGGGTGTAATTAGAGTTTTCGCAGGTAGTGTTCCGCAATTCCAAGATACTCGTGCGCTGCCGAAACCCACCGGGCGGTGTCGCGCACGGTTGTGTCGACGATGTGCCAGAGCGCGACCCTGCAACGAAAACATGCCCAGCAGGATTTGTAGAAGTTCACTAACGGCAGCGGCGGGTTGTCATTGACGGTTCGTGCGTAGGTTGCGAAAAACAGCTGTCCGACTTCTGCAGCGCCGAGACGCTCGCATTCCATCGCCAGAAATGCGAGTTCGTCGACCGGATCAAGAATGCGGAAATCGCGATTGAATTCGAGACAGTCGATGATCACTGGCGGCGGGCCGAGAAAGATATGTTCCGGTCGCAGGTCGCCATGCGCCTCGATGATGTGGTTCTGCGCCGCCCGATCGTCGAGCAGAGCGGCGTTGTGATCGAGGAAGCGATTCTGAAGATCCGCGATGCTATCGATACGCGATTTCGGCAGAGCGAAATGGGATCGCGACAGTTCTGCATGGTTGCTGCGCACCTTGTCGCGAAATCGGCGGCGATATTCGGTAGATTCCATTGGTTGCGGCGGCGAGGAACGATAAAAGTTCGCCAGCAACGAGGCTGCAGCCTGCAGCGCCGCGCCGGAGGCTTCCCCGCGACCAATGGCACGATCAAGAGACCGTTCGGCGGGAAGGCGGCGCATTTTGACGAGCCAGTCCACCGGCAGACCCTCACCGCCCAGTTCTAGACGTCCCGAGCGGTCGACAGTCATTGTTACGGTACCTAGATAGACGTTCGGGGCGAGCCGACGGTTAAGTGCAACCTCGCGTTCACAATTCCGATGGCGTAAATCTGTGGTGCTAAAGTCCAGAAATTCATGGCGTACTGGCTTCTTGAGCTTGTAGACGTAGGCATCCGACAGGAATACCCAAGACATATGAGTTTCGATAGGATCGACGCGAAGCGGTTTTTCCGGGTAGTTTTTGGCGCGCGAGAGGAATGCGACCTTGGCATCGATTGGAACATCTGTCGAACCTCGATGGATTCTGTCGGTCGTCATCGGTCCAAATCAGCTGCTATGGCACGGGGTTATTGCGCTAACACTATCGCAATCCAGTGACAAGTCCAACGAAATGCAGGCGCCATGCGGAGCCGCTGCTCGGCCCACTTGTTAGTCTATAGCATCATCTCCATTATTATATGGAGCAGATTGCTGCCTCGAGACGGGCAGGAGACCTGTGATGCGATTGAGAGTGGTATCGTACAATATCCACAGGGCGATAGGGTTGGATCGCCGCTTTCGCCTCGACCGCATCGTGTCGATCCTGAAACATCTGCAACCTGACGTCGCGTTACTTCAGGAAGTCGATTCCGGTGCGCCGCGTTCGGGAGAGCTCGATTTGGCAAACGAACTGGCACAAGAACTCGGTTTTCCCCATTATGCGGTTGGGCACAACGTGCGACTGCGCAAGGGTCGTTATGGGAATGCCACGTTGAGCCAGTTTCCGATCTTAAGGGAGCGAAACATCGATCTCACGATCGAATCGAAAAAACGCCGTGGATGCCAGCATACGAGCATCTACGTGCAAAAGCACAAAAGCAATCCGCACACAATTGAAGTATTTAATTTGCACCTTGGACTGTCGGCACGCGAACGCCAGCGTCAGGTGGGGCTGTTGGTGCGTTCGGGCGAATTTGCCTCTCTCGATCAAAGCCATGCCTGCCTCGTCGGAGGCGATTTCAACGATTGGCGCGGCCAGTTGCCGCCAATTTTTGTCGAAGGGCTGGGGTTCCAGTGCGCAACTCTGCGCAGCGACGGATACTCCCGTCCGTTACGCACCTATCCGTCATTCTCCCCAACTGGTGGCCTTGACAAGATTTTCTTTCGTGGCCGGGTGCACCTGATTGAGGCGAGCACCTGCCGCCTACACGTTTCACGCGTCGCCAGTGATCACTTGCCAGTTATCGTTGACTTTGAGCTGCAATGACCGGACACGGAGACATGCTTTTGTCTCGCCGCAAGCGCGCTAAGACCAAAATGCTGGCGAAGTACCGGTTTCCCTGGCGCAGCGGCAATCGCTTTGCGCTGCTAGTGGACGGACCCGAATTCTTTGCGAAGATGCTGCAGGCCATCGATGGCGCCAAGCGTTATATTCTGCTCGAGATCTATTTATTCGAGTCAGGAAGTGTAGCCAAACGGTTTATCGATGCGCTGGCGGATGCGGTGCGACGTGGTATCAGGGTACATGTTCTTTTGGACGATTTCGGGGCGCGAGGTTTCAGCCGCTACGATCGGGAGCGGCTGCGCAAGAGCGGTGTGAATCTTGCGTTTTACAATCCCCTTTACTTTGGCAAGCTGCTGCAAAACCTTGCCCGCGACCACCGCAAGCTGTTGGTCATAGACGGCGAGACCGCATTTGTGGGTGGTGCCGGAATAGCCGACGAATTCGATCCTCCCGACGCACCCGAGCGGCGCTGGCGAGAGACCATGGTTGAGATTCATGGCCCGGTGATTGGTGATTGGCAGGAGCTGTTTGTCGAAAGCTGGCAGCGCTATACCGGTGAGGGGCTGGAGCTTGCCGCGCCGGCGCCAGGTCCGCCGGCAGACGGAATTCTCGGGCGCGTGACGGTGATGAGGGGTATATCGCAGCAAGGAATAAAGCGAGACTTGCTCAAACATATCAAAATGGCTGAGCGGCGCATTTGGCTTGCTACAGCCTATTTCGTCCCATCGCGCCGCATCCTGCGGGCTCTTCGCCGGGCGGCGCGTCGCGGAGTCGATGTTCGCTTGCTCGTGCCCGGTCCCTACACCGATCATCCGGCTGTGCGTATCGCCGGACGGCGGTTCTATGCATCGCTGCTGGCAAGCGGAGTGCACGTATTCGAGTATCAACCACGGGTTCTGCACACCAAGATGAGTCTGTGCGACGGGTGGGTATCGATTGGATCGAGCAATCTTGACCGCTGGAATCTGCGCTGGAATCTGGAAGCGAACCAGGCAGTCGAGGGCCAGGATTTTTCCGAGCGAGCGCGCGCCGTTCTTGAAGCCGATTTCCTGGAAAGTATTGAGTGCCACTACGAGGATTGGATGCATCGACCTTTGCGCGCGCGCATCGGTGAGCGCTTGTGGGGGTTGGTCGACCGGTCACTTAACGGGGTTGGTCGCGGGCGCTTATGAACACCGAAGGGAGTCATTCAGGAGACGGTAGCATAGGTACGAAAGCCGCCTGCACTTCCTGATATATGTCTGATTCCTTTCCGCTGTAGCGGGAGGAAAAGTGCATGGGTACGATGCGTCGAACCTGGGAATAACGGCCGATTTCGCCGGCCTGTCTGGCCGTCAGGTGGTATTTTTGCAGCGCCTGCGTGGCATCTTGCTGCAGGAAAACCGCCTCGATAAACAGGATGTCAGCATGATGCGCAAGTTCCTGCACGCGGGCGATATTGTCTGCATGGCTTATGATGTCAACGATGTAGGCGATTTTTTGTCCTGGTACGATTTGCACTACGTTGCGTCGCAGCTCGCCGAGCGGGATAGCCTGCTCATGGCGGCCAAGACGATCCGTCCACCATACAGTAAAGATGGTGGTGTCGGGATCTCCCCGACGCACTGCGGTTTTGAGTTCGCGCAACCAAGGCCCGGTTGGTATTTCCAGCTCTCTCAGGCGATTTTTCCAAATATTGATATGCTGCAGTTCCTCAAGCGCGAAACCAAGACACGGAATGCGATGATCCAGAATGACGGCGCGTACACGAAAGCTCTCTTCGTCGACAAGGATACCATTGGCGACCAGGCGTGATGGCAGGTCCTGACGCCTGAATTCCGTGCGGCACCGAAAGCGCGCCGAGCGCAGCTCTCCGGTGACATGTAGCTCGCTGACATCGAGGGTGAAATCGGTGTCGTAGTTGTGCACGAGATTCCAGGTATAGGCGGCAAGCCTGTGCTCGACCTGACCAATGAAACCAGGCGGACCATACAGCGCCAGATTGCGGGCGCGGCCTAGACAAATTCGCACAATCCGGTCAAAGCCGATGAAGTGATCCATATGGGTGTGAGAGACGAAAATGTGTGTGAGTCGGAGTAGCTTGCGCGCCGGCAGAGACTCAATATTGCCGAGATCAAAAAGCATCGCCCGGCGCTCGAACCGGAAGTCCACATAGAGAACAGGATCCCCGAACGCATTGTTGACAAGCTGAGGGTGAATAATCGGCGTCATACTGGTCTCGCGACAACAGGTATAGCCGTTATTTCTGCAATGGCGTAATGTTATCACGCAAAATCAGGCTATCCCGGCAGCGCTACAGTCGTGCGATTGACGCTGGTCCAAATTTCCACACAGGTCACTGACGGGATGCCGCAGGAACTGCCAAACGACATGTGGAGCTTGCCGACGCGCTATAGCGCGCAAGTCCGAAATCCAGCGAAGATATCGTTGCGTTCCGGTGTGAAGAAATTGCGCCAAGTGTTTCTGAGCAAGCGTGCCGGCGTCGCCCAGCTACCGCCGCGCAGAACTTTGCGGCTTCCAAACCATGGCACAGAGTAGTCGTGATAAGGGTCGGGTGAAAAGCCCGGGTAGGGCGTGAATGTGGAGGCCGTCCATTCCCAAACATTGCCTATCATCTGGCGACAGCCAAAGGCGCTGTCGCCTTCCGGCGCCGCCGCCACGCCAACTGTTCTGCCTGCGGCGCCGTCCAGATTGGCGTGTCGAGATGTCGGGACCTCATCGCCCCATGGGAAGCGGCGCTTGCGAGTCGCAATCCCAGACCCATTGTGTCCGGGCTCACATGCGGCAGCCATTTCCCACTCGGCCTCCGTGGGCAGGCGCCGATGCGCCCAGCGGCACCAGGCCTGTGCCTCGTGCCAGCTCACGTGAGTGACCGGGGCGTGCGGTTGCGGCGGGTTCCATTGATCGAAGTGGCGTATTAGCCAGCGACCAGAGTCGCACCGCCAGTACACTGGCGCATGCAGACCTGTAAGCGCAAGCCATGAGCGGCCACTCTCATCCCAGAATTCAGGCCGACGATATCCGTCGTCTTCGACGAACTGCAGAAACTCTGAGTTTGTCACGGGCGCACGTGCGATGCAAAATGGGCCGACTGTCACCGGGTGCGCCCACTTTTCATTATCGAACAAAAATCCATCTTCTGGATTTGCTCCCAATAGGAAGCTTCCACCAGGCACCTCCACGTCTCCCGGCAGCGCGCCCGTTACCATGCCCGCTAGCGTTGCGCCTTCTGGCGCCGGGTAAGCGAGCGTCTGCCGCATGTAGGTGAATGCCTCGGCGTGCATGTCTTCGTGAAAGGTGGCAAGCAGATGAAAGTAAATGTCGCGTTCAGGCAGCGCATCGCCTTGCGCGAGCAGGCGGCGACGCAGCGCATCCTGAACCGATTTCATGTAATCAAGAGTGTCATCAATCGATGGCAAGGGAAGGTCCCAGCGCCTATCATGGTCGACAGTGGAGGAGTCATATAATGCGTCGGCTTGTGCCAATAGGGGCGGGCGGCCATCTAGCTTGCGCAGTATCCAATATTCGTGGAACCAGGCCAGGTGGCCTAATTCCCAACGCATGGGGTTTACTATCGGCAGGCGCGGGCCCATGAGTTGTTCGGGATTGAGGCCCCGCACAAGTCGAAGCGTACGCTCGCGTGCATTGTCGAGGTACGCAATAAGCTGTGATGCCGTCACGGTCTGGTTCATATACTATTTGAATAACGCATTCGCGAGATGTCTATGCGCATTACCATGGTCACGCCTGCGCCGCGCGGGTCGCGCGCTGGCAATCGCACTACCGCCGTCCGGTGGGCTCGGATCCTAAGATCTCTGGGGCACCGAGTCGATGTGTCGGTCGATTACGAAGGCGGCCCGGCAGATGTCCTAATTGCGTTGCATGCATGGCGCAGTGCCGAGGCAGTGCTACGCTTTCGCGAGCGGCTGCCAGGCAGACCCTTGATTGTGGCGCTAACCGGTACCGATCTTTATCGTTTTCTTCACAGCGATCCGAAAATTACGCTTCGCTCGATGGATCTGGCCGACCGCCTGGTAGTGCTGCACAAGGCAGCTACCAATTCGGTACCGAAACAATTTCATGAAAAAGTGTGTGTGATAATGCAATCGGCGGAAGCGCCACGTCGCAGCATCGCACCAACACAAAGAAACTTCAATGTCTGCGTCATAGGCCATTTGCGTGACGAGAAGGATCCATTGCGTGCGGCTTATGCGGTGCGCGATGTTCCGCACGAATCCCGCCTTCGCGTGGTACATCTGGGAAAAGCGCACACCGAAGAATGGGCGCGCGCTGCGCGCGAGGAAATGGCCCGCAATCCGCGCTATCACTGGCGCGGGGAAGTGCCCTTTTGGCGAGTACAAGAGACACTGTTGCGTAGCCGTCTGATGGTGTTGTCATCGCGCATGGAAGGCGGCGCCAATGTAATTTCGGAAGCGCTTGTTTCCGGCGTACCGGTAGTTGCCTCACGCATCGAGGGATCAGTGGGTCTGTTGGGTGGCGAATATCCCGGTTATTACCCGACTGCCGACAGTGCAGCGCTCGGCGAAATCCTTTTGCGCGCGGAGCAGGATAGTCAGTTCTACGCCTTGTTGATGGACGCTTGCGCTGCACGCGCTCCATTGTTCCGTCCAGAGCGGGAGCGACAGGCATGGTATGACCTGCTCACGAGCTTGGATCAGCGTTAGGTCTGTCTTAAAGGATAAGGGTGATCGGTGCGGACGCGTCAGACAGCGGTGTTACGCGCCCGATAATGCTGCTCTGCGAGTAACCGAGGCGGCGCAAGGCAGCAAGACAGGTCGTCGAGTTTTCTTCGGGTACTGAGGCTAGAAGGCCGCCAGCCGTCTGCGGATCGAACAGAAGCGGATAACGCGCATGGCTGGCAGCTGCTTCCAGATTGCGGATAGCGCGGCGCAAGCGAATGTTTTCGGGTTGCAGGGAACTGAAGATACCCCGGGCCATGGATTCCAGCGCCCCGTCGAGAACTGGCAAACTGTCCAGCTCGAGTTCGGCATCAACGCGTGACGGGCGGGTCATCTCAAGCAGGTGTCCGAGTAGCCCGAATCCGGTTATATCCGTACAGGCATGCGCCCCGTGGCGCAGGAAACAATCCGCCGCACGGCGATTCGACTGAAGCATAGATTCCAGTGCCAGGTCTATCCATCGTCCTTTGGCCTGGTGGCGCATATCGGCGGCGAAAAGCGTTCCAGTGCCGAGCGCTTTTCCCAGAATTAGTCGGTCGCCGGGAAGCATGCCGCCCTTGCGCAGAAGTCGACCTGGTTCTGCCAGGCCGTTGATACAAAGTCCGAAGGCTAGATCAGTGCCCTCGCTCGTGTGCCCGCCAACGAGCGCGGTTTGAGAATCCTCCAATACTTCAGTGGCTCCAGCCATCAATTCGTACAGCGTATGCTCGATCTTTTTCTCTGGACCGAAAGGCACGGTGGCCACGGCGAGTGCAGACTGCGGCTCTGCGCCCATGGCATAGATGTCCCCGAGACTGTGGTTAGAGGCGATACGGCCGAATAGGTAGGGGTCATCCACTATGGCGCGGAAAAAATCGACCGTGTGCACCAGCAATTTGCCGGCAGGAACTGCGACTACTGCCGCATCATCGGCATCGGCGAGACCGACGAGAACATCAGCGCGCGATGTGACCTGTAAACGCGCTAGTACGCGAGCTAAAACAGTGCTGCCTATTTTTGAGCCGCAACCGCCGCAACGCATCGCCACGGTGGATATTTCATGCAGTGCATTTGTGTCAGGCTGGCGATCCGACGAAGGGTGTTGCATCATCGGAATGGACGGCAGATCGCGATAACGGGCCATCCAGCGCCGGTCGATCCAGTCCTTCCAACGCCAAAGCAGTGCCCCTTCAAGAGCCCAGGGGCCGCGCGATGCAACGGCATAGCGATCCCCTGTGCTAATCAATGCCAGGAAACGGTGTTGCGGGACGAAACGCTTCAGCGCTTCATTTCTGCATGCCCTGCGAAGATTTTCAGCCAATGCCGGGCCCTGGCGTACAGCCATGACACCTGATTTTGCGCGTGGGTGATTGCGCATGGTTGCGACGTCCCCGGTGGCAAATATTCCGGGATGAGAGGTCGTTTGAAGAAAATCGTCGACTTCTATGAAACCGTGGAGTGTCGTGGAAAGTCCGCTTGGCTTTGCCCAATCCGGCGCCGCGGCATTGGTTGCCCAAATAAGCGTATCATAGGGAAAGGTTGAGATTGTTCCCGCTGCTACTGCCATCATCTTTTTTGCGGCAATCTCGCGCACCTGATGGCCCAGGTGGACATGGACCCGGCGCCGCGCCAGAACCCGCATGAATTTACGCCGCACCAGCGCATTATGTGAAGGCAGAATTTGCGCTGTTTCCGAGAATAGATGAAATTCGGTTTTCCCCTCATGGCCGGCCGCGCTGAGTCGGTGCTGGAGAGCGAGTGTGAGTTCCACGCCACCGGCGCCGGCCCCGACCACTACAATGCGGAATTTTTCTGCCGTCTCGCGTATGTGGTGTTCAATTGTATTCCAGTTGGCGAGAAAGCGGTCGATTGGTTTGACTCCAAGAGCGAATTCCGCTGCCCCTGGAACCCCTGCCATGTCGGGGGTCGAGCCAGTGTCTATTGACAGCAGGTCATAGGAAACCGGAGGTCGGTTACGACATAGTATGCGTTGGTTGGGGACATCGAGAGCGACCATCTCGTCGTGGTACAAGCGACAGCCCGCGAATTGAGTGAGCGGGCGAAGGTCGATGTGGGCGTCATCGAAGCTGTAATGGCCAGCGAGGTAGCCCGGCAGCATGCCACTGTATGGCGTATGCACATCGCGCGTCACGAGCGTTAATCGTACGCCGGGCTCCGGCTTCATGCCGAAAGCCTTGAGTACGGCCACATGGCTGTGGCCGCCGCCCACAAGCACCACGTCCTTGACGATGATATCTGACTGGCCTTGCATTATTGGCCCAGCGAAATAACGACTGTCCAGATGGTCCCATAGCTAGGTTTCTGGCACAACCGTGCCCGCGCACAACAGTGCTGGTGCGTGGGCACGGTGTCGGTAACTGACCCGGCTATTTGATCTTTAGAAGCTCAATGTCAAAGATCAGGGTTTCGTTTGGCCCAATTGTGCTGCCGGCGCCGTTAGGTCCATAGGCGAGGTCGGATGGAATGTATACTTCCCACTTAGATCCGACCGGCATCAGCGGCAGTGCTTCCTGCCAGCCTTTGATAACGCCTTGAAGCGGGAAAGTCGCGGGTGTGCCGCGTTTGTACGAACTATCAAACTCGGTACCATCGATTAGCGTACCGCGGTAGTTGGCGACTACGGTGTCGGTCAGCTTTGGTTTGCGCCCGTGGCCGGCGGTAATGATCTTGTACTGCAGACCGCTAGGCAGCGTTACAACACCTGGTTTGGTCTTGTTCTGTGCCAGGAATGCCTGACCTGCCTTCATATTCTTGTCCGCTGCCGCGGCGCCTTCGACGGCGCGCTTTTGCTGGTAGGCCAGGATGGCTTGGCGCATTTCCTTGTCGCTCATTTTGGCCGGAGCCCCGCTCAAGACGTCGGCAACCGCCTCGCTAAAGGCTTTGGGATCTATATCCATGTGTTGCTGCTTGAGGTTCTGGCCGATCTGATATCCAACGACGTAGCTTATACGCTGCTTGTCGGTTGTCAGTTTGGGGGTATTTGCGGCGCAGCCGGCGATCAACGCGGTGGCGAACACAATTGTTACCGGCACTCGGATCTTCATTGTCTAACCTCAGGAATCAAACGGTTGTGAATTATAGTTCAGGCGATCGGCTGCGGGCAAAACGCCGATTACTAGTCGCGTTGCGGCGACATCACTCCTGCATCAGTGATTATCTTCGCACAAGTCTGCCTTCGGTCCAACTGCCATCGGCGTGACTACTTTACTGCTCCGACGGTGAAACCCGCAACAAAACGGTCAACAAAGAGGTTGTAGAGTATTGCAATTGGGATGCTGACGATAAGGCAGGCGCCCATCAGAGATCCCCAGAAGTAGACATCGCCGCGTACCAGAAATGTCGGCACGCCGACGCTTACCGTGTACTGGGATGAGCTCGTGATAAAAGTAAGCGCGTAGACGAATTCCTGCATTACAAGAGAAAACGCAAAGATGACTACCGTGAAGATACCTGCCGTTGAGATCGGGATGACAACTTTTACAAAAGCGCCAAACCGGCTAAGGCCGTCTATCATTGCCGCCTCTTCTATGTCCCGCGGGATTGACTTAAAAAATCCCATGAGAAGCCAAGTGCAGAACGGAACGGTGAAACTTGGGTATACCAGTACCAGCGACCACAGAGAGTCCTGCAGTCCAAGCACGCCAATTATGCGGGCAAAAGGTATGAACAGAATTGTTGGGGGGATCAGGTAGGTAAGGAAGATCCCGATAGCAAGACGCTGCGTCCAGCGGCCGGGGAGGCGCGCGAGGCTGTAGCCGGCAGGTATCGCCAAGAGCAGCGTAATGCCGACTACCGCCACTCCGACAATGATTGTATTGACTACCCAGCGTCCAAACTGGGTATCAAGAAAAAGTACCCGCAGGTTTTCAAGCGTCGGGTGGTTATTGAACAGAAACGGATTGCCGGTCGTGCTGATAAGGTCGTGTGTGTCCTTGAAGGTGGTGATCAGCATCCAATAGAACGGAAACGCGCAAAACACCGTAAATGCGGCAATGATGGCAAAGTGCCCGCTGCGTACGCCCCAGCGTCTTGCGCGCGCAAAAGCCGGTGTCATCAAGTTACCTCCGTGCGGCGTGCGATCGTCAGGAAAAGTATGGCTACCGCGACCAGCAGCGGGAACAGGAACAGGGAAATTGCTGCACCGCCGGCCAGGTCACCGCCCTGGATGCCAGTGAAGAAGGCATAGCTGGCCAGCACCTGCGTGGAATCATACGGCCCGCCTCGCGTCAGCACGTAGACGACGATCAAGTCGGTAACAGTGAAAACAATGCCGAAGAGCAGCGCAACCAACATGATTGGCATTACCAATGGTATCTGGATTTGGAACAGGTGCCGCCAGAATCCGACGCCGTCTACCGCTGCTGCATCATGGATGTCCTGTGGTATGGAACTCAGGCCTGCCAGGATGATCACGGTTGCCAGAGGCAGCAGGCGCCAAACGTCGACCATGATGATCGAAGCCATTGCCAGATCGGGTTGGCCTAGCCAGATGGGCCAGGTATTGGGTCCGAAGATGCCGATGTGCTGCATGGACCAGTTGATGATGCTGTACACTGGGTCGAATATCCACAGCCAACCGATGCTTCCCAGGGAAATCGGCGCAACCCAGGGCAGCAGTATCAGTAGCCGGACCAGCCACTTGCCGCGAAAATTTGCGTACAGCGCCATGGCCAGAATCTTGCCCAGTACTACAACAAGTAATTGCGAGATGAAAGTAATCAGAAGTGTGTTGCGCAACGACTGCCAGAACGTGTCATTGTCCATGAGACGCCGAAAATTCACCAAACCGACGAAATGCAGCGACTGGGAGCCGACGGTCGCGTCGCTCAGGCTGTAAAAAATCGCCAGAAGAAACGGAAAACCAACTAGGGCGACAATATAAATGATTGCCGGTGCGATCAGCAGGCGGCCGAGCCATTTCTCATCTTCCAGTAAACCGCCTCTATCGACTTCGCTGGTAGCCATGTCGGTCACGCCTGTTTGCCCGGTGCCGCAGTCTTGAGACCGGTCTTGGGATCAAAGTACTTGAGATCGCGGCTGCGAACGACAAATTCATGCCGGTCTCCGATTTTGACCGGCAGCGGCACGGTCGTCGGTAGGCGCGAGATGACTTTTGCCGGTGGCCAAGGGGATTCAAGCGTTCCGTAGATCAGTCGATCGGCGCCTAGATGCTCGATGCGAGTTACATTGAACGCAAAGCGCGTCAGCGGATCGTGTTGCCCATAAACTTCGTGCGGCAGAAAGTGTTCCGGCCGAAAGCCGATGATGACGTCGTCGTGTTCGACCAAGTTCATCGGTGGCGAGCCAATGAATGTGGCGACGAAAGTGTCGGCCGGATCGTCATACACTTCGAGCGGAGTTCCGAGCTGGTGAATGTGTCCCTGATTGAGAACTGCGATGCGGTCGCCGAGCCCCATGGCCTCGACTTGATCGTGGGTTACATAGATGGTCGTTGTCCCGAGGCGCCGTTGGAACTGCTGCAGCTCGTCTCGCGCCGAGGTGCGCAGTTTAGCGTCGAGATTGGAAAGTGGTTCGTCGAGAAGAAACACCACGGGTTCGCGTACCACCGCGCGTGCCAGGGCCACACGCTGACGCTCCCCGCCGGAAAGCTGTCTGGGCTTGCGATTCAGCAGGCGCTGAATTCCGAACAGCGATGCAGCCCATTCCACTTTCTTTTCGATATCCGCGCGTTTCATGCCCTGGGCGTGCAGCGGGAAGGCAATGTTCTTAGCCACAGTGAGATGCGGATAAAGGGCATAACTCTGGAACACCATGGCGATGTTGCGCGCCCGTGGCGGAAGTTGGGTCACGACCTTGCCGCCAATAAGCACGTCGCCCGAGCTGGGCATTTCCAGGCCGGCGATCATCCGTAGAAGCGTGCTCTTGCCCGAGCCAGAAGGCCCGAGAAATACCAGAAACTCCCCTTCCTTAACGAGCAGGTTAATCCGGTCTACGGCATTGCCTGCCTCGAAGGTTTTTGTAATGGATCGTGTCTCAACGGTTGCCATATTTGCTCTGTGAGTGCCGGGATGCCGTTATAGTATAGCCACCAGCAATTCTTTTGGATGGGGTGCTGCGGCACGCGCGCCGTTTCCGGACCGCGTGCCGCAGGCGTCTTGCTTTACAGGCAGGGCACTACACGCGCATCAGACTAGACCCTTTTCGCGCCATTTGGCGTAGATGCGCTTGCACTGTGCATCCGCTTTCTTTATCGCGTTTTGCGGTGTTTCATGTCCGGTAGCGGCCTCAGCGAACATGGTATTAAGTACCCAAGTATTGAATATTTCGTCGATGGCCGCGTTGGCATAGCCTGGATAACCGACGTTGGTCGCCCAAGAGAGCACATCGTCGAACACTTTGTATTTACCGAGCGGCTTGTGTGGATCGGAAGCCAATAGCTTCTTCAGATCCGGCACTGTGCTTGGGAAAGACGGGAAGTTGTAATACTCGCTGTGCACGAATCCCTGGTGGAAGTTGTCGATATAATCGACCAGGAATTTCTGCGCCCCTTCCTTGTTCTCCGCGAATTTCCAAATTACGTAGCAGTCCATCACGTGTTCAAGGCCAATTGCGCGCACTGCGCCTTTCAGCGCTGGCGTGAGCCCAAGTTTGTCAGAGATGGCCAGGTGCTGGTCTTCCGCCGCACGCGTCGTCGAAATAGCATTAAGAACCACTGATACCTTGCCTGCCAGCAGTGCTCTGTTGTTCGACGATGGATCCCATGCAAGTACTTCCGGCGTCATGGTCTCCTGGTACAGCGTTTTGACGAACTTCACTGCCTCCAGTGTATTTTTGGAGTTCAGTACGACGTTGCGGTGAATATCCTGTTCCGAGCCGCCGAACGCGTACAGGATGGTGCGCATCGCCATCGCCGTATCAAGTTCCGCCGATAGCCCGATGCCTACGGGAATGTTGTGCTGCCGCTTGATCTTGCGGCCCACCGTCAGCACCTCTTCCCAGGTCCTCGGGCCCTGTTCCATGCCCTGCTCGCCGAAAAGATCGACGCGGTAATTTACCGGATCCGGGACAAAGCTGTCGGAGAAGGCGAAGTATTTGTTGGTCTTCGGGTTGAACGTGCTCTTCACCGCCAAACTGATCGGCTTGCCGTGCCTGCGTGTGACCTCTTCGTAAATTTCCCTGTGGTCAATGACTTGTTCTTCGTACGCCGGTGGTGGCCACAGGAACATGAACAGGTCATGTCCTTTTTGCGCAGAAACTTCGGCCGCAGCACGCGAATTAAGAGCTGGTATGCCGACGTGGTCAACTATCACTTCCATGTCGTTCTTTTCGCCCCACTCCTTGGTATAGGTATTGTCGAACCACGTGTCATAGGCGGGAATGAAATGGCTCCACTGAAGGATCTTCAGCGTCTTTCTGGCTGCGCGTGCAGGGCGCGAAATGATCAGTGGGCCGACACTTGCGGCAAGGCCTGCGGCACCCGTTGCCTTGATGAAACTGCGTCGGGAAATTCCGCCGCTGCCTGAGATAGACGAGTTTGGGCTTTCCGTCGTGTTGTCTTTGGAGTTCTTGTCTGAAGGAGTTTCCGGGGGGCTCTTCGAGTTCTTGATGTCTGGCATGGCTGCATCCTCTGTGTTGTGAGCAAAAATATATTCACGCCCTTGATGCCGATTGCCTGCTATTACGCTAAAAAAGTCTATTCTCATGGTTCCGCATTGTCCACGAGACGCGTATTGATTCGATGACGACTTGCATCATCGGCATGCGAGTTGCCAGCCAGCTTATTAGCTGTTGCTAATACTGAGTATCGCTTTGGGATAAGATGCAAATATTTCAAAGACAAGACAAGCATGACCTGCGCCAATGGCCTATTCGGTAATTTCGCTGAATCGTCGACCGCTATCGGTAATTTTCGTCAAGCAACCAAGGCGCCGTCAGTGCCGCTGAACCCGAGGTCGCACGTGTGGTCTCATTCTGCGAAGTGTTAGGTATTTCACGGATCTGTGTCGTTCCCCGAAATGGTACATATCGATGTGAGGTAAGTGCATGGAATCAAACCCGCTTATTGGACTCTCCGGACTCGGTCAAAGCATTTGGTATGACTACATAGACCGCAATTTGCTGCGCTCGGGCACGCTCGCACGGATGATTAATGAAGACGGGCTGAAAGGAGTGACATCGAACCCGACGATCTTCGAAAAGGCAATCGAAGGTAGCGACATCTATGATGATGCGCTTATGGTGATCGCGCGCGGCAATCCGAGCTTGTCGGCGCGCGAGTATTTCTACACCCTGGCTGTGCAGGACATCCGGGCAGCAGCGGATGTACTGATGCCGGTCTATGAACGAAGCAAGCGGCGCGACGGCATGGTTAGCCTGGAAGTCTCGCCGGATCTCGCCCACGACACCGACGGCAGTATCGCTGAAGCACGGCGCCTGTATGCATTGGTCGATAGACCCAATGTCATGATTAAGATTCCCGCGACGCAGGCGGGTATTCCCGCGGTCGAGCAATTGATAAGTGAAGGTATCAATGTCAATGTGACACTGCTATTTTCGCTCGACCGCTACATGGATGTTGCGCGTGCTTATTTGCGCGGCCTGCGCAAGCGCATGCACAGTGGCGGATCTCTGGTTGGCGTTGCCTCCGTGGCGAGCTTCTTTGTCAGCCGTGTGGACTCGTTGATCGATCAAGAACTGCAGAAGAGGCTAGAAGAAGCTGCGCCCGGTGCACGCGAGAGTGTGCGGGCATTACTCGGCACCATTGCCATCTCGAATGCCAAGTTGGCATACCAAAAATTCCTCGAAATTTTTGCTGCGTCCGAGTTCGTAGAATTGCAGCTGGCCGGGGCGCAAACCCAACGGTTACTGTGGGCCAGTACGGGTACAAAGAACCCAGCCTATAGCGATGTGATGTATATTGAGTCACTCGTCGGCCCCGAGACAGTCAATACCGTTCCGCCGGCAACTTATGAATCATTCAAACGCCACGGTCGGGCGAGTGTGAGTTTGGGGCAGGGCGTCGCTGAAGCGCGCGAACATCTGGAGGCGGTCGCGCGATTGGGGATTAACCTGCCGGCTGCGTTGCAGAAGTTGGAAGCAGACGGTGTCGCGGCCTTCAAGCACTCGTTCGACAGTTTGCTCTCAACGATTGAGGGGAAGCTTCGCAGCATGCAGACCGTAACCTGATCTCCGTCGAAGTTGTGGCCTGCCGGACAGGCTTGCTCGCGGCATGTTAAAGTTGGCTTCAGTCGCAAACCGCCACCTCCGCCAAACTGCGGAGTAACCACGGCAATATTCCGGGAATCAGACATTATGGCTGCGTCAAAGACCACGGGTCCCGCACATGCGGTTTATCTGAAGGATTATCGGCCGCCGGATTACCGTATTGAGTCCGTCGACCTGACTTTCGACCTTGGCGAAGAGATGACCCTGGTGTATGCGCGCCTCAACGTGGTGCGTAATGGCAGCGAGCCATCCAGACCGCTTGTGCTTGATGGCCGTGAACTGGAACTGAAATCCGTGGAGCTCGACGGTCGCCGTCTCAAACCACACAAGGACTATGTGGTGGGGCCGGAGTCCCTGACTATCGGGCGCGTTCCCGAGCGTTTTGTGCTGGATATCGAAACGAGGATCCGGCCGCAAAGCAATACCTCTCTGACCGGGCTTTACGTTTCCGGTGGAAACTTCTGCACCCAATGCGAGGCCGAAGGTTTTCGCAAAATTACGTATTACCTCGATCGGCCGGACGTCATGGCGCGCTACACCACGACTATCGTGGCCGACAAGAAACGCTGTCCGGTTCTACTTTCAAACGGCAACCCGGTGGAGCAAGTCGACCTGGCCGATGGTCGCCATCGTGCCAAATGGGTCGACCCATTTCCGAAACCTTCCTATCTTTTTGCACTGGTCGCTGGCGACTTAGCGCGAGTGGTCGACCAGTTCGTGACCCGCTCTGGCCGCGCGGTCCAGTTGCACATGTATGTGCAGCACCACAATGCCGACAAGTGTGCGCATGCCATGGCGTCACTGAAGAAGGCGATGCAATGGGACGAGCTTGTGTACGGAAGAGAGTATGACCTCGATATATACATGATTGTGGCGGTCGATGATTTCAACATGGGGGCGATGGAGAACAAGGGCCTCAACGTTTTCAATTCCATGTATGTTCTCGCTAAACCGGAGACCGCCACTGATGCAGATTATCAGGCCATCGAGCGGGTTATCGGCCATGAGTACTTTCACAATTGGTCTGGTAATCGTGTCACTTGTCGTGACTGGTTCCAGCTGAGCTTAAAGGAAGGGTTCACAGTTTTTCGCGACCAAGAATTCAGCGCCGACGTGACGTCGCGCGGTGTGAGGCGAATACAAGACGTCAACGTGCTACGCACACATCAATTCCGTGAGGACGCCGGCCCGATGGCGCATCCTGTGCGACCGGAATCGTACGTCGAGATAAACAACTTCTACACGATGACTGTCTACAACAAGGGCGCCGAAGTGGTGCGTATGCTGCAGACGATTGTGGGTGCCGAAGGATTTCGCCGTGGAACCGACCTGTATTTCGGGCGGCATGACGGCCAGGCTGTGACCACAGACGACTTCGTCAGGGCGATGGAAGATGCAAACCAAATCGATTTGTCCCAATTCCGCCGCTGGTACAGTCAGGCCGGAACGCCACAGCTGCGCATCGGGCGCGCCTATGATGAGCGGTCGCGGACTTACGTGTTGCATGTAAGCCAGAACTGTCCGGCTACGCCGGGCCAGCCGCATAAAGAACCATTTCACATGCCGTTTGCGATTGCGCTGCTGGATGCCGAGGGTCAAGAATTGCCTTTAAGGCTTCTCGGCGAACCAGCGGGCGTGACCGGCAATCGGGTGTTGCAGTTGCGTCAATCGGAAGAGACTTTCGTGTTCGTCGATATACCACACGAACCGGTCCCGTCACTGTTGCGCGGTTTCTCTGCGCCTGTCAGAGTCGAGGTAGATCTGAGTAACTCGGAGCGCTCCTTTCTCATGGGGCACGACACTGATCCGTTTGGCCGCTGGGAGTCCGGCCAGCAGTTGGCAGCCAAGTTAATTCTCGATCTGACAGAGCGGATCCAGCAGAAGCGCTCACTGTCCCTCAGTGCTGAATTCGTCGACGCATTCCGCGCGACCCTTTGTGACGAAACTCTCGACCGGGCTCTGGTAACCCAGGCGCTGACCTTGCCGTCAGAGACCTATCTTGCCGAGCTGATCCAACCGATCGATCCGCAGGCGCTGCATGAAGCGCGTATGTTTGTTCTGAGGACTCTGGCTGAAACACTGCGTCCTGAGTTACGCGTGGCGCATGAATCAAGTGCGGATTCGGGAAGTTTCGACGTGAGCCAAGAATCCGTCGGACGACGTAGTCTCAAGAACCTTTGCCTATTCTTCCTTGCGCAACTTGAAGATAAGGACAGCCGTGCCTTGTGTGTGGCGCAGTTTCGCAGTAGCAGGAATATGACTGATGTCATGGCAGCATTGCATGCAATAAGTAATATCGACTGCGCGGAGCGACATGAACTGCTCGGCGAGTTCTATGACAAGTGGCAGAACGACCCGCTCGTGCTGAACAAGTGGTTTGGCCTGCAGGCAACTTCACGCCTGCCGCAAACACTTGCCGATGTAAAAGCGCTGGCGCGTCATCCGGCCTTTACCCTTAGGAATCCAAATCGCGTGCGTGCCCTGATCGGCTCCTTTTCCACCGGCAATCCGGCGCGGTTTCATGATCGTAGCGGTGAGGGCTATAAATTTCTTGCCGATCATGTGCTCAAGCTTGATCGATTGAATCCGCAGGTGGCAGCCCGGCTGGTCAGCGCGCTGAGTTTGTGGCGCAAGTATGAACCACGGCGCCGGGCGCTGATGAAAGGGCAGCTTCAGCGCATCGTGCGCCAGCGTTCGATATCCAAGGATGTACGGGAAATAGTATCCAAAAGTCTCGAGGGTTCTACCGGTACCGTCGAAAAGGCGACTCTGCCCAAAGCGCGGCGTCGGCAGAAGCGTTCAGGGTCAAGGCGCAACGCCTAAATAGCATTTGGTTTCTTGGCGCGTCGCGCTGGTGATTAGGCGTTGAGGTCCGGAATCATCCGGCTTTCCAGACGAGCTATGAAATCCTTGAGCTGTAATTTTCGCTTTTTCATCCGGCGTAATTGCAGCTGGTCTACAGCTGGATCCGCTGAAAGGCGCTCAATGATTTCATCCAGGTTCCGGTGCTCGGCGCGTAACTCGAGCAGATGCTGTTTCAATACATCGTAGTGTTGGCTTTCCATATTTCTTCCGGCTGGGCCGAATATCACACAAACGCGCAAGGCGCTTCGCACTTCTAAGTGGCCGCCAGGGGGGCAGGAAGCCTTTCGAACCGCCCCAATCTGTGACGGGTGCGTCCCTGCTTATCCGGCTCAGACCCCGTTTTGGACTATTATATATAAATATATGCCACATGGAGGCCGAAATCATGAGGCGGCATGATTATCCATCTCCTCGGGACATCGGTCTCCGCCTGCCGTCCGAATTCCGTTCGGACAGGTATTGCGCGGGTTTTGAGCATGCCTTAAAGGGCGGTCACCTTACTGAAACGGAATTTCTGCGGCTATCCTTTCGCATGGGGTTCCGTGCCGCCAAGCGCTACTTGCGCGAATTGCGAAGACAGCAGGGGATAATCGAGTTTCCTCTGCGGGCGCGCTTTCGCATGACTGCGATTCCCTAGCGACAAAAGCCGCACTGATTCGCGATGGCGTGCTAATTAGTAATGGCTTGCACCTGTTCACAGGACAGCTGTGCAAGCTTCGTGGAGTTCCAACTTTTCCTGGCAGTTTGTCCATCAGTGTGGGTCTGTCATTGTGCGCGCAGCGATATTGTGACGCGTTTTTCCATTCATCCGGTCGACATGTCCTTCTGTCTCTGCGCGGTTGAATACTTCCCTTGATTGATGGGAAATGCTGCCTAATATCAGGATGGATGGGAACCGGAGAGGTCGGACGTCGTGTTTTCAGCATGACCAGGGATCAGGGACGCTAAGCTATCGACACCCGGGACGCTGGTCCAACCCCCTACGCGAATAATCATTTCAGTTAAAGCCAGGAAGCCACCATGACGCGAAAAGTATTTCGTTTATCTGCCGTAGTGATAGTTGCAGCGCTGCTTCCGGCATGCGCAGCCAGCATACACGGGACCGTGCATCTGGTGGATGCAAACATGAAACCTGTCGCCACTGATAATCCGCAGGGAAGCGTTGTTAACATGATCAATACAAGCGTGCCGCTCGAGCAGGCTTCACATTCGGTGGCTGTTGACGCGAAGGGCCATTTTGCATCGGTCAAGGATAGCCTGCAGCCTGGAAAATATCAGGTAGAGGCAACTCGCATAGGTTATATGACTGCAACCAAGACTGTTGATTTAGGCAAGTACACGCAAAAGCGGTTGGATTTTAATCTCAAGCGAATAGAGGAGGGCGAGAGTAAATCCATCAATGGTTCGGCAACTGACCAGGACAAAATCATCAATCCCGGAGAAGTTGATATACAGCCACCGATGATGTAGCAGTGCTGCGCGCGGCCTTTGCGCCGTGCGTTTGTATCAACGCTAAGACCTAAAACTAGAGCGCATATTGAAGCGCGATCAAGTACGCCCAAAACACTGGCCGCAATGGTGAAAAAGAATATGGATCGTCAACGCATCTTCGCCCCAAGGCAGTTCCTTCAGTCGATATTTGCCTTATCCGTTTTTTTTGTTCTGGCTGGTTGCGGCCAGAAGCTTGATCTCGATGTCAGCGCCAAAATGGACGGTCAGGCGGCCCCGCAGGCCCATGTGATTGTTGATGGCAAGGACATCGGCGCCACCGACGCGCAAGGGCATTTCACCAAGTCGATTCGCAAGAAAGCCGGAGCCCAGGTAGACCTGCAGGTTGCCAAGGAGGCGCCGGGTTACCGGATCGAGCCCTGGAAGACGAGTTTCATAGTCAAGCTGCCAAAAGATGGGCAAGTCGACAAGTACAATTTTGATGCCGATCTTCACGCGACTCGCTTTGTCACGCTGACGGTGACCGAGAAGGGCAAGCCGGTTGCCGGGGCTGTCGTACGCGCTTGGGGCAAGGAAGTGGGCCAGACTGATGACGCGGGTCAGTTTCAGTATCAATACAAAATGCTCCCGGCGAAGGGCGCCGATTTGACCGTGAGCAAGTCTGGCTATTCCACGTGGCAGAAGACGGGCGAGCTTGAGCCCGGCGCGCAATTGCAGGTGACTCTATCGAGAGAGGCCATTGTCGGTCTTTCTGCACTGACCGATTCGTATGGTCGCGTAAGCGGCGTGTCAGGAATCAGCGTAAGCGTAAATGGCCGGAACGTCGGCCACACGGATGCGCGCGGCAATCTTACCTACCGCTACGGCGGGGAACCAGGGAGGAAAGTGCAGTTTGTGCTTTCTGCACCGGACTATGTGCCGGCAACTTCCAAAGTCACCATCAGGCTGGAGGGTAATCAGGGGATTCAACGCTATTTCTATCCCCTCAACCCGAAGCCGATACGTATCGCGGTATTCCGTTTCGCGGGCAATACGCCAAACGTGGATCTGAAGGCAATCGGCGAGGAGGCCGAATCGGATGTGGCGAGGCAGTTTGCCCGCTACCCGGTATTCAGTGCCGTACCAAGTACCGAACTCCAGTCGCAGATGGAGCGCTCACGGATCACTCTCAAGAGAATTACAACACGCGGATGGCGGGGCACTTCCCTCGAGCGCAGTGTAGACGTGGTAGTGGTCGGGAGTGTCGCCAAGGAAGATAACGGCTATATCGTTGAAGCCAAGTTCTACAACATCAACGGCAAACTGATGTTGAGCGAAGTCAGTCATGCACGCAAGTCAGACGACATCAACAGCGCGGCCCGCGAGATTGTCGCGAGTGCGATCGAACATTTCCCATTCGAAGGCAATGTCGTGGCAAGTGATGGCAATCGCTACCGAATCAACATTGGTAGGCCATATCGTGTCAGCTGGGGCACTGAGCTTGAACTGACTCGACCAGTTGTCAGCGCAGCGGGAAAACTTGAAGGCTTTCGCAGAGTCGGAGATCTCAAAGTAAAGCGCTCGAGCAGTGATGGCTCCTGGGCGGAGGTCGAAGGTCCAACCAAAGGCGAGAAAGTGGCCCTCGGTGACAGGGTTGTGCGTCAGGTGGGCAGCGAAGGTGGACGCGAGAAGGCAAGTTCCTATTTCGTGCTGCTGGCCAAGGGAGGCGTGTCTCCGGATCTCGCCCCGCTCGCAGGCGTCAATGTCTACCTGAATGACAACTGGTCCGGCACAACTGATGCAAACGGCAAGGCGCAGGTTCCGGTACGTATCGGCAAGCGTTACAAGATGTTGCTTTATCGCGAAGGGTATCAGGATATCAACGAAAGGATCCGCATCGAGAAGAACCAGGAGCTGAAGCAATTCGCGCTGAAGGTGAACAACGCCCTTTTCAAAGTCGATTCGAAGCCGAGCGGCGCAACCGTCTTCATCGACGGACAGGAGGTCGGCAAGACACCAATACTCGCCGGCACCTTGGTTAATCTCGGTTTCCATACTGTCAGACTATCGCTTGGCGGTGATTACCGTGATTGGCAAAAAGTGGTCGAATTCGATAAGAAGGTCGAAGATCGAACCGGCGATGCGAGTATCGTCCTGCACAAGGACTACCTGAAGATCGGAAACGAGGCCATGTCCAAGGGCGACGTCGATGGTGCGATTCGCGCCTATTCCAGTGCCAAGACCGGGCATCCCGACTATTCGCAGTGTCACGAACGCCTGGCGCAGATCTACCTGGACGATAAAAAGGACTATGACAGCGCGATCCGGGAATTCCAGGACGTACTGTCGTTGCCGGAAAACAGTCAGCTAATACACAAGCAGTACGCTGTGACCTTCACAAACCTGGGCCATGCCTATTACGAGAAGGGAAATCAGCTGGTGGAGAGCGATCCTACCAGTGCGGCGCAATACTTTGCCAAGGCCGTGCAGGCGCTGCAGACTGCCAGAGAAAATACACGCTTCTTTCCTGACGATCAGTACGACGAGGCCGTGCACGATACGTACTATTATTTGGCGCTTTCTTACGACAAGCTCTATCTAGTAACGCGGAAGCCCGGGATCAAGAACAGTGCTGATCTGGCCTGGCGGAATTACTTCGACTTTTTCCCGAAGAAGCTTGAGGGCAACCCTGTATACGAACAGGCTCGCGCTGCGGCGCGCCAGTACTGGGCACAGATCAAGCAAAATTGAGTCCGATCGACCTGCAGGGGCGGGACATGATCATGCGCGGCCGCGTACGCGACATCATTTGCGTTGTGATGCTGTTGTTAATGGCGGCCGCGTACGCTACCGATCCCGTGGCCGTGCGACCCGCTTCGCAAGGGGCGACATCGCTGGCCATAGGCGAGCAACTACTTGGGCCGCCGCCGATGCCGGCAGCGTCTAACGCTGCCGGCTTGGGCGCAACCGGGCAGTCATCGCAGGCGAACGTGGTCACGGCGATCCAGCCGCTTTATGTGCATCCGCTGATGCCGATCGAGTCTGGCCGCAATGAATCCAACCCGTCGTGGTCGCCGGACGGCAATCTGATTGCCTTCGAGCGCAGCCGTGAGGACAAAAAAGACATCATGATTGCTCGGACAGACGGCACCATCGTGCGCGATATCTACTTCAAGCTTAATGAGGGCAGGGGAGGTAACGCGTTCTTCTTTCCCGGCGTTTCCGACGAAACAAGCTATAACGCGGGTATAACCTGGTCGCCCACGGGGAACAGAGTGGTTTTTATGAGCAACGGCGGTGAAGGAAACTACGACCTCTATCTCACCGATTTCGGAGGTACCACGACACGCCTTACTTATAACCGGCAAAAGGATGGACATGCCAATTGGTCGCCAACCAATGACCAATTGGTTTTTGTTTCCGGGCGTAGCGGCGAAGGAGATCTGTACCTGCTGAATCTTGCCCCCCGCGTACTCACAAGACTCACATGGGGACACCGGCCGTTTTTGTATCCCCAGTGGTCACCGGACGGGCGACGTATCGCAATGGTGCACGGCAGCAACGCGAATCACCACATCTATGTCATTGATGACATTACACGACCCAGACAGACGCTTCACCCGCTGACCACATGGGCGTATGACGATTTGCGCCCGATCTGGTCGCCGGATGGCAGCAAGATTGCCTTCTATTCCAACTACAACAAGGATAACGACCCAAAGACATGGTCGATAATCGTTGTCGCGGCAGATGGTTCCGATCCGAAAGAGGGAAATGGTCTGGCAGCGAAGGTCGTTGCGACCAATGTTGTTGCCGATGTCGAGCGTGGTCCGGTCTGGATGCCGGACAGCAACCGTATTGTCTATGCCAAGAACGACAGCAAGGCGTATAACCCGATTTACATAGTGGACTTGTTGCATCACACCAATCTTCCGCTTGAGACAGGCACGAAAATGAATCATGACATTGCCTGTTCTTCGCGGGGTGTCCTAGCTTTTCGGGCGCAAGTGAACCAGTGGGATCAAATATTCGTGGCCGGACTACAGAACTGACCGATGCGAAACATGAAAAGAAACATCCGATTGATCGGTTATGTTGTCGGGTTGTCGTCACTAGTCGTGGCGGCAACCGCCGCAGCGAGCGCAGCCGATTCCGGCCCCGTGGCGCAGGCCATGAAATTCTACGAAATGCATCACTACAGCGGAGCTGCCTCAGTACTGCGTACTGCACTGCCGACACTTGATCCCTCCCACCAGGCAGCGGGTGAATTGGCGCTTGGAATGATTTATACAAAAAGTGCGGCTTTGCATCGGGAGCTAGCCAGTGCGGCTGCGCTTGCGCAGGTAGATTATTTTTCGCGCCTTGCGCGTGAACGCGGCAAGAATGTCAGTCGTGCGGCGCCCCTTTTTCTCGGAGAGGCGCTGTTGGCGCAAAACAGGGCGCGGGATGCCGCCGCTGCATTCAAGGGCCTGTTGGCGCGGCGCGGGATTCCTCTGCGCGATCGCATGCTTGCGCACATCAATCTCGGATTATGCTATCAAAAGATAGGGCAACCCGGAAACGCTGCGCGTCAATGGAACGAAGCGAAGAGTTCTGACCCAGAGATCAGAATGGCGCTCGCCGCAAGCTACGGCCGGGCCGGGATGAGGCAAGCAGGGGGCATCGCCGAAAGCGCACGCCGCGCCGCCGGCGGCAAAGTGTCGGAAATGATGCGCGAGGACCTCTTGTCGGTGTATGCAAATGAGGGTGAAGTCGACAAGGCGTTCGCGCTGTTGCAGCACATTGATCTTAACGCTCCCACATATACCGAAGTGCTTGGCAAATCGGACACGCTTAATTTTTACAGCCCTTATCTGTTGGGCGACTTGGCGCGCCTCGATGAGCGTGCTGCAATCGTCTACCTGAACAAGGCGGAACAGGATCCGACCCTGAAGGGCACCGCAGAATACTATCTTGGCAAGGCATACGTCATGGACGGCCAGCCACAAGCCGCGGCGCGTGCCCTAGATGATTTCATGGCGCAACCTCAATTTGCCTCCCAGATTCGCGACCGCGCACGAGTGCGGCGCGCGACGGTTGACTACCTGCTTTCCAGACGCGCTCAGGCCCTGAGTGAGTGGGACAGTATGACTCAGGAGCATCCGGACGATGTCGATCTTCTGGCGCAAATTGTGCTGGCATGCCGCAGCGTCGCAGCCGATTGTCCGAAAATAGTGACGCGTGCCGCCATGACCGCTGATGCCGGTCAGGGCCGGCGCTATGCCGGCCTAGATGTGGCAGTAGGGCGTTACTACTTTGACAAGCAGAATTATTCGAAGGCTATCTGGTACATGGAAGCCGGACGCGACAAGGGAAACAAGAACAAGATCGAGGCGAATGATCCCATTATGCTTGTTGATCTTGCGTCGGCCTATTACAAAACGATGCTCTATTCCCAGAACCTTGAAATTTATTTCGGGATGAGCAGCGAGTACCCGGAAGTGCGTCAGATTCAGGATGCTGTGCAAGGAGTCTATTCCATGGTGCAGCGGAGCGCAGGCGACGTGAAAATATTTTGAGTCATGTTCTGCGAACGGTAATCGGTCAACCATACAATTCGAGAGTGAGAGAGGTCGGTATGAAAAGGATTCGTTCTGTGCTGGCGTTGTTGTTGCTTGGCGTGACCTTGCTGGTTCCCGCTTTGTCTCTGGCAGCAGGCAGGAACGATGGACGGCCGGATGGGGGGACGCTGCGCTATGGCGAATACGGCCGGGCGGCTACACTCGACCCGATAACCAGCAATGAAATGGTGGCAGTTCGCGTTGACGAGTTGTTGTTTAATGGACTAGTCGGAATCAATGACAGACAGGAGATTGTTCCTGAGCTGGCACAAAGCTGGGACGTGTCCAAAGATGGGCTTGTCTACATATTCCATCTGCGGCACGACGTCCTCTGGCATCCGAAAGGCAACGACCAGGCCAAGCCGTTCAATGCGGATGATGTGGTCTTCACATACAACATCATGATGAATCCGAAGACTGTCACGCCTCTCAAGGTAAGGTATGAGTTCATCAAGAGCGTGAAAAAGCTGGACGACTACACGGTGCAGTTCACCCTTAAGCGCCCTATCCTCAATGCGCTGGCCGAGTTTACGTTCAAGATAATACCCCGCTTTGGACCAGCCAATCCCGTATACCTCACACGCGAAGATCCGTTCGTGCAGAATCCGATCGGCACGGGACCCTACATGCTAAAGAACGTGACGACAGACGGTGAGATCGTCATGGTGGCCAACGACAATTACTTCAAGGGCAGGCCGCACATAAACAAGTTCGTCGCCAAGCCGTTTGCTGACCAGAACATCATGACGCAGGCAATGATGTTCAATGCGATAGACATGATTGTGCTGGTCAATCCCCGCGACGTACCTGAGATACAGGGTGACCGCCGGTTCATACTGCAGCCGTATAACGCGTTGTCCTACTCGTTCTTCGGTTACAACTGCCGTAATCCGCTGCTTGCAGACAAGCGCGTGCGCCAGGCATTCACCTATGCAGTGAATCGCCAGGAAATGCTTGATTCCTTCTTCAATGGGCAGGGTACGATAATTTCCGGACCGTTTGCGCCCGGCAGCTGGGCCTACAATCTTGACGTGAAGCCTTTCCCGTACGATCCACAGAAAGCAATCTCGCTACTTAAGGAAGCTGGATTCACGCCGGGTCCTGACGGGATCATGCAGAAGGACGGCAAGAAGTTGGTGTTGACCCTCAAGGTTCCCATCGACAAGGAGAGCGAATCAGTGAAGCGTGTGGTTCTGGCCTTCCAGAACTACCTGAAGAACATAGGAGTGACCATTAACGTCCAATTCGAGGAATGGCAGGCCTGGAAGGAGGACGTATTTCGTGACCATAACTTTGACGTGGTATTCGCCTCGTGGGTGTTTGACGATTCCGCGGACATATCATCACTGTTCCATTCCTCCGAGATCGGCCCGTGGAAGAACAACTTCATCGGCTATTCCAATCCGCAGGTTGACAGTTTAATCGCGGAAAGCAAGTTGACTCTAGATTATGAGAAGCGCCGCACCATCGACCGCAAGCTGCACGCAATTTTGGCCGACCAGCAGCCGTATACGTTCCTTTGGACGCTAACGAATTATGCGGCCTACAACAGGAAGATTCATCACGTCGAAATTCAGCCATACAAATTCTTTACCTACGCTGACCAGTGGTTCATACCTGAGTCGGAGCAGCAATAGGCAAAGGCGAGTTGATGCGACAGGCGGCAATATATCCGATCGCCAGAACGCTGATACGCGAATTGGCAATGACCGCACTGCTGATGCTTGGCGTCAGCTTTGTGGTGTTTGTCATACTCTACGTCTCGCCGGGCGATCCGTTTAGTGCGCTGCTCGGCGGACAGATGCCGAGCGCACAAAACGAAGCAGGAATTCGTGCAGCGCTGGGAATTCCTCAGACCTGGTATGGCCAGTACTTGTCGTGGCTAACGCACCTCTTGCGAGGTGATTTTGGAAACTCCATCATCACCGGGTTGCCAGTTTTCTCGCAGGTTGTGCGTGTGGGAATCAATACTCTTTACCTGACGCTCGGATCAATGCTGGTTACGTTGATCATTGCCGTCCCGATCGCGCTGTACTCCGCGGCGCGCGGCACAACACCGACCGGAGTGGTATTCACGCTCGGCGCCTACGTAATCTCGGCGCTTCCGGTATTCTGGCTTGGATACATAGTGATTTATATATTTATACACAGATTCGGATTGTTTCCGATTGCCTTTGGGTCCTCGATACCGGAGGCCCACCGTTTGATGTTTTTCATGCTTCCGATTCTGGTGCTCGGCATAGGCAACGGCACGACCAGCGAGATCATACGCACTTTGCGGGAGGAAATGAGTCGCGTGATGGCGGAAGATTACATTCGTACAGCACGCGCCAAGGGCGCTTCGGTTTGGCGGCACGCGTTCCGTGAAGGGTTTCTTCTACCCGTGACCGGGATTGTGGCATCTAAAATTCCCTTCATTCTCGGAGGTGCCGTGATTGTGGAGCAGGTGTTCAACTGGCCTGGCATGGGGCGCATGGCGTGGCAGGCAGCCCAGCAACGGGACTTCCCCGTAATTATGGGTATCGCAATCATCGCTGCCGCTTTTGTGCGTATCGGTAGCTTGATTCAGCGCATCGTGTTCACTGCGGTAAATCCCCGCGCATCGCAGCTCTAGCGCACGCCATGGAGCACTACAGTCAGATCGACGATGCAATCGGGAAAAGCCGCGCGGCCCCGCGTTGGAAAGTGGTGGATGCGGTAGATATCGCCTGCGTGGCATACGGATTGATAGTGGTCAGTCTGGTATTCGTCTCCTACATTCTCGGTGCGCTGCATCTTCTTCCCAGGGACCCCCAACAGATCGACGTTTCTATGCTCTTGGCACCCCCGGGGACCGCCGGCCATTTGCTCGGGACGGATTTTCTCGGGCGTGACATTCTTTCTCGCTTAATAGTTGGGATTCAAGCTTATTTTCTTCCGGGACTGCTGGCCATTACCATCGCCTTGGGCGCCGGCACATCTCTGGGGGTGCTTGCCGGTTACCGCGTTGGCGGGGTCGAGACGGCAGTTACCTATTTCTCCAATCTTGTGGATTCGTTTCCACGGTTAGTGCTGATTCTTCTCGTAGTCGCCGCTTTTAAGCCCGATATCTACTACATCATGACAGTTGTCGGGATTACCAACATTCCAACCGTGGCGTCCCTGATTAAGGCCAAGATAGGGATGCTGCGTGACAAGAATTTTATCGAGGCCGCGCAGGCCCTGGGTCTTTCGGCTCGAACGATCATTCTCAAACATATAATCTGGTACAACTGCCGGGCTGTTCTTATTATCCAGGCAACTTTGGGAATGGGCGAAGCAATTCTGATGGAGACCAGCCTGAGTTATCTCGGGTTCGGCGTACAGGAGCCGACTCCATCGTGGGGTAACATGGTTCAGGCTGGGTCAAATTACTTCATGCAGGGTAAATTTTGGCCGTCGACCGCGCCGGCCCTTGCTATTCTTTTCACCATACTCGGTTTTTATCTGTTGGGCGACGGTCTCAATAATATCCTCGAAGGCAAGCGCGGCAGATGAGCGAAGCACCTTTATTGCGCATAGAAAACCTGCGTACGTATTTCTATTCGCGCGGCCGGCAGGCCTTCATTCGATCAGTTGATGGCGTATCGTTTGAGATAGGTCGTGGCGAAACGCTGGGAGTTGTAGGTGAAAGCGGCAGTGGAAAAAGCATAACCGCATTGTCGGTTCTCGGACTGATACAAGGTGGTCCTGGTGTCATCGCAGGCAAGATCGGTTTCAAGACGGAACGGGTGCAGAAGAATCTTCTGCAGGACCTCGAAAGTTTCGTGAGAACGACTGAAAGCAACGGGCGGATCATGCAGGTGCAAAAAGACGGCGGCGCCTGGCGCAGCAACGTGGAGCGGGTCATGGCTGGCATCCGCGGCCGCGAAATTGCAATGATATTCCAGAACCCGAAGGCGTCCTTGAATCCATTCACTTCGGTGGGCGCGCAGATTAGCGAGGCGATTCGGCTTCATACCGGCATCAAGGACGCGAAGGAGGCGCGCGAGCGGGCACTGGGCTGGCTCGACAGGGTGAAAATAGACAGCCCGCGGCTGCGATACGAAAGTCATCCTTCCGGTCTTTCTGGTGGCATGTGCCAGCGTGTCATGATTGCAATGGCACTTTCGTCCGAACCCGCGTTGCTTATTGCCGACGAACCTACCACCGGGTTGGACGCCACTATCCAGTCAAAGATTGTGGATCTCCTGGGTGAACTGAAAGCGGAACTGGGTATAACAATCCTGCTGATCAGTCATGACATTGGCGTGATTTCCAGGCTTTCCGAGCGCGTCGCGGTGATGTATGGGGGTACCGTGGTCGAGGACGGAATGGCATCTGAGATTCTGTCTGCGCGTTCTGCGGTCAAGCATCCATACACAGCGGCGCTCTTGCGCTCCAGACCAAGTGCCGAACATATCGCGCGCGGGGAGCGCCTGCGTGCCATCGAGGGCGAAGTCCTCGATACCATCAACGTGCCCCGTGGCTGCCGTTTCTACGAACGTTGCGACCGGGTGACTGCCGATATCCGGATGTTGTGCGCCGAGCAGGAACCGGAACTTCTGCAAGTTGACGCCGGCCACCGCGTGCGCTGCTGGCAGTATGTGAGGCAGGCAAGCTAGCGGGGACGCCATGCAGAATGCCATTCTTGAAGTAGTTGACCTGCGCAAGCACTTTAACCAGCGCCGCCGCGCGTTTTTTGGAGCAGCTCAGACAGAGCGCGTCATACCCGCCGTGGATGGCGTCAGTTTTTATCTCCGAAGCGGAGAGACTGTCGGCCTGGTTGGCGAGTCCGGTTGTGGCAAGACGACCGTTGGCAGAACTGTCCTCAGGTTGACACAACCCACGTCCGGGAAAATCCTCTTTGACGGGCGCGACATTACCGATATGTCGACGGCGGAGCTACGGCCGTTGCGCAGCCAGATGCAGATGATATTCCAGGATCTGGATGCCGCTCTCAACCCGAAGATGCGCGTGCGCGCTATTCTCAAGGAAGCAGTCACTGTTCATCAGAAGATCAGTGACGGCGAGGTAGATCGCAAAATTGACGAACTGCTCGAACAGGTAAACCTGAAGAAAAGCAAACTTGCGAATTTCCCGGGGGAGCTTTCCGGCGGAGAAAAGCGGCGTGTTGGCATTGCGCGCGTGCTGGCGGTAGGTGCGAAACTGATTATCGCTGACGAGCCGACAAGCGCGCTTGATGTCTCGATTCAGGCGCAAGTGGTGAACCTGCTGCGCGATCTCCAGACTCGACTTGGTCTGTCGTACCTTTTCATTTCGCATGATCTTCCGGTAGTTGAGTTGATCAGCCACAAGGTAGCAGTGATGTATCTTGGAAAGATTGTGGAAATCGGTCTTGCCCAGCGCATTGCGCATGCGGCGCATCACCCGTATACCCATATTCTGTGGTCATCACTGGTCGAGAAGCAAAGCCGGGAAGCGAATCTGTCTTCCAAGGCGGCGTCATGGGGCGTGTTTGATTTTGAAAGACCGGCCGCCGGTTGCCGCTTTGCGCCACGCTGTCCCGTCTACGAGGCCAATGGCCGTCCTGCCATATGCATCGATCCCGCAGCAGAGCCGAAGTTGCGGGACGTGGGTGGTGGACATCAGGTGGCGTGCCACTTCCCGCTGTAGGCGAAAACCCGATACCTGGAGTCCGAAACTTGCCCGGGAAATTGCCTGGCCAGCAGCGCCAGCATTCGCTCGGAAGTGATAGTGCGACGCACAGTTCTTGTTCCACCCGCCGCAGTCCCGGATGCCGCAAGGCATGGAAGCTCCGTTGCAAGACCGGTAATCTTCACAATGAGTCGCCCGCCAATGCAAACGGTAACTGGCATCCAGTTCCGTCGCGTCTCCCATAAATTGCGGCCCCGGCGATTTTTCCCCTGTCGCACGACCTCGGCTCCACGCGGTACTTCGTATTGTGGCGGCAAGTCGACACGGGTAATCGGTGCAATCTTTCAGGCCGCCATAACATGCTGGACCAGCGCACCGCACCTCTCGCGTGTGATTGGCCAGGACGCCGTAAACGCGATCCAGGTACGCCGCAAGCAAGGGCCCATGTCGTCCACGTCCGATCGAGTAATTCGATCAGCGTGTTACGGGGTTATAAGTCCGCATGGTAGCGTCATAATTGCTTGCTGCCCGAGAATCCCAGCCTGGCAGCACAGAATGGTTCGGCAATGGAACCAATTGCAGGCAGCACTGTCGGAAAAAAGGTGTTTTCACTTGAAGTTTCTTCAAAGGAGCCCAAAGATGGATTATTCCACAGCCGAAAATCAGATCGCCCAGGTTGAACAGCAATCGCAGGGCGTAATTCAGAACATGCAGCAATTCGCCCAGAAATTGCGCACTGCAGCGCCGGACGAAACGACGGGGCGAGAATGGGCCCTTGATCTGCGCGAAATTGCCATGGCCATGCAAAACCAGAATCAGGCGATGGTGAGCCTGGTAAACCAGATGGCGGATTACATAAAATCACTTGAGTCGCAGCTGGCGACGCACCCTAATCCCGCTGTTCAACCGCGCGGTTGGTCGACGCAAATGCCAACAAGTGGCGGAGGATTCTGGAACAGTGTTACCAGCGGTCTCGGTGTGGGCGCCGGATTCGCTGTAGCGAATGATTTGGTTAGTGATTTGTTCAATATGTTCTGACCCGCCTGAAGTACGCGGCAATAAGACGTTGCTGACTTTCCGTCTTCAGTTCCGCCGCTGATCGCGGCCGCTGGTCGGGGCGGGGAATGTATTTCGCGCCCCGAGCGGAACTGGATGCGGCCAGGTTGTACCGAGAATAGCCCGTAGATCTGGTCGGGACGGTTAGCGACACTAGTGCGCGGATTGCGCGCGCCGGCGAGTTGCGACATCATGCGCGGACGTCAGACTGCTATTCAATCAGGCCAGCAATGAACAAGCCGAAGATCGTCACCGCCATACCACAGCGCCGTTACAAGCTAGGAAATTTCCTCATCACGGTTCTGGGCGAGATCGAAAGCGCAGATGGCAATGATTATCGATATATTGCCGCCGTTGCCAGCGAGGGCGATCCCAATCCCGGACTTTACATTACTGCGGAGCGGGCGCTTTCAGATAATCAGGGCAAGTCTGATCTTGTCATGAGAATTGTCATGCACGACGGTGCGCAAGTTCTCGGGTCATCGGATCGTTGGAACCGGCTCGATCCGTTTGTCACTGATATGCTGGATATCGTGGCGCGGGTTCTGGACCTGCAGGATGAAGAGCCCTATCCGCTGAGTTGATGGGCGGTCTGCCGGCCGAGATTGGCTGGCAGGTCGAGCTGCGCTAGTGTTGACCGTTTGAGTTGTCCGGTTTCTTCTTGGGATTGATGCGGTCCAGAGGTACGACGACGTTCGACCCGGTGGTAGGACCCGCCTCATCGGTAAATTGCGGACGTTCCTGCATCGGCCTGTTGGCCGCTTCGGCCAGCTCCCGTTCGCGTGCGGCAATGAGTCCAAAGCACTCGCGGATGCCCTGTACCGTCTGGTCGGAGAGGGGATGCGCATGTCCCGGTCGCGTAAAGGTGTCTCTTGCGACATCCGTGAGAACCCTTTTGACTAGCCGTAATATGCGTTCTTCTTTGGAAAGACCTTCAGAATTCATCGTTTCCCCATCGGCGCCACGGCGCTGTCATCTCAATGCCGCATTGTGACACAGATGTAGCATGTATTTCGCCGAGTTTCATTCAGCGGGAAGCTGTAGTTTTTTCTCTTGTGACTTCTTCGATGGAAACCGCCAGATCTTTCAGAGTCTTACCGCGCAGGGAGTTTTCCAAGGCCTGATCCATGCGCTGCACGAGTTCTTCGACGTGCGGTTCTTCCGGCAACGGAATTCGATCAAGGCGACCGAGCCCATGTCCATCTGCCGATCTCACCACGTCCAGAAGGGTCTTTATGGGAATCGAATCCAGGGGCCGTGCTGGCAGGTAGCATGGTGGATCATCTGCTGTGCGTGCCAAGAGCCCGCTGCCCGCGAGCGTGTCAATAACTGCTGCTATGTACATGGCAGGTGTGCTGGTGCGTCGAGCTAGTCCTTCGACTGTCCATGGCGGCCTGCCGGCATAAAAATTGCGGCTTATCAAAGTCATCAGTGTCAGAGTGAGTCTTTCGTGTGCTCGCGCGCTTAAACGCAGTTCCCGGTGATGCGGGGTCAATGATTCAGGGTGTTGATGGTAGAAGGCGATGCTGGCGCCGATGAGAAGAATTAGCCAGCTCAGATAAAGCCAGATCATAAACACCACAAGGATGGCGAATCCGGAATAGATTGCGCTGTATTGCGTCGAATCGACGACGAACACGGCGAACAGCCAGCCGCCTGCTTGCCAGGCAATGCCGGCGAAAATCCCGCCGATAAGGGCGGATCGCACCCGCACCCTGGCATTGGGGATGAACTCGTAGGCAAAGGTAAATGCCGCGATCACGAGAACGTAGGGAACCAGATCACCGACAATCTTTACCACCGACCCCAGAGGTTCGATGGCAACGAGTTGCTTGATCACTGAAGCGTTCATCAGCGTGGCCGTCAGGCCCATGGCGGCGAAAACGAGAACCGGTCCAACGGTCAGCACACTGAGGTATTGGCTGAATCGCTGCGTGAAGGTCCGGGTCTGTGACACGTGCCAGGTGTAGTTGAACGCGCTTTCGATTTTCTGCATAAGGGAGGCAACCGTGTAAATCAGTAGACCCAGGCCCAGAGCACCAAGCACTCCAACCTTGATGTGTCCAACGAAATCGATAATGCGCGCTGTGATTTCGTTTGCCTTGTCACCAAGCGGCGCCAGAACCCTGAGAAGGAACGGCTCGATTTGGTTATGCACGCCGAACGCTTTCAGAACAGAAAAGCTCACGGCTAGCAGCGGTACCAGTGACAGTAGCGTCGTATAAACCAGCCCCATTGCCTGAAGCGTGAGCTGTCCGTCATTGACATCGCGCGCGACGACATGCACGCCGCGCAGCAGTTGCACTAATCGTCTGCGCCACAAGGACATCGGTGCAAGATCCCGATTCCAGACGGTTTCGCGAAGAGCGGTTACTATTTCGGCAATTCCAAGCATGCGCACACCTGTTTTCTCCCTGGACACAAATCAGGCCAACCAGTGCAGCGGTTCCTTTGCAATGATACAGCGCTGTCCTGCGCCGGCGTAGCACTGTGTCAAATTGCGGTGCCTGGACGGTACCCAGCCGTAAAAGGGGTCCTATGGCGTATGTCAGTCACCCCCGTCTTCCCGCGGCCTGGCACGAGCCTGTGGCGTATCGTGCCCGGACTCAGGGAAACATTTGGCTGTGATCTTGTCTATAGGTAACGAGGGTATTCGACTGTGCTGGCAAAAGTGACAGTTAGCGCGGGAAATATGCCAGGAATACCAGGTTTGACCGGCGGACAAGGGCAGCCTGGCACGAGCCCGTGGCGTATCGTGCCCGGACTCAGGGAAACATTTGGCTGCGATCTTGTCTATAGGTAACGAGGGTATTCGACTGCGCTGGCAAAAGTGACAGTTAGCGCGGGAAATATGCCAGGAATACCACATTTGACCGGTTGACGATGACGGTTGTCGACCGCGGAGGAATTGAGACAATGAGACTGCGAAATCGATTTGCGACCATGTCGCGCGTAATGCGGCAGCGCCAGAAGCGCAAGCCGGATGTGCAACCGGTCGCAGCACGTGGGGGAAAGCGCCTGCGGCTGCCATGGTCAACCCGAAGCGAGTGAGTCGCCAAGGCACGTGCGTCATTTTCTGCCGCAGCTATTCGAGCTGTTCGTGCCGTTCTGTGTTTTCGGTCCTGAGCTGACCAAATCCCTCGTCGTCGAAGAAAAAGGTCACCCGTTTGCCCGCAACCTTCGTTTCCAGCAGTGCCCTGCGACCCCACAGCCGCCGGACGTAGGCCAGCGTTTTTTCCAGATATGCCCGTTGCAGATCGCGCCCATCGTGTTCGTGGCGCATAAATAGCACGCGGTTGTGGCCGTAGTCGGCATCAATGATCCGGATAATGGGCACTGATGCCATCCCAACATTGTGCAGCAGCGAATCGCGCACATTTTCCCAATGCTCCCTGTCGGATACCTGCGAAATTACAATCTGGTCCTGTTCGCGGTGGTATTCGAATAGATCCATGTCGCGCATCAATTCTTGCGTGAGAAATCTGCGCAGAAAGGATATGTCACGGTCGGTCTCGCGCACTTCGAAAATTTTGTCGCTGCCATTCTTGTCGGGATGGCCGGTGCTGGCGATTTCCTCCGCTGAAGGCGCGTCATAGCGTCTCCGTATGTCTTGCCACAGCCGGAAGCCGAGATGATAGGGATTGAGCCCTCCCGGATGCGGTCTGACCACCTGGTTGTGATACACAAGGAATTCAAGATGCAGTTCTTCCGGCAGTTCCAAGCTATTCATGATTTCGTGATGCCAGTAGCTGGCCCAGCCTTCATTCATGATCTTGGTTTCTATTTGAGGGATGAAGTGCTGGGCTTCCTCGTGCACGATCTGCAGAAGATCCTTTTGCCATTCGCTCAGGTAGGGCTGGTTTTCAGCGAGGAAAAGCAGAATGTCTTCCTCGGGTTCTAGCGGCAGCCTGTTCAGATCCGGTTCTTGATAGGCGCGCGGTTTGTGTATCCCGGCATATGGATCCTTTGGCGGTATCGCGTCTGCCAGAACCCGCGCTTGCTGTTCGCTGCGTGAGAGTTTGCGCACAGCCGTGTCTCGTCGGCATTGCAGGGAAAGGGCATGCGCGGCATCAAGTATTTCCTCAACTTTCTGCTGTCCTATCGATGGGTCTTCGACGTAATGGCGCACGCGGTCCGCACGCAACTTGAAATTGGCGATCGTGAGCTCCGGCCGGGTATCCCGGAACATGAAATTGTTCTTGAAGAAGTCATTGTGGCCGTATACATGCGCGATGGTGAGAATTTGCATGCATAGGGAGTTGTCACGCATCAGGAATGCCAGTGAAGGTGCCGCATTAATCACCATTTCGTATGGCAGCCCGGTAACGCCGTAGCTGTACAAAGTTTTGAGTTTTTCGTAGGACTTGCCGAAAGACCAGTGCGGATAATGCGCCGGCATTCCGTGATAGGCCATGTAGCCGAGCATCTGTTCGTGATCGCAAACTTCGAATTCTTGCGAAAAACAGTCAAGGCCGAACGCCCGTGCCTTTTCCTGGATTCGCGCGTCCCAGTATTCCAGGTCTTTGATAGTCCAGTTGGTCGCCATAACGTATCCGCGCTAGGGACTCTCAGTGACATTGGTCATGCGCTCGCGCGCCAGAAACTGTTTAAAGGTCGGCCAGATATCGTCCTTGTTTTCGATCATCAGCGCATGGAAATTAGCGGCCTGCATCTTTTCGAACATATCAAGCAGTGAATCGCCGTATGACCCCGAATTGAGCGGCTTGATCTCGCCATAGCCGAACAAATTGCATACCTGCGCTAGTTCCTGTGCGGCCCTGAATGCAGGGGCGTTGTCCTGGCTCCAGTTGTCACCGTCCGAGCAGTGAAAGGCGTAAATGTTCCAGAGCGAGGGATGAAAGCGTTCCTGGATGATTTCCAATGCTTTGTTATAGCCCGAGGAAATTATTGTGCCGCCAGATCCTCCCTTGGAAAAGAATTCTTCCTCGCTAACTTCTCGTGCCTGCGCATCGTGTGCGATGAATACCACCTGCACATTGTTATAGCGCGTGCGCACGAACTGATAAAGCAGAAAGAAGAAGCTGCGGGCGAGATATTTCTTCATTGTGTCCATAGAGCCGGACGTGTCCATGATGCACAGGACTACAGCGTTTGACTGAAAGCGCAGATCGCGTACAACACGGCGGTATTTGAGGTCGTCACGATGAAACGGAAATCGCTCAGCGCCAAATTCGCTTGCTATCCCGGCATGTGCGGCAAGCTTTCGACGGATACGAGACATTGCGGTGCGTTTCTTGTCGAGATGTGCGCGTACCCCGACGCGGCGGAAGCCTTTACGCTTGCGGATGCTCTCCACCGGAACCTCGCGCAGCTTCTTGCGCTCCATGTCCGGCAATTCGAGATCCTCAAACATGATGTCGATCAGCTCTTCAAGCGTTATCTCGGTTTCGTAATAATCCACGCCCGGTTGGCTACCTGCCTTGCCGCTGCCGGGCTGATTGCCGTCGCCCTGGCCCACCACCTGTCCGGGCTGGCTATCGCCCTGGCCCGTGCCGACACCTGGGGAATCTTCACCGAAAATGAAGTGATACTCACGCACCCCGCGGATGGGAACTTTTATGATCTTGTCGCGGCTTTGGCCGATTATCGATTCTTCCGCCACGATATCGGCCACATTCTCGCGGATCGCCTCGCGCACTTTCTGCCGGTGTCGCAAGCGGTCGCCGGCGCTTCGGTCAGAACGAAGCGCTTCGGACTGCGAGTAGGGGCGGAACACCGATTCTGTCATGGTGCTCAATTCCGTAGTTCGGCGTCAGTCCTTCCACAGGTTGTTGGCGGCGTACTTGAGTACGACTTCGGCAGAGTGGGGGCTGTAGCCCCTTTCCAGCAGAGCCTGGACCAGATCATCGTATTTCTTCAGTTGTTCTTCGTCGCGTGTGCGCGACTTGGTAATGACCCGGCTCATCTCGCGAACCGAACTCATAAGCTTGCGTTCAATCGCTTCCTTCAGCGGTTCATAGGAATGGTGGGAAACCTTTTCCCCGCGGCGGCTCTTGGCCCAAAGGTAGGCCATGACCTCCTGCCTGAAGCCCTGGGCTGCGGATCCAACAATGGCAATTTGTTCTTCGACCGATTTAAGAAAGCCCTCGTCCGGCTGCAGTTCTTCGCCGGTATTTCTGTCCTTTAGGCGGGTCTTGTTGACGTAGGCTTCGGCATGATCGAGGTAGTTCTGGAACAGCGCCTCGGCCTGTTCCTCGAAGGAGTACACGAATGCCTTGGTGATTTCCTTCTCCAGGATCTCAAGGTACGCTTTGTGCATCGTGTCCTGAAGAAACTCAAGGTACTGTTTGCGTGTGTCATCGGGCAGATCGGCACTCTTGACCATATTGATCAGCGCTTCACGCACGTTGATCGGATTGATGCCGTCTGGACTCTCGGCCAGCGCATTGTCAATCGATTTCATAATGAAACGTGGTGATATTCCGAACATGCCTTCGTGCTTGGTTTCCTCACGCAGCTCGCGAATATTGATCTTTGCGGTTTTTCCTTTTTCCACAACATCGTCGCCATTGTACAGACGCAGTTTCGTCATCAGGTCGCACTTGTTGCTCGGTTCGAGCCGCGAAAGGATGGCAAACATCGCGGCCAGCTCCAGAGTATGCGGCGCGATATGCTCGCGGAAATCGGATTTTTCCAGAAGCTTGCGATAGATTTTGATTTCTTCCGTCAGACGCAGGTTGTAAGGAACCTTGACGACAACGACGCGGTCGAGAATTGCCTCATTCGTTGGATCACCCTTGAATCGCTGCCATTCGGCTTCGTTTGAATGCGCCACGATGCAGGTGTCGACATAAACCGTCCCGTGCCTACCTGGTGCCGGAATGAATTTTTCCTGCGTGGCCGTTATCATCGTGTGCAGGTACTCCGGTTCGTTTTTGAACACCTCGATGAATTCCGTCATGCCGCGATTGCCAACGTTGAAGGCACCATTGAGATCGAGTGCGCGGGGATCTCCTTCCGAGAAAGTGTCAAGTTTGGAAATATCCACCGAGCCTATTAGAACAGAGGTGTCTTGGTTATTAGGGTCCACTGGCGGGACCACGCCGACGCCGCGACGTTCATGGCGGGAGAATGCAACGGTTACAATCGGGACATCTTCGTAACGACCCTTGTATTCTTCCTTCAGACGGTGACGACATACCGGGCAGAGTTCACCTTCGATATGCAGATCGAGCATCTTCTCGAACTCATCGCGCAGCTGTTTTGGAATTAGATGCAGCGGTTCTTCGGCCATCGGACATCCTTCGATGGTGTATACCGGCGGGCTGTTCTCGAGACCGCGCTGCAGGCGTTCGACTAGGGAGCTCTTGCCAGCGCCAACCGGTCCCATAAGGTAGAGAACCTGGCGTGATTCCTCCCCGTGCATAGAGGCGGAATGAAAGTAGCGGGCAACCTGCGCCAGCGTCGGTTCGACGCCGAAGAATTCATCGCTGAAGAATTGGTAGACTTTTATTGCCTCATCGCCGAACAGTCTCTTAATTCTGGAGTCAGAGAGAGTTGCGATATCCGTGCTACCGACACGGATGATCGCTTCATATATGCGGGCGTGAGCAAGCTTGGGTATCGTGGGATCGGCTTTGACCTTGTCGAGGTACTGCAGAAATGTTCCGCGCCATTCCAGGTTTTCGCGATTGGCGCGATCCTTTTCAATCAGCTCAGCGAACCTGGATGTCATGTCGATCATGGCCGACCTCCTCAATAAGCTTCCTTCAAAAACCAGTGCGTGTGTGTTTCTACCCCCCTTGGATCCTTTTTCGCGGACCTTGTATAACTTATAGCGCTTTTCCGATCGGGAATCCAAGGATTCGAATGACAGCATCGTTCTGCGCTGTTGCTTGACAATGCGAATCCCCACCGTCATTGCATTGCAAGCCGCCCGTCAGACAAGGCTGACCGTCCGCGGCGTGTCATATGGCAGCGCCCATGTACAGTGAGACAGGAAATCGAGCCATGTGTTTCAATTCCATGGCATGTTGACTGTGTATCGTGTCGGACCGATGGGCGCTGCAAATCACCCCGGACGGAGCAATTAAATCTCCCGATGTTGCTCAATTGCGTAATTTATGGCGCCTCTGCTTCTTGCGCCGCGCAACCGCCCTGACAATCATTTGCATTTCTCTCCGTCAGATTGTCGGGGCGGGGCTGAATTGTGACGTTCGGTGCCGGTCGCTGGTATAGTGGTGATGTTCCTGAGGCGAATGGTTATTTTTTATTTGCGCCTTTCCGCACGGCTTTCTTGCGGCCACTGTTGGGTCATCCGTCCAGGGTGATCGTTTTTTGAATTGGTGGGCAAACCGGTTGGAGGCGCAATAGCAGCTTGGACTCGCTACTGGCTGGCGGCCGTAAGGGCGTCGCCGCAGGCGGCTCCGGACGCGTAACTGGTGCTTCGAATCACCAAATGTCAGCATCCTCAATTGTCATATTTGTTGCCAGCATTCCGACGCGGTGGATTCGCAGTCAGAGGTGCGACTGGTACGGGTATGCGCATGCGACACGGGTTTTGTCGGCCCATGAAGCCGAATGGGGGAAAATATGCCGGTGAAAGACAAGCGCAGGGGCAGTGCGGTTACGAAAGCTGAGTACGAGATGCTGGCGGCCTTTCGTTACAGCCTGCGGCAGTTTCTTCGGTTCAGCGAAAGCGTGGTTGGCGAGGTTGGGCTGACACCCCAGCAGCATCAGGCTCTTCTGGCAGTAAGGGGTTTCCCCAGTCGCGAACGGCTTACCATAACCGAGCTGGCCGAAAGACTTCAGATCAAACACAACAGTGCGGTGGGATTGGTCGACCGACTGGCAAGCCAGCATCTGATGGTCAGACATACGGCGACTGCAGACCGCCGGCAGGTGCATGTGACATTGACTGCGCAGGGTCGGCGCGTGCTCGAGCGTCTCACTGCCCTGCACAAAGATGAGATCCGGCGTGTAGGTCCAGGGCTTGGGGCGTTGCTGCAACGCCTGACGAGCGCTAGTAGGGTAAAGCGGCCTGGCGCTGCGCCCCGGCGCAAGAAGAGCTAGCCCGCATATAGAAGGTAGCCGCCCCAAGCCGTATATGAGTCCGCTGGCCGGGCGCCTGACCGGCGCGATCAGGGGCTTTCCCCTCACAAGTCCCATGGGCGGCTCCGGGCGCCACAAACGCAGCGGCGAGGCGGTGCGTTTCGCCCTTTTGATAAAAAGGTTGCCTTTTGGCCCGCTCAATACCAGAATCGTCGAAAATAAAACCACACCCTTACCCTGGCGATGGCCTGGGAGACCGCGAGGCTGTGTGGATAGTGCGCAGATAATACGTTAACCGCTTGGCAGGCCAGTACAGCGGCAGCCGGTAAAATTCAGGATCCTGGGTAGCTGTAATTGGGGTCCGGACGCATTGTCTGCCAGTGAGGACTGATAAAGGAGTAAGGCTGGATGTACGAGTCTTTCTATCAATTGCAGGAAAGACCCTTTTCGTTGCTGCCCGACCCCGATTATTTATATCGGAGCGATCGGCACGGGACGGCGCTCGCCTTGCTCGAGTACAGCCTGCTGAATAGAACCGGATTCTGCGTCATCAGCGGGGAAGCCGGCACCGGTAAAACCACATTGATTCGCTACGTGCTGGCTCAGTGTGCGGACAGCCTTAGGTTCGGCCTGATTTCGAACACCCATCGTTCGTTTGACGAACTGCTCACCTGGATCTTCCTGGCCTTTGGTCTGGACTACCAGGGAAAGACCAAACTTGAGCTCTACGATGGATTCATCCAGTTTGTCATCGATCAATACGCGAAAAACCGCCAGACGGTGCTGGTCATTGACGAAGCGCAAAACATGTCGCCAGAGACACTGGAAGAGCTGCGTATGTTGTCGAACGTCAATTCAGAGAAAGACCAGGTATTGCAGATGATTCTTGTGGGCCAGCCCGGTTTGAGCGAGTCGCTTCGCCAGCCCGGGCTGGAACAGTTCGCGCAACGCATTGCCGTGAATTACCACCTGGAGCCGCTCGGGCGCGAGGAGACCGCCGAATATATCCGCCACCGGCTTGCGGTGGCCGGTGGTGTGGCCGAGATATTCGATGAAACCGCCTGTGAGGCAGTATTCCACTACAGTCGCGGCATTCCGCGACTGATCAATCTGTTGTGTGACAACACGCTGGTTTACGGTTTTGCCCAGCAGCAACGCACCGTGAATGCGGAAATCGTGCGCCATGTAATTAACGACCGTGAGGCGCATGGTACGTTGCCGCGTTTTGCGTCCGATACGGAGGAAATTCCTGATAGCACCGTGTCGCAGGACGTTCCGGTGGCATATGCGGTGGAACCGGCCACCCCGTTGTCTGAAAAGGAATTGAGTACCTCGGCTTCGTGCGAGATCGAGGCGACTCCAGTCGACCAAGAGGAGGAATTGTTGCAGGCAAGCCAGGGGGCAATGCAGATTGGCAGCGCCGGGGGTAAAGCTGTTCCGCCTCTGGTGCAATCGCCGACGGCTGTGTCGCTCGAGGCCGCTTCCAGCCAACCGCCAGCTGTTATCAGCAAACTCGTGACGATGGATGCCTGGCTGCGAAAAAGTCCGCGCAGCGGAACGCGCCAGAATGCCGAGACCGTGCTCGAAACCCGCAAGCCATCGCCCGCCGCCGTGGCTGTGCAGAGTGATGCGTCTGTCGATCCGAACGTGAAGCAGCCCGCCGTTAGCGCTGGTGATGACGATTGGCAGCCTGCTTATCCCGGAGAATCTGCCGTGCCGGGCGAAAGTTCGGTCGGCGACCACCTTGAGGGGGGTGCCGACATGGTACGAGATGATCTGTCAGCGGATCGGCGTGAGCGTCGTTCACGCGCGTTTTGGGGCGCTGCAGCGGCGCTGGGTTTTGTAGGCGGTTTGCTGGTTGCTGCCATCCTGATCGGTGCGGTTTATCTGCGCTTGGGTCCAGCCGGACAACGAATTCCGCTGGCAGTACCATCCAAGACTGCGTCGCTGCCGTCTGCCTCCCCCGCTGCGGTTTCGCCGCCGGCTGCCCCGTCGGTGCCGGTAGCCCCAGCGCCCGCCGCGCAACCGCCGACCGCTAGTGTCGCCGCAAAACCGGTGGATCATATCCGCCTGCGGGAACTCAAGCGCGAAAGAGATGCAGCGCTAGCGGAAGCGCGAGCTTTGGAAAAGGAGCGGGACGCGGCGCTCGCAGTTGCCAACGCAAGGGAGCAGGCGACGTCCGCCGAGTTGCATGAGCTGCGTGCCGAGGAGCGGGCAAAGATGGCCGAGATTGCCGCAAAAGCCGCGCAGAACCGGGCGCAGGCTGAGCGCGTGTCTGCCCCGGCAAAGCCCCAAGTGTCACCTGCCGCAGCAGCGAAGCTGGCAGCGGCGAGTCAGCCTAAGACCGCGGCCGTCGCGGTTGCGCAAAAACCTGTTGCACCAAGTCCGGTAGGTCACAAGTCGGCACCGCTCACGTTCTCGGCCAATCCTTGCAAGGGTCCCTCAGCAAAATTCCTGTCCACCTGCAAGGAATAGAGTGGCGTAACCGACGCGTCGCGCCAACAGCTACCAGAATCAACCGGTCATCGCGGTAACCTTGGCCTTCTGGGTCTTGAGGATGGCAAGTGCCGTCTCAAACTCCTGTACGCGTTTTTGTTCCTGTTCAACCACCTGCTTGGGTGCGCGCGCCACGAAGTTGCTGTTAGCAAGCTTGCCGCGCGCCTTGTCGATTTCTTTCTCGGTCTTATCGATTTCCTTATCCAGGCGCGCCAGCTCTTCCTGTTTGTTGATGAAAGCGCCGAGCGGCACTAGTACCTTGAGTTGACCAACCAGCTGCATAGCCGATTCCGGCGCAGTCTGCGACGCGCTGAGCCACGTTACTGATTCCATCCTTGCCAGTGGTTTGAGGTAATGCTCGTTTTGCTGCATCCAGGCATGCTCCGCTTCGCTGCCGTTTTGCAGCAGGACAGGCAGGAGTTTCGATGGCGCTATGTCGCGCTCGCTGCGTACAGTACGGGCAGCTGTGATCACGGCCATCACCCATCGCATTTCCTTGACGGCGGCCGGATCGATTTGTCCCACATCAGTTTGTGGATAAGGTTGCAGCATGATGGTTTCGCCCTTTGCTGCTGCCAGCTGGGCCGTACGTAGCCAGATTTCCTCGCTGATAAACGGTATGATCGGATGTAACAATCGCAATGCGGCTTCGAGGGTGCGGACCAGGGTGCGGCGCGTGCCGCGCAACTGCTGCGCCGCGGCCTGTGGATTGTTCAGCACTACCTTGGATAGTTCGAGATACCAGTCGCAATATTCATACCACACGAAACTGTACAGTGCCTGCGTGGCGAGATCGAAGCGATAGTCCTTGAATGCCGCAGCGACCTCGCTAGTAATTTCGTGCAGACGTGAGGTGATCCAGCGGTCGGCCGCATTCAGATCGGCATCGCCGCCAGTTTGGCCACAGTCATGGCCTTCGGTGTTCATGAGCACGTAGCGCGCGGCATTCCACAGCTTGTTGCAGAAGTTGCGGTAACCTTCGATGCGCCCAAGGTCGAATTTGATGTCGCGACCCTGGGTGGCAAGGCTCGCGAATGTCATGCGTAGCGCATCGGTGCCGAAGGCGGGTATACCATCGGAAAAGTCTTTGCGCGTGGATTTCTCGATTTTCGGCGCATCCTGTGGGCGCATGAGTCCGGTGGTGCGCTTGGCGACCAGCGCTTCGATGTCGATGCCGTCTATGAGGTCTATCGGATCGAGAACGTTGCCTTTTGACTTTGACATCTTCTCGCCGTGGGCATCGCGCACGAGCCCGTGAATATAGACTTCGCGGAACGGTACCTCGCCGGTGAACTTGAGGCCCATCATGATCATGCGGGCTACCCAGAAGAAGATGATATCGAAACCGGTGACGAGGACGCTTGTCGGATAGAACTCGCGCAGTGCGGGTGTCGCGTCCGGCCAGCCCAGCGTGGAGAACGGCCACAGAGCCGAAGAGAACCAGGTGTCGAGTACGTCTTCGTCCTGTTCAAGCAGCACGTCTTCCCCGCGCTTTTGTGCGGCCAGGGCATGTGCCGCGGCGGCAGTTCGGGCAACATAACAGTTGCCTTCGGCGTCGTACCAAGCCGGGATGCGATGACCCCACCAGATTTGGCGAGAGATGCACCAATCTTGAATGTTGCGCATCCACTCAAAATAGGTCTTGGTCCAGGTGTCGGGCACGAACTTGACGCGTCCGTCTTCCACGGCCTTTATGGCTTCGGCCGCCAGCGGCGCGACTTTTACATACCACTGGTCGGTCAGGAAAGGCTCGATCACCGCATTGGTTCGATCCCCACGCGGGACTTTGAGCTTGTGGTTTTCGATCTTTTCAATCAGCCCGGCGGCTTCGAGTTCTGCGACTATCTTGCGCCGCGCTTCGAACCGATCCAGCCCATGATACGGTGAGCCGGGCAGGTTGATGCATGCGTCGGGATAGAAGATGTTTATGATTGGCAGGCCATGGCGCTTGCCGACCTCGTAGTCGTTGAAATCGTGCGCTGGTGTGATTTTGACGCAGCCGGAACCGAATTCCTTGTCAACGTAGTTGTCAGCGATGACAGGGATGCGCCGATCCGTGAGTGGCAGCTGCAGCGAGCGACCGACCAGGTGGGTGTAACGCCCATCATCGGGATTCACCGCGACCGCCGTGTCGCCGAGCATGGTTTCGGGGCGCGTGGTTGCGACAACGACGTGCTCGGCTGTTCCTTCGACGGGGTAGCGAATATGCCAGAGGTGTCCCGCTTCCTCCTCCGCCACGACTTCCAAGTCCGAGACCGCGGTGTGTAATACTGGGTCCCAGTTCACCAGGCGTTTGCCGCGATAGATCAGTCCCTCTTCATGAAGCCGCACGAATACTTCCGTGACGGCCCGTGACAGGCCCTCATCCATGGTGAAACGTTCACGCGACCAGTCGAGTGATGCACCCATGCGACGCAATTGGCGGGTGATGGTGCCGCCTGACTGGGCTTTCCACTCCCATATGCGCTGCACGAAAGTCTGCCGTCCGAGGTCGTGGCGGCTTTTCCCTTCGGCTTCAAGCTGGCGCTCTACCACCATTTGGGTAGCAATGCCTGCATGGTCGGTCCCGGCCTGCCACAAGGTGTTGTCACCGAGCATGCGGTGGTAGCGAATCAGCGCATCCATGAGCGTATCCTGGAAAGCGTGCCCCATGTGCAGGCTGCCGGTAACATTGGGCGGCGGGATCATGATGCAGTAGGAGTGTTCAGCGCCGTGCATGCCGCCAGACGCTTGACCAGGGGAAGACTCTGAGCGTGGCGAAAAGTACCGCGCCCGTTCCCAGCCCTGGTAGATGCGTTGCTCCAGAGAATGTGGTTCGTAGGTCTTGGCGAGCGCAGCCGTGGTGCGGTCGTTGTTATCCTGATCGTGCGATTTCATGTATGGTGTTCTTCGCCGGAAACAACACGACATCCGGGCCGGCTCTTTCTGCCCGCGTTTCGTATTGGTGGTGGATGGCGCTGCTAGTCTTCTTTCCCGCGACTATTTTCCACGTTTGGCGCTCCCTGCGCCAGCATCTCCTTGAGGATTTGAGCCAGTCGGGCGATGACGGCGGTGCTCAAGGCACGCTTGCCCGATTTGCGCAGCTCCATGTTAAGACGCGCAGCGGCCATGATTGCCAGTCTGTGGGCATCGATGGATGCAACCGCGGCGCTAACCGTCGTTGACCTTGGCGGCGTGCCATCGGTGGAGGCCGGCTTTGCTACATCCGCCAGCTCGGAAGGAGTCACCGAGGCAAGATCGATGGCGTTTTCCAGCACCGGGAAATCGTCCCAGTGCACATCCACCTCCGCCGGTGCATGCAGCATTTGCCCCAAATGCCCTTCCTGCATGCCCCCAGCTGTGACCATGACCGCCTCGTCCGCGGACGAGGCGGACGCCGCGCCGGCGCCCTCCGCGGCGGTGATTTCGGCAGTTAATTGCAGTTCTGGCACGGGCTGCAAATCGACCTCGGGTGCGGCGGCTGGTAGATCCACCGGTACTTCCAGGGGTGCGGCAAGCGTTTCCAGTCCGCTCGCAGGTCGGCCGTTCTCCGTGTCGCTGGCGCTGGGCGGCTCGTTGCCGGCGGCGGGGTCTGGCAGTGGTAGCGCCTGCTGTTGCATGCCTGCGGCGTGGCTGGGCTTCGCGGCGGCGGTAATCCCTTGAGTATCAGGGCCCGCCGCAGTGGCTGGTGGAGTAGGCGTTGTGCTGCCCGGGGTCGGTTGTGGCAATGCGAGATCCTGTAAGGTGCGTGCGGCGTCGACCGTAATGTGCCGGATTTGGGCCGGGCGCGTGACCGCAGGTGTTGACTGTTTATCTTCACTGGCGGAAGGCGATTCGCCTCCATGGCCCGCCCCCGGCGCCGCGACACCTTCCGCCAGGGGATTCGCGGATGATGCAGACGCCGCGGGCCGCGCGTCGCGGTGTGTTGTGCCTGCCGATTGCAACTCCGCCAGACTGGCCTCTAAACGGGCGATCATTTCGTCGGCGGTTGGCGCCGCAGCCATGTCCGCCGGGGAGGCGGGTGGCGCCGGCGCGGCCGGATTTGCAGAAGCGTCGTGCAGCTCGTTTCGCACGAGATCCTGAAGCGAACGCAATACTTCGTCCAAGGTGTGTTTGACGGACGGTGCATGCTTCGATTTATCGGCGGGGCCGGCCATAAATACTAGTTTAGGCGGCAGCCGAAAACGATGCTAGACAGAATGATCTTCCAGCGGATAGCCGCGATCGCGGTAAAACCGATAGCGATCGCGCCCGTACTGTTTTTCAGCGTCGCTGGCGCCGATGAATTCAGCGATGCGCTGGAAGCGGCTGAAACAGGTGGGCACCTCGCGGCAGAGTGTCACCAGGACATCCTGAAGGTTATCCGGCGGGTCCGCGTGTCCGATCAGGACCTGGGGGCTGGCGCGCACGGCTGCCGCGTCGCTGGATGTGCAGATCTCATGGGGGATAAAGCTGCCCGGACTGAAGGTCCAGAGCAGGTCGTCCAGGCGCGCTGACTGTTCACGATCGGTTGTGAGCATATAAATGGCGTGGCCGAGCCGGAAGGCCTTTTCCACGAAGCGGCACACGACCAGATCTTTGGCGCGATCATCCGTGTTTTGCAGTATGTAGAAGTCGACGCGCGTCATGAATCGGCGTGCATATCTTTTTCGCTGCGCTCGATCAGGAACGTCGTGAGTAGCGGAACCGGTCTGCCGGTACCGCCTTTCTCCTTGCCCGATTTCCATGCCGTGCCCGCAATGTCGAGGTGTGCCCATTTAAACTTCTTGGTGTAGCGCGCGAGAAAGCAGGCAGCAGTGATGGCGCCGGCATCGCGGCCCCCGATATTGGCCATGTCGGCAAAATTGCTGTCCAGCTGCTTCTGGTAGTCTTCCCAAAGCGGTAGCTGCCAGGCGCGGTCGTGGGCATACTTGCCGGCACTTATCAGTGAACGTGCCAGCTGATCGTTGTTGCTGAGCAGGCCGCTCGCATGCCTGCCGAGCGCAACGACACAAGCGCCGGTGAGCGTGGCAAGATCGACCACCACAGAAGGGTTGAAGCGCTCGGTGTAGGTCAATGCGTCGCACAGGATCAGGCGGCCTTCGGCATCAGTATTGAGCACTTCAATCGTCTGCCCGGACATGCTGGTGACGATATCACCCGGCTTGTTGGCGTTGCCGTCGGGCAGATTTTCCGAGCTCGGGATTACGCCGACCACGTTGATCGGCAGCTTCAGTTCGGCGATTGCGCGCATTGTGCCCAGCACGCCAGCCCCGCCGCACATGTCATATTTCATTTCGTCCATTTCCGCGGCAGGTTTGATGGAAATGCCCCCGGCGTCGAACGTAAGACCCTTGCCGACGAGTGCGACGGGGGCCGTGCCCTCCTTGCCGCCCTGGTACTGCATGATGATCAGTTTCGGCGGTTGGCGGCTGCCACGTGCCACGGACAGCAGCGCGCCCATGCCGAGTTCGCGCATGTGCGATTCTTCGAGCACGGTCGTCTTGATTCCGAAAATATCCTGCAGCGCCATGGCCTGGTCCGCCAGGTAGCTTGGTGTGCAGATATTGCCCGGTAGATTGCCGAGATCCTTGGCGAGTTTCACGCCGGCGCTAATTGCCTGGCCCTGGCGAATCGAGTTTTCCCCCGGCACCAGTTCGCTGCGTTTGGCCACCATGAGTATTATGCGGCGCAGCGCAGGGGGTTTTTCACGCTTATTGCTCTTGAGCTGGTCAAAACGATAGAGCGCTTCTTCCGTGGCCTCCACCGCATGGCGCAATTTCCAGTTGATGTCCCTGCCCTTGATTTCCAATTCGGTCAGGAAGACCACAGCTTCGGTGGCGCCGGTGTTACTCAAGGCACGTGCGGTATTTCCCAGAATTGAGCGATAGGATCCCTCATCAATCTCCTTTTCCTTGCCGCAGCCGATGAGCAGCACCCGTTCGCACGGGATATTGGTCACGTGATGCAGCAATAGTGACTGACCGGGTTTGCCGGCCAGATCTCCCCGGCGAAGAATGGCCGTCAATGCGCCACCTGAGTTTTGGTCAAGCTGGCGCGCACTGGCAGTGAGTTTGCGGTCTTCGAAAACACCCACCACAACGCACGCGCTGCGCTGTTTTTCCGGGGTGCCGCTCTTAACGCTGAATTCCATGGCTGCTCCTGGCAGGTTTGGTCCGTAGGGCGCGCCGATTATGGTATATTTTGCGGCGTAAGCACATCCCTGGGGCGCATCTTAAATCAAGTGCTTAGGCGATGTCTGGCAGGAAGAATGATTGGGATTAGGGGTGGTTACGTGGAAAGCATCAACTGCAGCCATTTGCGACAGCCGTTCCGCCGTGCAACGGGCCAGGATGACATGTCATTGCGGATAGCCGTCCGCGGCGACATCGCGGGTCCATGCTGATCATCGACCGCGCCCTGCTGCGCGAAACCCTTCAATCCAGTTTGGCGGTTACGTTCATTTTTCTGCTGCTGTTTCTTGTCATCAGTGTAGTCAACGGCATTGCCAAGGCAGCGGTTGGCGATATACCGGCCGGGATGCTGTTCACGCTGCTCGGGCTTGAAACGGTAAAAGTCGTCGCGCTGATGTTGCCGCTTTCCGTGTTTGTCGGGATCCTGTTGGCGCTCGGTCGCTGGTACCGCGACAACGAAATGACGGTGCTGTCCGCCTGCGGTCTGGGCGTTGCCCATTTTATCCGCCCCGTGGCTCTGCTCGGTATCGGCTTTGCCCTGATTGCAACGCTCTTTTCCTTCTATCTGGCGCCTCTCGCTGCGCGTCTGACGATCAAGGCACAAAGAGCGGATGCAAGCCACTACGATGTGAGCGGCATTACGCCAGGCATGTTTAACGAGGTGAAAGGCGGTGGATTCTTTTACGTCGAGAAGGTCAACAAAGCCAAATCCACGCTGACCAACCTCTTTGTGAACAACGAACAGCTCGGCAAGCAGGGCGTGCTAGTAGCCAGAACTGGGCACTACTACACGGACAAGAGCAACGGCGACCAGTATCTGGTGCTCGAGAATGGCACCCGTTATGAAGGCTCGCCCGGTCAAGCTGACTACCGCATATTGCGGTTTCAAGCCTACACCGTGCGCATCGAACCGCAGGCTCCCAAGCCACTGACTTTTGCCGGCCATGTTGACGCAATGTCCCTGCACGAGCTCCTGAGTTCGCGAGATCCGCGCGTGGTATCCGAATTGCACTGGCGAATTGCCAAGCCGGTGTCGCTGTTTATCCTGGCGTTTCTGGCGATGGCGTTCGCCTACAGCAGTCCGCGGCGCAGCCGCTACGCCAGCATGTTCAGCGCGATCATTGTGTACTTCATCTACTCGAACCTGCTCGGAGTGGGCGACGCTATGATCAAGAGCAAGAGCGTTTCGGCCGCCGTCGGTCTGTGGTGGGTGCATGGACTTTTTGCTGTGCTTGCCGTCTACCTGCTGATGCGCCGCGCTGCCAACAAACCGCTGTTGCCGCGCATCCACGTGCTGCGGCGTTCGGCATGAAAATCCTCAATCGCCATATTGCGCGCAGCATTTTGACCAGCACCTTGCTGGTGCTATCGGTGCTGCTCGCGCTATTCATGTTTTTCAAATTCGCGGATGCACTGGGCGATTATGGAAAGGGGAATTTCAGGCTGCAGAGCATCTTTGTGTACGTGCTTTTGACGATGCCCAACCTCATCTATCAGCTGTTTCCCATGATTGCTCTTCTGGGTACGACCCTCGGGCTGTCGTCGCTCGCCGTGGATTCGGAACTCATTGCCATGCGCGCGGCCGGAGTGTCGATACTGCAGATCGTCGGGGCTGCGATGAAGATCGGCCTGCTATTCGCTATTGCCGCCCTGATTCTGGGGGAGGTCGTGGCACCGATAACCGAGAACATGGCCGAGCGCGGCCGATCTGAGGCGCTGCATCAGAGCGTAGAACAGCAGAAGGATT
>JAJXUF010000241.1 GCA_021783175.1 Pseudomonadota bacterium
AGCACCACCGGCTGCAGCGTGCCCTGTCCGGCGCTGGCCAGGCGCTGTTTGTCGATCACATCGCCTGCAGCATCCAGGTGCAGGATCTCGGCGAACTTGCTGAACAATTCGTGATACACCGGTACACCCATCGAGCCGTCGGCATACAGGAACGGCGTGCCTTTAACCAACGTACTGATGTTGATGAACGGCGAAGTGATCAGGCGGCGCGGCGCACTCCAGGTTTCCCCGTCGTCGTTCGAGGTCATCATCGTGATGGAGCTGCCGGCCCAGCCGCCCAGCGACACTGTCACATAAAACAGGCGCAAGCTCCCGTCCGCCGCACGGGCCGCCACCGGGTTGCCCAGCTTGGACACATAGCGGTGCAGGGCACGCTGCGTGGCGGAACGGGTGGCCACCACTTGCTCGGCGCCCCATTCGTCCTTGACCGGATCGAACGCCGCGCTGTTGATAGTGACATCTGATGCGCCTTCGCGACTGCCCGAGAACCAAAACGCGCGCATGCGGCCATCACGGAGCTCGACCAGCGAGGATGCGTGTGTCTGCACATGCAGGCGCGACGACGCGAAGTGGCTCTCGAAGCGGCCTGTGTTGACACTCGGCTGGTCGTCCCTTCGGAAGCGGCGCCTGCCCTTCTTTCGTACCAACGGCTTCTTCTCGGCAACGGGTTGCGCTGCCGGCGGATCGATGACAGGTAGCCGGAACCCGAAGGATGGGGCGGGCTGTTGCCAGGTCTTGTACATTCCGCAACCGAAAGCCAACGCGACGATGGCCAGCGTAATGACGCGCTTGATATCCACCATCAACGGCACCCTTCCTTGTTCGCATCGGACATGGCGGGATCCGCAAGCGCCGATTCGACCAGCAGTTCTTTCACGAACAGATGTCGGAACACATCCCCCGCCAGCATCGCCTTCAACTCTTCCGGGCTTTGCCGTCCGCGTATTTCCAGTCTTTGTCCGAGCACCCGGCAACCCGCGCAGGCGTCTGCGTTGAGCGGCAGCTGGAACGTGAACAAGCGATAGCGCGCCGCCAGTTCAGCCGGCTTCAGGTTCCAGTTCTCGTCGTAGCCATGCACGCGCGCATCCGGCAGCATGAAGCGGTCCCCTTCGTCATGCGCACGGAAGTTGCACCCTACCCACACATCCTTGTCCCGGACATAATTCCGGGCAGTTTCATTGTATGTACCGAGAGCGCCATCGAATGGCCGCAGGAAAGCCGCAAGGGAGAGAAACACGAGCAACACCACCACATTGATCGCGCTGCGGGTGGCCCGCGCAAAAAACACCGCGAACATTGCCAGCGCCAGGGTCATGCCCAATAGCAGCCAATACCCCCAGCCGTACATTCCGGCCGCTTCATGCTGCAAGCCGTGCGACAGGAAGGCCAGCAGCGCAAGCACCGCTCCGGCCGCAACGAGTGTGAGAACAAATACCCAGCGCGGGATGCGCTGCCAGTTCAATGCGCACAATACGGCGACACCCGGCATCGCTTCCAGCAGGTAGCGCGCCGAGCGCTGGCTGGGAACTGCGAAAACGACGAACAGTACCGCCATCCATATCCACAGCATCTTTTCGGCATCGCCGAGCTGGTATCGCTGCCGGTAAGCCACAATGAACAGGGCCGCCACCGGGAATGCCAGCAGGCCCGCATTCATGGGATAGCCCAGCAGCAGGGTCCAGACGCTGCTTCCGCCCCACAACAGCTGCGCCCAGTAACTCGCGCCGTGCGCCTCGAATTTGCCCGCGTTCTCGCCGACCACGAACTCGCGCCATACCGCTTGCGGATCGGGATCGAACGCGAACCATAGCGCAAACATGGACAGTGCCACGATGCCGGCCAGTACCGGTTTGTAGGCATCTTTCACGATGAACTCGCGCCACCGGTAACGGCACTGGTGCAGATACCACCAGACCAGGACCAGTCCTATCGGCGCCAGCAAGGCAAAGGATTTGTACAGCAGGCCGATGCCGATCTCCAGGCCCAGCAACAGCGGCACAAACAATCTGGATTCGAAGCTGAACGGGCGCCAGTACAACAACGTGAAGAACGGCAGGAAGAACCAGAACACCTCCGGCGGGTTGACCAGGAACGGCCTGCCATATCGATAGGTGCTGAAAAAAGCGAGATAGGCCAGCGCTGCGACGAAACCGGTTTCCAGCTGCCGCGACAGCTTCGCGGCCAGCAAGAAGGCCAGCAAGGCGGTTAGCAACGTATAGATCACGCTGGGATAGCGCAGATGCCACAAGTCCCAGTCCTGCCCCCAGTGCGTGGAGGCGATGCCCTGCCAGAACAGCAGCGGCGGCTTGGTATTGCGCATGCTGTCGAGTTCGGACTGCAGCGGCAGCAAATGCGTGCTCGCCGCAGTCAGCCGCGTGATGTGCTCATACGGGTATTCATCGCCATTTTTCGGAATGTGCTGACTGTCGAGGCCGTAGAAATAGGTGAATACGGCCAGCGTCAGCGCCAGGACATTCCACAGCAGATGTAGCCCCCCCAGCCGCCTGTTCATGGACGCTCGTTGCTCGGCGGTTCAGCAGGCCGAACGAATTTCAGGCGGCCGAACGTCCAGATGTCATTGAGCACGAAGTTCAGCACGCTGGTCAGCCCGATGGCGATGAGGTTGGCGATCTGGTAGAAGAAATGCGGTGCGAGCAGGTTGGTAAACACGATCTGCAATGCGATGCTCAGCCAGCATGCCAGCGTGTATTGCCAGAATTGAGCGATCCACGATTTGTGATGATGCTGCGTGCGGTCGGCCCAGGTCCACAGCCGATTCCAGAAGAAATTATTCACGGTGGCCAGGAAGATGGCCAGTGCCAGCGACAGGTTGAGCTTGAGCTGGGTCGGCTGCATGTCCCTGAACAGGTGCTCCTGTCCCAGATACAGCACGCCGAGATTAACCACTGTGCCCGATGCGCCCACAGTACCGAATTTCAGGAAGCGTTTGGAAAAAACGCGGCGGAACAACGACGCCAGTGAAAGATGCAAATTCAGCAGCGTGCTCATGCAGGGAATCCCTGCTGCAGCAATTCGCGCGACTTGACCAGCACCTGAGCCGGCGTAATCGATTGCAGGCACTGGTTGTTGCCGTCGCACGGCGAGTTGCGGTGGTTGTAAGCGGTCAGGCACGGCGAACAGGACAGCGCGGTATAAAGGCAATGGATATTGGGCGCCAGCGGACTGTACAGCGCGGGCGTCTCCGGCCCGAAGAACACCAGCGTGGGCAACGGGGTGAGCGCCGCGAACTGGCCCGGCCCGCCGTCGTTGGTCACCAGCAGGGACGCGCGCTGAAAGATCGCCAACAGATGCCGCACCGATTTGGTATAGCCCGTCAGGTCGATGCACATCGGATGTTTGCAGTGCGCCACGATCTCCTGCGCCAGCGGCTTGGCATCCGGCAGGCCGATGAGCGCGACCGCATAGCCTTCCTGCAGCAGCGCGTCGCACAGTTGTTTGTAATTCTCGGGCGGCCAGGCACGTATGGGCAGGATGCCGCCATCGGGATAGACCAGCACCAGCTTCCTGTCTTTCAGGATAGGGAAATCGTCGTGCAGTTGCGCAGTGATGCGCGTCACTTCGCCCTCGGCGAATTGCAACAGCGGCGGCGCGCCCACTTCATGCGCGGCCGCCTTGGCCAGCGGCCGCCCCTCGGATCCGATGGCGGCGACCATGGTCAGGAATTGCTGCGACAAATGGCGGTAAGGGTTGTACAGCACCGGGCGGTTGATGAACGTGCCGCGGTACAAGCCTTCCTGCGTGTGCGGCTGGAACCCCACGTGAATCCTGGCGCCCGACAAGTAGGAAAAAATGGCGCTCACGCGCGAGAACAGTTCGCAGTCGATCACGACATCGAAGCCGCTACGCCGCATGGTCAGGATCGCCCGCAGCGTATCCGCCACAAAGCCGCTTAAGGATTTGTCCCGGATGGTGATGACGTTTTCCGGGGGCATCACGCCCAGCAGATCCAGCACTTCGCGGTTCTTGGCGAACATCAGGATATGCAGGGAAGCTTCCGGGTAGCGCTTGCGCAGGTCGGCGAACATCGGCTGCGCCAATACCAGGCTGCCCATCTCCGAGAGCAATACGAT
>JAJXUF010000242.1 GCA_021783175.1 Pseudomonadota bacterium
ACAGCATCGGCAACAGCGCCGGTGTAGCCACGTTGCCGGTCGGGTAGCCGAACGCCATGACGATGGTGGTGACGATGTAGAGGAGGAAGCCGTAGAACAGCAGGAGATGGGAAATCCTCCTTTTCGGGTTGTGGAATTCTCCGGAGGTCGCAATTTCCTTAAATAGTGTCCTGACCGCCAACGACACACGTGCACCTCCGGCAAGCGGCCTGGTCGAGGCGGCTTTGGCTTTGTTTCTCTGTTGCATGAAGAAGGTGGCGCTGCCCTTGTGCACCATGTCCGCCAGCGTCCCGGCGGCCACTGCGACGACCATCAAGATGATGTAGACGCGCAGGAACAGGGGCGGCAGAAAATCCATCAGCGGAATGAATGGATTGTCAGTGACCATCATTGCCTCCAATCTCGACTGCTATCGTCGTTGGAGTCGGGTAAACGCCGCGCGGGCGCTCCGTACCGGCGGACGCCGAAAAAGCGGCGTCTTCGCTTTACGCTAGCAGCTATCTCGACCATGTCAATTTGCCACATTTGCATTAGGGGATTTTGGTGGCTTGGCTGGCGGGCTGCTGCCGCGGTGTCTGGACCAAGGCCCATGCGGAGGCAATTCGCTGGCGGTGGCTATAGGTCTCGTTGTACCGGCCGGCGGTGCTAGTCATGGCGTTCAAGACCACCAGCAGGCATTGCCCGACTATCGAGCGACCCCGTTCCAGGGGACGGCCGTTGCGGACCACCCGGGACCATGGGCGCAGGGGTCAGCCTGTGCCACCACCGCGGTTTTGACAACGTAGCGGTGACTGCAGGCGAGACAGAAAAGGGTTGTCTGTCTGTTCTCCGGCCGAGAAAGGCTGCCTCGCCCAGTCATAGGGTGTGCCCTCCCAATGGTTTTGGAGCGTGGCCGCTTCAGTGGTTCTCCGACGGGACCGGATATAAATGGATCGGAATCTTTTACCAAAGCGCGCGGATATTCCGCGAACTTCCAACTCAGGGCACTAGTTTCAGACGCCATCTACCCATTTGGCGCACGCGGAATCGCTAAGCGCTTTCCCCATGCAGCTGGTTTCGCCGCATTAGATGCCTTGCGTGCGGGGAGACCGTGCGGTTTTTGCAACGACCATGATCCCTTGCCGCTGTTGGATGGATCAGTTGCGCCGGTGCTACCGGGCCCGCCGAGACATTCAGTGTCTACAGCGCGAAGCTCGTCATCGACTTTATCAAGCAGGGGTAACGAGCCTATTGGAATATCCCTCCAGCGATTGCTCGGCATGTACGCGGCTGAGATCCGTAGAGCCAGTTTGCACCGTGATGTGGGGGGTCGGTTCTGTGCCTTGGCTTACGGCCGGTAACCCTGAGCCGGGTCAACAGCGGAACGCCTGTATCATGCATGTTGTGTTCGCTGCCACGAAAAGACAGGAAGTAGAATATTGCAACCGGAGACTCACAGCACCGGCTTACCCGTTGCCCCATCACTTGGCCCTTTGGTACAGGCGGCACATATTGGCCAGGATCGCGGTTTGGTTGGCACCAGAACTCTACGCATTTGCGTCATCTCCATTGCCATAGGCATAGCCGCGGCAATTTTGGCACGAGGCCTGCTCCGACTAATCGGGCTGATTACCCATCTGAGTTTTTTTGGCTCTATCGGTTGGAGCTTGATTGATCCAGCTCGGAACAATCTTGGTCCGTGGGTCAGCCTGGTTCCAGTTGCAGGTGGGTTGATCGTCGGAGTCATGGCGCGCTATGGCTCTCCGGCGATTCGAGGTCATGGCATTCCCGAAGCCATGGAGCAGATTCTCGCCAACCGGAGCCGCATACCGGCACGGATCCTGTTCCTCAAACCTTTGTCGGCGGCAATTTCCATAGGAACTGGTGGACCATTCGGGGCAGAAGGGCCAATCATCGCCACGGGCGGGGCACTAGGCTCTGTCATCGGGCAATGGATTCAGATTACGGCCAATGAGCGCAAAATTCTTCTGTCTGCGGGCGCTGCCGCCGGCATGACCGCCATATTCGGGACACCATTGGCTGCACTGCTGCTGGCGATCGAGCTTCTGCTCTTCGAGTTCCGTCCAGCCTCCCTGCTTCCTGTCCTGGCGGCCTGTGCCGCCGCTGCGATAATGCGCGGGTATTTTGATGGCTTTCACCCTTTCTTCATGATGCCGGCGCTCGGCTGGCCGTCCGTGCGAGCGCTACTTGCCTGTATCCCGTTGGGTGTGTTGGTCGGCTTTGCAGCTGTAGTGATCTCCCGTTCCGTGTACGCAGTTGAAGATCTGTTCGGCCATCTTCCTGTGCATTGGATGTGGTGGCCGGCAATTGGCGCAGTGGCTGTTGGGCTTCTCGGCTGGTGGGTACCCAACAGCATGGGTGTCGGCTACACCAACATCGACGGCGCACTCTCGGGGACGCTTTTTGGCGCGGCACTCTGGGTCTTGTGCATCGCAAAGCTTTTCTCCTGGACTATCGCGCTCGGCAGCGGGACTTCTGGCGGAACATTGGCGCCGCTGATGACCGTGGGCGCATGCTTGGGGGCAATGCTGGGGCACGCTTGCGGCGACCTATGGCCTCACGTCGGCTTGAGCCCAAACCTCGCCGCTTTGGTGGGTATGGCGGCGGTCTTTGCAGGCGCATCGCGCGCACTTTTCATGTCGGTGCTCTTTGCGCTGGAAACCACCTGGCAGATATCTGCACTCGTGCCGCTACTAATAGGGTGTGGAAGTGCCTACCTTACGTCCAGCCTGCTAATGCGCCAAACCATCATGACGGAAAAGATCGCCAGACGAGGCGTGCAGGTTCCTAATGACTACCAGGCGGACTGGTTCGCACAAGCGCGGGTGCGGGATTATGCAAGTAGGACCCCCATTACCCTCGCCGCTTCCCAATCGGTAGGCGATATTCGTAAATGGGTAGATGGCGACGCCCCAGGAAGCAAGCACCAGGGTTATCCTGTCGTTGACCATCGAAACAATGTTATTGGCGTTCTTACCCGCAAAGATATTTTCAATCCGCGGGTTTCCGACGAGCAAGTGCTGTCAGATATTGCGCAAGGCAGCCCTGTAACCGTTTCTTCCGACGCGACCTTGGCGGAGGCGATGCGCCTCATGGCTGCCTGGAACATAGGACGCTTGCCAGTCTTGGCGGCGGACGACCCTGGTCGTCTGACTGGCATGCTAACTCGCAGTGATCTTTTATCGGCGTATCGCGTGCATCTAGGCGAACACCTGGAAATTGAGAGTTAGCAGGCTGTTGAAATCCTATTCATGTGCGCTGGTGCTCGGCAGGATGTGTCCACCGTGCGTGTGACACGGTACCCGGCAAACCTGCCCTGTAAGCATCGCTATTCAACGGTGATGCTGACTTTCGGCTCTGGGTACTTGGGAATGCGCAACCTGGCTAATTTGCTTCGCGTGCCAATTGGCAATTCCGTGCTTTCCCTAGTTACAACCTGAAACAACGCCGTTACGCCCTGATACCCCTGGAGTTCACTCCCTCCTTTACGCTGTCATCATGGTCGACGAGGACGCGTTGGCCACCAACGCCAAGGAGAAAACCGTGAAGAATTCGAAATATTTGCTTACTGTGGGCCTTGTGAGCTTGGGCTTGCTTGCAGGTCTCGCGTCAACAGCTCGGGCGGATGACGATGACTGGGGCCGAGTTGCTTTGAGTGTCTTCCTGGGCGGCCCCGTGTACAGTGCTCCTGCCTATGTCGCCCCGCCGCCTCCACCCGTTGAATACCGCTACTACGGCCCTCCAGCGCCGCCCCCCCGCTACTACTATCAGCGTCATCACGGCTGGCATGACCATGGAGGATGGGGCCGCCACGAGGAAGAAGATGATGACTAGACAACGTCCCCAACCGAACAGGGCGCAATGCCGGCGCCACCTCCGGCACCGGGGCTTGAGCGATTGTTTGCGTTCTTTCGGCGGGGAGAGTGGGCATGCTTCTGCCGTCGAGGTTTTTTGACAGGCCATCCAATCCTTGGCCCCACCAGACCGACGGGAAGCGTCGTTTACGTCGCCTTCGGGAAATTCTAATGAAGCTACGACTACCCAAGAGGTTGCTGTTGTCCCTGCTGCTCGGACTCCCCATGGGGC
>JAJXUF010000062.1 GCA_021783175.1 Pseudomonadota bacterium
CCGGGTTCTGGGCTTACTCCGTTGCAGTTATTCCTGCCCGAGAATCGCCCGGAATTCAGGTCGGTCCAGTTGCAAATGCAGGTCACTACAGCTATTCGTGCAACCCTGGCAGTTTAAAATTCCACCATGGTGAAATCCTCCTTCTTGACGCCGCACTCAGGGCAAGTCCAGGTGTGGGGTATTTCGTCCCAGCGGGTGCCCGGTGCCAAGCCTTCGCGGGGGGCTCCATCCTTTTCCGAATAGATCCAGCCACACACCAGACACATCAGTGTCTTGAATTCGGTTTCTGTTTCGACCATTGCTAGGTTCCAGGCTAGTTAGGTGAGATGGGATTCGCTAATGAAACGGATGATCAGTTCTTTGACCGGAGCAGCCGACAGTAACCTGCTGTGTCCGAGGCCGGAGGTTTGTTCAAGGCGTGCGTTCTTAAAGCTACGTGTCAGCTCCATGGCTTCCGCCAACGGCACTACCGGATCATGTTCGTCGTGGACCACAAGAACCTGTGAATTGAGGTCTGCGCCCAGCGTGCTGATATCCCAGTGGCTGACCGGGACACCGTTCTGCGTGTGCAGATGGTCGTAAATCTTACCAATCACGGTTGGCAGTAGCCGCTGATTGGCCGACCAACGCTCAAGCACGGCGGAAAGAGATACCGGTGAGGCTATCAACACCAGACGCTTGATGGCTTCAGCTGGCTTTGGATTAGCGTGTGAGATAGCGGCCACCGAGGCGATTGAACCGAGCGAATGGCTAACGACGACCTGGACATTGTCGAGCGAGCTTATGACCGAGCCCACCGCTTTAACAAAGCGCGTCATCGTGGTCTTGTTGCCAGCCGATTCGCCATGCGCAGGCGCATCGAACGACGCCACCTGAAAACCGGAATCGAGCAGTGGCTTGACGAATCCGATCATGCTGCTGCTATCGGAGCCCCAGCCGTGCACCAAGAGCACGGTAGGACCCGGTCCTTTCCAGAGATAGCCAAGGCGCACATCTTCACTGCCGGCGATCTGGAACGTCTGCGCGCCGAGCGGAACCCTGAACATGGTACGACTACCCTTTAAGCGCGAGCGTCCGAAGGAGTCAGCCGCAATCCGACCGGCCAGCCGGGGCGCCAGCAGACTGCCAAGCAGGTACCCCGCCTTTGCCAGTCTGGTGCCAATGCTGGGTGCGGGTGCTGCCGCTGACTGTTCCGACAGCGCCGGCGATGGTGCAGTGATGTCATTCATATTGTCGGGTCCTTCGGTTGGCTGGGCACTGGTTTATGAAAGATCAGGTATTGGATACCGAGATGGCGCCGCCGTCGACAAGAGCACGCTGTCCCGTTGATGTCTTGTAATAGCCAGAATCGGGATCATAGAAATGGCAGTTCTTTATGATCCACAGCAGGTCGCCAAAGCTGAAGTCCTTTTCTCGGATCATGCCCGGATAAGCCTGCTTCAATGCGGTCTGCGCTTTATGCAGGTTGTAGAACGGCACCACCGGCGCCACGTGGTGGGCGGTATGGATAGAAATGTTATGGGTCAGGAACAGCAGCCATTTCGGATAACGATAGTCGGTGGTGACTAGCAAGCGGCTGGCGTTCGTCGTCCAGTGTTCCGATGCTAGAAACGGGACGTCAGCCGAGGTGTGGTGCATCAGAGTGGTCATGCTGAACCAAGTGTGGATCGCGATCCAAGGCACAAAGAACAACAAGAAGAAACCTGAGATGCCAGTAAAGTAGATAAGCACAGAAAAATACACAATCGAAACCAACACCACGAACGCAATCGAGCGTTTGACATCGCTGCGCATGTCCCTTTTGGGAAAGAAGCTGGGGCGAAAGCCCGACCCGATCCAGTAATTGATAGTGCCCGCCCAGAACAGCCAAGTCCTCGTGCCCATGTATACAAAGCGCTGGCTGAGCGACATACGCTTGTACATGCCGCGCGGAATCGGCCGCCAATCTGTATCGAGTTCAAGATTGTTGGTATGGAAGTGATGCAAGTTATGCACGTGCTTCCATGAATAGAACGGATACAGCAGCGGTAACAATGACAGGTAGCCGATGGCTATGTTGAGCTTCTTGTTGCGCGAAAACGAATTATGTCCGCAGTCGTGCGCAATGCAATGCAGTCCCCATCCGCCCAGCCCGGCCACGATGTACAGGGGAATATAAAGTCCCCAGTATGGGGCATAGGCGACGCCGACCACGGCACCGATATACAACGCATAGCTAATGAAGAAACCGGCTAGGCCGCGCCAGACTTGCGGTTCGAAACATGATTTAGGAATCGCTTCAGCCAGACGGGCGCCTTCAAGTGCCTTGCTCTTGTCCAGGAACGCCTCGAATTCTGGACCCGGCGATGACGGAGTACTCTTTGCAGACGGCATTGATTCACCCCAGTTGGTGCGTGACGTTGAGCCCGAGTTCCGCGGCGAGGTGGGCGCTCAGCTCGTCAATACTCGGGTGCTCGAACAGAAGCGCCGGTGACAGACGCTGCTCGACCAGTTTTTCTAGATCGCCGGAAACCCGCACCGCAACAATCGAATCGAGGCCGTATTGGTCGAACTTCTTAGCGGTGTCGATGGCGCTCGGATCGACTTTCACCTGCTTGGCCAAACGCTTGACCAGCCACTGGCGGATCACTTCCTCGCTTAATGGTTCATTATTTTCAGTTTCCTTTCCACCCTTGCGGAAGAAGCCGAGCAGGGCACCCGACATGTTTTCTTGATACATAGTTTTTCCTGAAATGGATGTGAATCAAATATGTGTGTTTGAATCTTTCAGCGTTCAGCTGGTGCGAATCCTCATCTTTTCGATAGTATTTTCATCAGGAGAGCGCAGGTTCCAGACCACGCCGATTTTTCCCAGCCCGGTTAACATCCAGCCGCTCAGGTCTGGCTCCCACCATTTCACGCCGTGGCGGTACGATCCGGGGAATGCATGATGGTTGTTCTGCAAACCTTCGCCGAAGGTGAAGATGGCCACGGGCCAGTTGTTGGCGCTTTTGTCGTCAGTATTGAACGGCTTGCCGCCGATCATGTGGCAAACGGAGCCAACGCACCAGGCAGCCTGGTTCGCCAGAAAAATCCGCGCCAGCCCACCGAACAGAAAGCCGCTGAAGGCCGAATCCCAGCTACCACCAATCGCTCCGCCGATGGCCGCCGGAATCGCTAGGCCGAGCAGGATCCACAGACCGTAGGTTCGGTGGTAGAAGAACAGCTTGCGATTTCCGAGGATATCCGGCGCAAAGAAATTCCAGCTCGACACATCCCTGGCCAGCATCCATGGCATATGTGCATACCAGATACCGCGCAGGCGGCCGAGCAGCCTCGGGCCGTGCAGGTTGGGTGAATGCGGATCGCCCTGCCGGTCGCTGTAGGTATGGTGGCGGCGATGGGTGGTGACCCAGAACATGATCGGTCCCTGGGCCGCCATCGAGCCGCTAACCAGCAGCAGCCCCTCGAAGAAGGGCGAGGTGCTGAATGTCTTGTGGGCCAGATAGCGATGGAAACCCATCGTGATGCCGCCCATGTGGAGGAAATAGAATACGCAAAACAGCACTACGTCGGTCGTCGAGATGCGCCCTTCAAGCGCGCGCTGCACCGCCACCGCGAATCCGGCCAGCGGCACCAGCATGACTACGAGGGCGGTAACCTGCTTAATGATGGCGCCAGTGCCGGTCAGCGGTGCGACGCCCGGCCTCAGTACAGGGGCGGCGGCGCTCGTCGGCTTAGGGGACAAAACATTCGTTTGCGTAGTCATGGCACCTTCCCAACCTTAATCGTTATTGAAAAGTTTCCGCTCCAGCGGATCGGTGCTCCGCCGTTGCCGAATATCCCATGCCAGACCCACTAGGCCCAGAATGCGGATCACCCAGGCCGTTGTATCGATTTGCCAAAAATGCAAATCGTTGTGCGCCAGCGCGGGATTGGCGTGGTGGTTGTTGTGCCAACCGCCACCGGCGGAGACCAACGCCAGCCAGCCGATGTTGCCGCTGGTGTCCTTGGTTTCATTGGGCCGTTTGCCGAAGGTATGGCCGATCGAGTTGACGGCCCAGGTGACCTGATCCAAGAGGAAGATTCGGGCCAGACCACCCCATAGCAGGCCACCGACCGCGCCTGCTATCCCGCTCAGCGCCGCGCCGATCGCGGTCGGTATCACGAGGCCGAGGAACACCCAGGTCAGGTAATTCTGGTTGACGAATAGCACCACCTTGCTCGCGAATAGGTCCGGCACGTAAGTACTCCAATTGCTGCGCTTGACGGTAAACAGCCAGCCCACATGGCCATGCCATAAAGCCTTAATGCGGCCGCGAAGACCGGGCGACAGCATCCGCGGCGAATGCGGGTCGCCGTCCTGGTCGGTGAAGACGTGGTGCATGCGGTGCGTCGCCGCCCAGAACAGGATGGGGCCTTGTGCCGCCATGCAGCCGAGAATGCCGATCGCTGCGGTCATCGCCGGTCCAGCCTTGAAAGCGCGATGCGAAAAGAAGCGGTGCAATCCTCCTTCGACGCCGAATGAAGTCATGAAATACATGATGCCGAGCAGCGCCATGTCTTGCCGTTTGACGCCGAACTGGATCGAATACCAGAGGGCGAGGACAAAACCAATGGCTGGCGTCAGCACCGTAAGGTAGGCCAGCCTGCGCGCCTTGGCGTCCCCATCCCTGAGTGCTCCCACTGTCTCCCTAGGCGCTATCGGAGTATTAGCATTGCTCACTGCTCACCCCCGTTGGAACAGCGTCGCACTAGCGACATCGACCATCGCCACCGCCGATGGCGTGGAGCGAGCCTTGGCGTATGGGAGCGCGCCGGAAATGAAGGCGTCGCGGCAGGCGCCACGGCGCACCTTGCCGCTTGTGGTCAACGGAATCGTCAACGCCGGGGCCAAGTGAACAGTGTGCGGCGCTAGGCCGTGGCTACGGGTGATTGCGGCGGCAATCGCATCTTCAACATTTTTCAGGTCTTCGCCGGTGAGTTTCGCTGAGCGCAGAATCTCGGCCACCACGACCAGGTGCTCCACGTCGCTCCGAGTCACGGAAAACGCCACCACGCCATTGGCGCGGATTGCCGGATGGCTGGCCTGGGCCGCCGCCTCGATGTCTGCCGGATAGAGATTGCGGCCGGCGAAGATGATGACATCCTTGATGCGGCCAGTTATATACAACTCATCGTCGAGGATGAACCCGAGATCGCCAGTGCGCAGGTAGGGGCCGTCCTGCGGATCGCCCGCAATGAAGGCGTTGAATATTTCCCTACTGGCCTCGGGTTGGTTCAGATAGCCTTGCGCCACGCTGGCGCCCTTGAACCAGAGTTCGCCGACCCCGCCCGGTTGCAATCGCTGCTTGGTATCGGGATCGACCACCGCCATGACGTGACCGCTGGCCACCGTGCCACAGCTAATGACCGCTGCGGCGGCCGCATCTGCACTGGCCGGGCGGGCCAGGCCGCAAGCCAGCGATTCCCGATCTAGCAGCAACGCCCTGGGCCGGGCGTCGCGATCCGATTTACCTGAAATGAAAAGAGTGGCTTCGGCCAAGCCATAGCACGGCACAAACGCCCCCCTGGAGAATCCGGCCGTTTTGAACTTTTCCGAGAAACGGTCAAGCGTGGCTTGCCGTACCGGCTCGGCGCCACAAAACAGCAACTTCAATCTGCTCAAGTCGAGCTCGGCGATTTCTTCATCGGCAATCGTATCGACGCAAAGGTCGAGGGCAAAGTTTGGCGCTACCGAGGTGGTCACCTGATGCGTCGACAGACCTTTCAGCCAGCGCAGCGGGCGTTGAACGAAGTGAGCCGGCGTCATCAACACCAGCGTAAACCCGCTGTACACGGACAACAGCAGCGCGCCCATCAGGCCCATGTCATGGTAGGGGGGCAGCCAAGTAAAGCCGATGTGCTCTTGTGCCGACCCCAGCCGGATGTCGAGCACGCGACTGTTACTGATCAGGTTGGTGGCGGACAGGATCACGCCCTTGGGACTGCCAGTGGAACCAGAGGTGTATTGCAGCAGCGCCGGGAACTGTACGCCGTTGCGCTCAGCACTACTTGTATGCATGGAAACTTGCGATGGGTCCTGTGTTTCGAAGAAATCGCTGCCGACAAACAGCCACTCAGGAAAACTCCCTTCGGCAGAGAGCGAACCATTGAGACGGTCAACCGACGCCTGCAAGCTACCTTCAGCGATTACCAGCTGCGCATTGCAATCGTTGCAGATGCTGGCGAAGCGTGAGACGGCGCGGGTTCCGACCGGCGGAAACGACGGCACTGCTGTGGCGCCGGCTTTGAAAATGGCGAACAGCGCTGTAACGTAGTTCAGGCCCGGTTCTAGCACCAGCATCACTCGGGCTCCCGGCGTCAACTGTTCTTTGAGCTGATGAGCCAGGCGCGCGGCACGCATGTCGAGCTGACGATAGGTCAATTCAACAATATCGTCCTCGCCGTTTTTTAGAAAACGTAGAGCGATCTGATGCGGCGTTGCTGCGGCGCGTCGGCGCAGAATTGCGTCCATATCCGTGTCCTGCGCAGTGAATTCCTGGAACACGATTGCCGCTGAGCTCATGCTTAGACTACATGTCATTCGATAGCTCCAAGGCAGGGGGCGTCAGGTCTATGCGTCGCAGCAGGCACCGGGACAATCGCTCGGGGTCGTGTGTCGACCGGTGCACACAGAAGTGCGGTGGCCAAACTGAGCGCGATCTGCAGGTAACAGAGGGTGTGAAATTCCGTGAGGTGCAGCATCGCTGGGCCGGTTATAGCGACCGTGAGCGCCACCCCGAACACCGATCCCATCTGGCGTACCGCTTGGTTAACGGCAGAACCCACGCCGAACCGAGCCGGTGGCAGATGCGCGACGGCTGCCGCCGACAGTGAAGGCATGACCATGCCTACGCCCAGTCCGGTCAGTAACGCCCCCGGAAGCCACGTGTGCACGTAGTCGGGGTTAACCCCGGGTACCAGAGCGAACCAAATGCTCGCCACCATGGACACCAGGCTCCCAGTCACCAGCAGTAGCTTGTGTCCCGCCCGCGACGCGAACCGTCCGCACACGATTGCTGTGGGTACGACGAGTAGCGGCCCAGGGCTGCCGGCAAGCCCCGCGCGTGTCAGCGAGTACGACCAGACACTTGTGGTGAACAGGAAGGTCTGAAAAAACATCATGGCGAAGCCGATTGCAAAGCACAGCGACGCTAGGTTGATATACCGGTAAGTCGAGTCTTGAAACAGTGAGAGATCAATGGCCGGGGCGTTGGCCTTTCGCGACACCACCACGAATACCGCCAGCGTCACCAGCCCGCCTGTGATCGCCAGGGCCACTATCGGGGACGCCCAGCCGACCGCCTCGGACTGAACTAGGCCGAAGGCGATGGAGCCCACGCCGAGGATCAGCAAAGCGACGCCTATAATGTCGATCGGCGCGCCACGCTCAGGCTCGCGAGACTCATCGAGGATGCGCCACCCACGCCATAGAGCGATCATGCCAAGCGGCAGGTTGAGAAAGAAGGCCCACGGCCAGCCGAAGCGGGCCACCAGGAAAGAGCCGAGGCTCGGCCCAAGCGCACCTGCAACTCCGCTGACCGCGCCCCACAAACTCACAGCTATCGCGCGCTTGCTGGAGGGGAAAGCCGCCAACAAGATGGACAGCGATGCCGGAAGCAGTAGCGCCGCGCCCACTGCCTGGACGGCGCGCATCCCGATCAAGGTCGTGACATGCCCGGCCATACCGCAGCCGAGGGACCCGCCCAGAAACATGGCAAGGCCGAGCAAGAACGTGCGCTTGCGTCCGCGCAGGTCGGCGAGGCGGCCCGCGGGCACAAGCAACGCGGCAAAGACCAGCGTGTACGCATTCAGGACCCACGACAGGCTCGCCGAGCTAGTCTCTGGAAAAGCCAGACGAAACGCGGGAAACGCCGCATAGAGAACGGTAACGTCGATTGAGACAAGGAAGACAGCCACACTCGCGACCCAGAAAACCGACCACGGAGAAATCACGCTCGACCGCGCCTGTATGCTCAAGGTGGGAAAATCGTTCATATAACTTGCACCTAGTCAAGCTGGGGCGGGGCCGCCCCGTGTCTCGCCTCGAAGTACGACGCATCGAGAAATGAGAGAGTCCGCGCCTGCATGCGCGCCTGAAACAGAGCGACTACGGGCCAAGGGCGCATCGCCATTGCCATGACCCTCACATGTTGTGCGTCCGCCCAGTGGATAACGTTTGCTACTTCCAGCGGTAACCCGGCGACCGACCCGGTCCAAAGGCTCAGCATCGCGGATCCCGCCGTCAGGCGCGGCCCGTACGCGCGCTCCCCATAGACGAGAACCGAGTGGGCGCACAGTCGGTCAACGTCGGCAACCCCATGAACCGGCTTGCAGGCCACCGGGCTGGTTAGGTACACATCGGTGGCGAAGCGGAACGGCAACTTAGGATCTAGCACTTCGTTAGCTGGTATGGGCGGTAACGCGGTATCGATCCCCCCGGGGAGCAACCAAGCGTCGGCGTCGACCAGGTTCTGGCACGCGTCACGGAGCGCCTGCCGAACCGGCGATGGGAACGACGCGAGGAAGATGTCGACCTGTATGCGCTTGCCGGACCTCCGCGCCACCGTTACCCCACGAATGCAGCGGCCCTGGAAATGTCCATGCCACTCACGCCCTCCAATATCGGCGCCATTCCATACGTGATCCGGCTCGACCTGGGAAAAAATGCTCTCGGTGGCAGCAGCGAGCTCTTCCACTCGGCCGTGACCGACGACTTCTCCGAACGTCATGGGGTGCCGCAAACTGACCTCGTCCTCCACCGAAGTCCCGAGCTCGTGCAGCAACTCTTCAACATAGAGGCCGGCTCGTCGCGGGTGGCCCTTCGTCGCCTCCATTTCTGCGCGGCGCATCATACGCCCGGTCGAATGGCGGCGTGGGCCCCCATTCGTTCCAATATCCGCCGCGCCGCGAACGCCGGTCGATCAAGGTGGATGTCGACCATCGGCGCCGTGTGTTTCCAGTTCGCCTGAAGGCTCTCGGCGACGTCCTTGTCCTCCATGACGGTTGAGAACACTTCTTTTGCCGTAAACTCGGTAAACATCTGGTTGTCGACGTCGAAATCGCGGTGCATGCCCACGAAGACGTGGCTTGTATCGTCAGTGGCGGGCGTGAAGATCGTCGTCGTATAAACGTGAAAGACCTTGCCGCCGGAATCGTCGCAGGCGTGGGCTCGCGTCTCGACCCGCGTGTTGCCGATGGGCCAGTAGAGGACTTCCTGGAAACGGTCGATGTACTCAAGTTGCAGGATGCGGGTGTACAGTGGCGGCGTCTTCTCGCGGCGCAGGTAGCGCTGTACGCGGACTTCGTTGTCGGTGATCACGATTTCGGGCGGAGTCTCGACGATGTCGAGCGAGCCCAGCGTCTTCTGGTGAACGAAGGCGGCGTGCGAAATGTCTAGGATGTTGTCGATCCCGAACAGGTAGTTGCAGGCGATGGTGCAATAGCTCATCGTCCCCGCGAGCTCTGGCGCCGAGCAGACCCAATGGTTCGGGATTGTCGCCTCATCTGCCCGGTCCGGCTCGCCAGGCCATAGCCAGATGAGGCCGTACTTCTCGACAGTGGGGAAGGTGCGAACGCGCGCGCCCTTCGGGATCGTGCTCTGGCTGGGAATTCTAACGCATGCTCCGGAGCAGTCGTATCGAAGCCCGTGGTACCAGCACTGCAGTTCGTCGCCTACCACGCGTCCGCGGGACAAAGGCACCTGCCTGTGTGCGCATCGGTCCTCCATCGCGACGACCTGATTCGCTGAGGTGCGGTACATGACGACCCTCTCGTTCAGAATCGTCCGGGCAAAAGGCTCCCTTTTGACTTCCCCGGAAAGGGCTGCCGCGTACCACGCATTTTTAATAAACATATTTTCCTCACTTTGCCGCGCAGGCGGCGTTCTGGCACAGCCGGCGCGAGATCGCGGTGGTATGTGCGTTCAAAATGACTCTACTTGCTTGCGACAGCGACCGTGGCGTCAACGGCCGGACTACCTATTACGTCCGCTTCGCGATCGAGGCAACCGTTGGCTATCCGCTCGATGAAGTCGTCGGGCGCGGGCTGCAGATCGACGCAGGGGTACTGGAACCGCCACGTCGTGTAGCGTAGCGCGCCGACAAAAGACCGCTCAATCTGGGCGTTGGCCGCTTCGTGAAGCCCCTGCGACGCGAGGTACTCGTGGAGCGCGGGTAGCCGGTAACACGGGACGGCAGGATACAGGTGGTGCTCAAGATGGAAGTTGCTTCCGAAGAAAAGGGCTGTGTAAATGGGCGATATGTAGCTGCGGCTGTCGCGGTATCGACCCGGTACAGTGCCCGTGTGCTCGATGTACGCGCGCATGGCGCTGAAGACGTACACCGCGCAATACGGGATCAGCATTACCGTGAAGCCCAGCCACAGCGAGCGATGCCAGATCAGCGCGTACACGGTCACGGCGCTCAGCCCCAGAGCGATGTTGATCCGAGTGATCCAGCGCATTTCGCGCTCGGTGAACGGGAGCTTGGTGTTCTCCGGCCAATCCACGCCCAGCGCCATGCGTACGGCGTTCTTCATGTAAATTCGGACACTTCCGGACCGCGCGAGAAAAAAGCGTGACACGAAGTTCCTGTACTGCGAGTAAATCTGGACATCGGGGTCGATGTTCTGGCCGGTGAAGCGGTGGTGCTTCCAATGGGTCATGCTGAAACCCACGATGAAGAAGAACGGCACCGGCGATGAAAAGAGCACCGCCAGAGCGGCACTGACGTACTTATTCCGATGCAGGTTCGTGTGCATTCCCTCATGTCCGACGAAGGTCAAGAGGTGCATTCCATGACCACCGATAAGCCCCAGGACGAGCGCAAGACCGACACGCACCGGCGTCGACGCGGGGAGATCGTCGACGATGGCGAAGGCCACCACGGCTGGCCCCAAGAAGAATGCGAGGGCGTGCGCAAGGTAGAGTACCGTGACGACGGGATTTATCTGGTGAAATTTTGCTGGAAGCCTGAGCCGCGCGAACGCAACGCTGGTCTCTAAGGTTGCTGCGATGGTCATAGCCGATCTCCTTGCTTGACTTAACGTGGGTCCCATGCATGCTGACGCGGCATCACCAGTACCGAGACTTACGTAGCCTCGGTGCACGATCTCCCGCATGCACTTGACGCCACACGCGAGTCCGGGGCGACGCGCCGCCGACATTCCTAATGGTCATACCGACTCGCGTATGCCAAGAGCGCAATCGCTCCCGGACGCGCGCGACGCGCGTTGGACTGACTCCGGCGCCCGGCCTGGGGTGGCATTAGCCTGCTCAGCCAAGCGCTGGCGCAACGCCATTTCGGCCCGGATCTCCTCGCCGCGTCTTGACATGACCTCCAAGGGCTCGAGCACCCCCTGCGCGCCACGTGCAACGGCCTCGAACGCCCACTTCTTTATTTCGCTGGGGTCGAATACGGCAAGCGGCGAGCGTTCGCGATTCTGGGCAGCGAGCAAGCGCGCCTGCAGTACCGGATCTGTCGTCAGCTTGCCGAACAGAAGTCGACTGAGCGGATTGTTGTTGTCGAGCGCGCCACGGTTGCGAGAGTATTCGAAGAGGTCGATCGAGATCGCGTCTCGATGGCGCCAGTAGCGCACCAGCGCCTGGTCCCCGCCTTCGACGATCGCCCGCCCTAGGGCGCGGGCGTCGCGAAGCGCATCGGTGATCCCAAAGCCGGGAGACGGATCCATGAAGAGACCTGCGTCGCCGACCAAGGCCCAGCCTGGGCCCGCCGCTTGGCGGAAGAAGAAGCGCAGATTCAGTGCGCCGAGCACCTTCGTCACAGGCTGTTCAGCGGTCAGCTGCGCCGTGTAAGGGTTGCGCCGAAGTGTCTCCTGCAGCTTCTGTAGCGATCGCCCCTTCCACTCCAGCAGCTGCGTTATCGGGAACGCCACCCCGATGAGCAAGAGGTCGCGGTTTGTTGGAAAGATGAATATGACGTCCTCGCCGAAGCTGCAGTTCAGCGCTCCCCCCTGGTGGCACGGATCGTCGTCGAACCAGCCCGGTCTCGGCCAGTACGCCCAGTACATAGCGCGTGGGCAATCGTACCCGTGGTACTCCTCGGCGCCAGTAAGTCGCGCCGTGGTCGAGTGGTGACCATCGGCGCCGACCACGATCTGCGCTCGGATCTCTTCGCGTGTCCCGGCGTGTTCAACGACGGCTCCGGTGACCCGCTCGCCGTCGCGAATAAGGGTGACCAGCTTCGTACGAGAACGTACCTCAGCCCCGGCGGCCCGCGCTTCATCGAGCAAGACCGCATCGAGATCTTCACGACGCGGGCAAGAGCAGCGCCCGCCGGGCGGATACGTAATGCGGCCGACGACATCGTCGGCGCCATACATCATGCTAGGCACCGGCGGCGCGAAGCGGCGCACTTTATCGCCGAGACCCAACTCGTCCAACAGCGCCATGCCGTGGGGCGAGATCCAATGGGTGGACAGCGGCTGATCGCTCGGCAGGTTGTTCGCGTCGACAGCAAGGACGCGCTTGCCGGCGCGTGCCAGGTGAATCGCGAGCGTGGAGCCGGCACAACGGGCACCAACGATTAAGGTGTCTAACACGGAGAGATTCCTTTTCAGTGATATCCGGTTAAAATAAGTAATTGTTGCAATGGCACTTTCTCGAAGAGAGTGACCGACAGAATCTGTAGAAGGATGTAAGCGAATGGACCCCTACACCGACCATACGTCGCTAGCATCTGCATAAGATGATTATCTGTGGCCGGGATGGCCGCGTCGCCTATCAAATCAGATAGGGGAACTGCACCACCGAATCGACCAGCTCGCTGATCGCCGGACCTACATTGTGAGAATCGTGCGTGGCAGCGGTTCTGCTTTCGACAGGCCGACCTTCCTCACGAAGAGTCGGCTTGCTCTCCAAGCACTCGTCGCTCAGGGTCATGTTCAAACAGATTTAGGTACGCCGGTAACGGATGCCAAAAGGACGCGGGTTCCCCGGAGGCTCTTTAGGCCGCGTTCCCTAACCGCTCAAACAAGGCCCGGTGTGTCTGCTCACCAATGTCAATGTCAAGGGCCACAGCGTTCTCGATGCCGGTCTTGACTGGCGGCCCGAAACGCGAAACGGTGATCCCTGTCTTGCGCAGCAAACGCTCAATAGCGATTGTGGTTACCGTCACATACCGCCGAATCCCCATACGATCACCGAACCTCACGACCTCGCGCATCGACTCAAGCGCAAGCTCGGCGAACCCGAATCCTTTCGGGCCCTCAGTCTCAACGGCAAAACGGCTCAATTCCCAGATGTCGTCCTGCTCCGGTGCGTCCTGGCCGTGGAGAAGCTGGGAGAAGGTGTCTTTTAGCATGTAAGGGCCCCTGGTCGGCAAGAGGCGCCAGCAACCGCACAGAACACCGCTGCTCCGAATCAGCATGTAATAGGGATCGAGGGCGTCATAACCGTCGATCTCCATGCCTGACAGAATGGGCACCTCCCAGCCCATCCTGTCGTAAAACACCCGTGCCCTCAGGCGGTACATTTCCCACAGGTCCTTGCTTGGGAAGTCCATGCGCGCGCCAATTTGAATCAGCTGCACCATTGCATTCTCCTCAGGTAGGGTAATTATCGGAAATGCGTCAAAAAGTATGGTGATCGGGGTAAGCGCGTAACTATCTAACCTGATTGGTTCCTCGGCTGTCCCTATGTGGGATGATTGGCGGTACTCACATTCCGCCGGTGGACGAGCAATGAGAAATGCGCATCTCTCAGCGTCGGCTGGCGCTCATGCCGTTACGCCGCTGTCGATTCGTGGGTTCAGAAAAGAGAGGCGCGAGAACCAGAGGCGGTTCTGGGGCCACCTCGGCGTCACGCAGTCGCGCGGCAGCCACTTCGATCTGGGTGCGGAGATGCCGGCGTCGGTGGCAATCCTGGTGTAGCTTTCCTGCTATGGGATCATTTCAGAGGGAGACCTACCTATGGCGGGCGCGCCGCCACCCTGCACCAAAAAGCCCGATCACCAGCATCAACCCAGCGAAATCAAGCCCAGGCGCGCCGCTTGCACAGCAGCAGCCCGACGCGAACTGACGCCCATTTTGTGACGGATATTAGTCATGTGGAAATTAACGGTCGCCTCGGAGCAGCGGAGAATATTGGCAATGTCCCAGGAACTCTTGCCAGCGGCCGCCCACTGGAGGCATTCCCTTTCCCGCGAGGTAAGCACTGGCAAGGCACTCTTTAGGTGGCTGGAAAGGTAGGGCTGGCACGTCTCAAAGGCGACGTCACGTAGCAACGCGATATCAGGCAGATGATTGGTCATCTCCCGCTGCAAGCCGGTCAGTGGAGCCTGATCAGTCACGAAGCACAGCATGCCCACCTCGCCCCGGGGTCCGTGAATGGGCAGCGTGAGACCGGCGCGAAGACCGAAACCGCAGGCCTCCTCGTACATCTGTTTCTGCGCCTTGCTAGCGAAGAGCCCAGGCGACCAAAGGAGCGGCGTGGCACGAGTGTAGCAATGGCTGACAGTCGGATCGAAATCGGCCATGCGCTGTTTTACATAGGCGGACCTCCACTCGGCCGCGTAGGTGGTGTGCAAATGTGCCTCATCAAGGGGCATCCCTGGTCGCGGCACGACTGCGAACATAGTCCGCTCAAAACCGAACCGGTTCGACAGTGTAAACAGGGCGCCGCACCATTCGCTCTCACCCTTAGCCTCGAAGAGGCCGGCAAAAGTCTCGAGCATGGTCATGTGTTGAGTCTCATCTTTTGGCCGCCACGTTGTAGCTCTTGCCGATCTGGCGCACTTGGAAGCCCGGGCGAGGTACTCGGCCAGGTAATCGCCATAGCGGGCCTTCACCTGTGGTTCCATCTGCAGGCTCTTGACGGCGTCCACCGCCGCCACGTACTCGGCGGTGGACGCTTGGCTGCGCGCTGAGCAGGAGTTGCTCGTTGACGCGCTCCAAGAAGATCGAAAGCGGTCGGCGAACTGGGTCTTGACAAAGGGAGCTCGGGCAAATTCCGCATGAGCTGCGAAGGCAGCAGCGCCTCGAAAAACAGGGAAAACTCAGGTGCCTCACCAACGTGGCCGAATCTTCCGTGCTCAGGCTGACGAATGGGGAAGATGAGCGTACAGCATCACACTTTGACGCCGCGCGTTCACGTATACAGGCCCTGAGCAGTCTGAACACCTCTCTCCTCCATTGCTCTTTTATTGACTGGAATTATGGAGCTATTGAGACCCGAGTTAGTTACCTCTTTCGATATACCTTTGTGCGGATAAAGCGCCAATAATGTGTTTGACATTAATCGGCAATTAAACGCACTACAGCACATCAGTGATTCAACAGTAACCGGCGCGTTACTTCTTACGACCCGGGGGTCATAGGCGCTGGCACCGGTCTGGTCGTTGCGAAAGCGCGCATCAAGTGCGCAAAGGTCCAGTTCACGGTCGACCAGGTGGTCCAGCGCAAATTCAAATGTCCCGGGCTGGATCTGCTCACCCAGCACCACCGGCAAGAGCCGAGGGTTGCGGTCGATGGGTTTGTATCTCGCCATGCCGGGCTCTCCAGGTTTGAGCGTCCCGACGGGGACTCACCCAAGCGCTTCTTCGTTCCTGCTGATTGGGGTTTTTGTACAGGCTCAACGCACGTATCGCCTTGTGGCCATCGAAGAAAAGCATCCGGCGCATGATCGAGAAGGTCTATGCGCTGACCGATCTCAAGACGTGCCGGCAAGAGACCACGGAGTTGATTGATAGGTTGAATCGCGCTTTGCGAGGCTGGGCTCACTACTTTAGTGTGGGGAGCCTGAGAAACGCCTATCGTGCGATCGACCATTACACGGCCCCGCGGTTGCGCCGGTGGCTACGGTTACAGACACGTGGGAGCTGCTCTGCGGCGAGCGACTGAGCATTAGAGCCCCGGCCAGGGTCGTTTCGGACATCATTGCACGGGTTTGGAAACGAACATTAGGCCGCCAGAAATTGCCACCGGCGGCAACTTGCCACGTTGCGGACATTGAGGTTGAGGTATCCCAGTGACTGCAATGGCCGAGCACTACCCGGTTAAATCCCATCGGTGATTGGCCGCTCTATCCCGCATCGCGGCCAAGCGGCGCTCTTCCGGTGTATACGATCAAAAAAAAAGCGGCGGCCCGCTTTCACGAACCGCCGCTCTACCTCAGGCTGCCTTGTCCATCGGATCCGGAGTGATGTCATCGACCAGATAATCGGGCAGAGGCACCTCGATCACCTTGGTAGCGACCCCCAGGATCTTCTGGGTGCTGGGAACAGCCATTTTCAGGCGCCTGAGTACTGGCGCCCACCCGCCTCCAGCAAAACGGGTACCTCTGAACATCGTTAGCAGCTCACGATGAACAGCACTGACTGCGATGGCCAGAACGGCCAGCCCATCGCCTTTGCGGATGACTCTCATACCAAGACGCTGGAGATGCATATTTGCCAGCTCATTGCCTTGATATGCGCACCGGATCACCTCGCCCAAACTGACTTTGCCGCGTTCCCGTATGAGTTGCCCAGAAACGGTCTTTGTCAGCAGGGTCTGCAGGCAATCCTCCTCGTCTGTCACCGGCTCTTGCAGTTCCAGCGTGGAACCGCCAAGCTTCTTCGCCATCTGCCTGGCCTTCGCCGGTTTCGGCGGGGAGGCATAGTGCAAAACCCAGAAGCCTGCGAGTATCGGCGCCAGCGTATCCGCCAGACGACCATCGTTCAACTGCTTGACTAAGGCTGCGCGAAACAAGCCTAGCGAGGTCTGAAATACCGGCCACCGGTCCAGCACCAGCTTGCGCAGTCTTGCTCCTAGGGCTTCCGCATACGCTTTGTCCAACAATTTAGATGGTTTCCGCAATGCGGTGCTCTTGAGCCCCGTGATTTCCACAACGACCCAACGCGAAGCGTCGCTCGCCTCGAACAGCGGCGGACGGATGCAGGCCATCATGAAGGGCGAGGTAACTCGTGTTGAGCGCCCCTTGCCACTTCCGCTGCCAACTAGCCGTCCCTCCCCGGAATCGCTGTATGCCGTCCTGGCCATCTTCACGATTCCGCGTACCGTTCCATGAGCGGTCTGCTCGGCTTCATCGACATAAACCGGAATAGCCCTGCCCTGTAGGGCCTGGCTAATACCGGTCTCCGTCGACGATCCATCGGCCAGCAACGAGGCTGGACCTGACAGATTTCCGAGGGTACCGCTCAGGCGGGTCTTACCCTTTCCCCTGCCGCCGGTGATACACAAGTGCGGCCGGCATTCCAATGCAGACGCCAAGGCTGTCAAAGACCACCAGCCCTGGATCAACATGGCGTCGCAAGGGTCACGGTACTCCCAACTGTTGATAAACGCTTCGAATTCCTCGACGTCTAGCGAGGTGGCCGTAGCCGTGGAACTCGATATGCCGAGGCCTTTATCGACCTGGGTATATACCCATTTCGAATCGGGACCGTCGGCAGCGCTTCCGTCGTTGCGTAACACTTCAGTGCCCGTATTGATGATGAGTCTTTCCCCGTCATCCGCCAGATACACACCCTCAGGCCGTTCCCTGGACGGGTCGTATTCCCCCGCCTGTTGGCAACAGCGAATCAGGTATTGCACTGCGTCTGTCCGAGAGAATCCCCACTTAGACGAGAAATCACCCGGTTTGGCCGGAAATTTTTCTTTCAGCCAAGCCTCCCCACAGATTGCCAGGAGAGTTGCGGGGTCCAACTTGGTCGGCTGAATCCACTGAACTGCGTTGCAGAAGGCCGACTTGACTACGAGGTGCTCGTCTACAATCCCGAGACACATTACGGACGCGGCAAATTCAGCGTCCAAATTAACTTCACTAGCCAGATTGTGATGAGTGTCTTTCTTACTCATGTTGGCTTTACTTTCAGAACTACCTGCCCGAAGGCAGGACTAAAAACCCGGCGAGGGGGCTCCAAACGAACTCAGCTCGAGCAGAGCCTCGACCGTCCAGATACCACTGCCG
>JAJXUF010000243.1 GCA_021783175.1 Pseudomonadota bacterium
GGCGAGCAGGATCAGATCGGCATCGTGCACTTCTCGCGCCACATCGTCTCCGATGCGGTCGAGGATGCCGAGTTGTCTGGCTTCTTCCAGCGTTGCTGTGCTGCGTCCGAAACCAACCACTTCGCCCACGGCCCCCGCCTTGCGCAACGCCAGGGAGAACGACCCGCCAATCAATCCTGCGCCAAAGATGACGACCTTTCGAAAGGCAGGCTGCATGACTTACAGAGTCCGCCCGATCGCCCCGGCGATCGCACCCAGCGTACCCATCAGCTTCTTCAGCTCGCCCGGTGTCAGCGCCTGGTCGGCATCGCACCACGCCTCTGGCGGGTTCGGGTGCATCTCGACCAGCAGGCCGTCAGCACCGGCAGCGATGGCAGCTTGCGACAGTGCCGGAACCATCCATGCCTTGCCGCCCGCATGCGAAGGATCGACGATCACCGGCAGGTGCGTCTCTTTCTTCATCACGGCGATGGCAGTCACGTCCAGCACATTGCGGTAGGCGGTTTCGAAGGTGCGTATACCGCGTTCGCAGAAGATGATGTTGTGGTTGCCGCCGGCCGCGATGTATTCCGCCGCCATCAGCCATTCGCTGATCGTTGCCGACATGCCGCGTTTGAGGATGACCGGCTTGTTGATGTGCCCGACTTCCTTGAGCAGATCGAAGTTCTGCATATTGCGTGTGCCAATCTGGATCACGTCCACGTCGTATTCGAGGAACGCGTCGATTTGGCGAGCGTCCATCAGTTCGGTGACGATGGGCAGCTTGTATTTTTCTGCGGCCTTGCGGAACATGTCCAGGCCTTCCACGCCATGCCCCTGAAAAGCATAGGGGCTGGTGCGCGGTTTGAACGCACCACCGCGCATCAAACGGCAACCGGCCTCATGCGTAAACTTGGCTGCCAGATCCATCTGCTCCTGCGTCTCCACCGAACAGGGGCCGCCAATGATCTGTATCTGATTGCCGCCCAGAGGAACACCGGAGATATCGATCACGGTATTCTGCTTGTGCGACTCGCGCGACACGATCTTGTATTGCTTGGCGATGTGCATCGCCGATTCCACGCCCGGCAGCGAGGTGAACATCTCCGCTTCGAGCTTGCGCTCGTCGCCGATGGCTCCGATAACGGTACGCTCCACGCCGCGCGAGATATTGGCCTTGAGTCCGGCCGCTTCAATTTTTTTTACCACCGCGTTGATTTGTGCATCGGTGATTTCACTGCCCATTACGATAATCATTTTATTTCTCCATTAAGCTGCTGATTGATGCACTTTTCCAGCGCAGACAAAAATTTTGCATTCTCACTTTCGAGACCGATGCTCACGCGCAACCAGTCCGGCATATCGTAGTTTGCTATCGGGCGTACGATCACACCCAGTTCAAGTAAGCGTCGGTACATCGCGGTGGCGTTGCCAATACGAAACGCCACGAAGTTACCGAACGAGGGGATGTATTCCAAACCCAGCCTGGTCAAACCTTCCGTGATCTGCAGCATGCCACGCCGATTCAGCTCAAACGTTTTTTTGACGAATGATACATCGCGCAAGGCCGCGACCGCCGCCGCTTGTGCAATGCTGTTCACATTGAACGGCTGGCGCACGCGATTCATCATGTCCGTCACCTGCTCGTGCGCCATTGCGTAGCCTACGCGCAGACCGGCCAGGCCATAGGCCTTGGAGAAGGTGCGCGAGATGATCAGGTTGGGGAATTCCTTAAGCCAGCTCACGCTGTCGTAGCGTTTGTCTTCCGGCAGATATTCGTTATATGCCTCATCCAGCATCACCAGTATCTCGGGAGGCAGACCGCGCATGAATGCCAGCAATTCATCCGCACTCAAAAATGTACCGGTTGGGTTGTTCGGGTTGGCGATAAAAACGATCTTCGCCTTGCTATCTTTCGCGGCCTTCAGCATTGCCGGCAGATCATGGCCGTAGCCTTTGGCTGCAGGCACGCTGATACCGGCCGCCCCAACCGCTTGCGTTGCCAGTGCGTACACCGCAAAGGCATGCGCCGAGTAAACAACTTTGTCGCCGGGCGTCAGAAACGCGCGCGCCGCCAATTCCAGCAGATCATTGGAGCCATTGCCCAACGTCACGTTGGCATGTGCCACGCCGTAGCGTTTTACCAATGCGTCTTTCAGGTCGAAGCCGTTGCCATCGGGATACAGCGCGATGGTCTTGATGGCCTCCTGCATCGCGGCAACCGCGGCCGGACTTGCACCCAGCGGATTCTCGTTCGAAGCCAGCTTGATGATGCCGGTGATGCCCAGCTCGCGCTCCAGCTCGGAGATCGGCTTCCCCGGTTGGTATGGCGCAATGGCGCGGATATAGGATGGTGCTAAATCACTGTAATTCATAAAATCAAAAATCCATCTTGAAAACAAGGGCTCACCACTATATAAGCGAGAGAGCAATTCTACGTTCGTTTATAACTTCTTCGGGTCACCGGCACGCGTTGACGATTATTTAATAATCATTATTCAAACGGCGACCGGATATGAACCCAGCACCTTGACGAATGAAGCTATCTGGCTGAGTTGCGCCAGTGAAGCGGCAACTTTGGTATCGGACTGATGGCCTTCGATATCGACATAGAACACGTATTCCCACAGACCTGTGCGCGAAGGGCGCGATTCCATTTTGGTCATCGAAACGCCGTTGCTCGCAAAGGGCGTCAGCAGGTCGTGCATCGCACCGGGACGATTCGCGGCAGACATCGCCAGCGAAGTCTTGTCCTTGCCGGACGGCGCCACATCCTGCTTGCCGATGACGAGGAAGCGTGTGGTATTGCGCGCATCGTCCTCGATATTCGGTACCAGCACTTTTAGTCTGAAGTGTTCCGCTGCGCGTTCCCCGGCAACGGCTGCGGCAAAAGACTCTTCCGCTGCCAGACGCGCTGCATCGGCATTGCTGGAAGCGGTGATGCGCTCGGCATGCGGCAGATGCGCATTCAGCCAACCCTGGGTTTGCCCGAATGATTGCGGATGCGAATAGACCTTGCGGATAAGCGACAAGTCGTTTTCATTCGACAGCAGGCATTGATGCACTTGCAGCAAAACCTCACCGCAGATCTTGAGATTACTGTTCAGCAGCAGATCCAGTGTGCGACCTATCGCGCCTTCGGTGGAGTTTTCCACCGGTACCAGACCGTAGTTTGCCGCGCCGCTTTCCACTGCACCAAACACGCTATCGATGGAGTCCGCGGGCAAACCTTCTGTCGCCTGTCCAAAGCGCTGAAACACCGCCGCTTCGCTGAAGGTGCCATGCGGACCGAGATAAGCCACCTTCAATGGCGCTTCCAGCGCGCGGCATTGCGACATGATCTCGGTGAACAACTGCGTCACACCCTGATTGGACAAGGGGCCGCCATTCGCCTGCACCATGCGCTGCAGCACCTGCGCCTCGCGCTCGGGGCGCAGCACCGCACCGTTACCTTTGACATGACCGATCTGCTGCGCCAATGCCGCGCGCTGACTGATCAGCTTCAGCAACTCGTCGTCGATACGGTCGATCTTTTCCCGGTATTTCTTCAATTCTTCGCTCATTCGTCCGCCTCCAGCGGCAATGCCCGCACCATCAGCACGCCGGGAATGGCGGCAATCTGCGCAATCAGCTTGTCCGGCAGCGCGGTATCGGTATCCACCAGGGTGTAAGCCATCTCGCCGCGCGACTTGTTGGTCATGTTATGAATATTGATGCTCGCTTTCGCCAGCGCAGTGGATATCTGCCCCAGCATGTTCGGCACATTGCTGTTGGCAATGGCCACGCGGAACGCCGATTCGCGCGGCATGGAGACATTAGGGAAATTCACCGTATTGGCGATATTGCCGTGTTCCAGATAATCGCGCAGTTGCTCCACCACCATCACCGCACAGTTCTCTTCCGCCTCTTCGGTGGAAGCGCCCAAGTGGGGCAACGCAATGATCTTGTCGTTCGACAGTGATTTATTGCTTGGAAAATCGCACACATAACCGCGCAGATGCTTGCTCGCCAGCCCGGCAATCACCGCATCCTCGTTGACAATGGCATCGCGCGAGAAGTTCAGCAGCACCGCGCCGGACTTCATTGCCGCCACG
>JAJXUF010000063.1 GCA_021783175.1 Pseudomonadota bacterium
GTTATCAACGCGCCCCTTTGTGAAACAGAATGACCTGCATGGTTTGGAACAGAACAACCAGGTCAAGAAAGAAACTGTGGTTCTTGACGTAGTAGAGATCATACTGCAGCTTTTCAATTGCGTCCTCAACGGACGATCCGTAGGAATAGCGAATCTGAGCCCAACCGGTTATCCCCGGCTTTACGTTATGGCGGTACATAAAATACGGAATCATCTCCGACAACTGGTCGACAAAGAACGGACGCTCAGGCCGAGGGCCGACGAAGCTCATTTCTCCCTTCAGGACATTGAATATCTGCGGTAATTCGTCGATGCGCAACAGACGAATAACGCGACCAACGCGGGTAACGCGACTATCATTCTGCTTCGCCCATTGCGGCTTGCCATCCTTCTCGGCGTCGGTTCGCATGCTGCGAAATTTCAGTACGTCAAAGGCCGCCCCACCCTGCCCAATTCGCTCCTGGCGATAAAGAATCGGACCTCTGCTGTCGAGCTTAATGAGAAGGGCCGTCAATGCCATAATGGGCAAAGCAACTACCAACAGGATTCCGCTGACCACCACGTCGAACAGCCGCTTGCTTGTGTCCCGTAACAATCCTCTGTCAAAGCCGTCCGAAAAGATCAGCCAGCTTGGATTTAGCGACTGCAATTGCACACAGCCGGTTTCGCGCTCGAAAAACGACGACAATTCCACTACATCAACGCCGTTGAGCTTGCACGTCAAAACTTCATCGATCGGCAGACCTCCGCCACGCCGGTCTCGTACGCCGACGACAATCTCTTCAGCCTGGTATTTCTTTGCTATGTCGCAAAGGGGTCCTGTATCAGACAGAATCTTGTCTTTCTCGACGAAATGATGTTCGCCTTTCAATGGAAGATACCCAACAACCTGAAAACCCACCGCGACGCCGCCGGACTTTTCTAAAGTTCCTACCTTTGCTGCTCGTGTCCCGGTTCCCAGTACGAGGACGCGGCGCTTGGCCGTATTGTAATGCGTCAGTCGAAAATAGACTTGGCGGGCAAGCAGTACCCCAAGGAATGCAGTCAAAAAATTGATCGCAAATATGCGCCGTTCCAGGGACAAAGCGGGAAGGGCGTAAAAGATCAGTGTCATGATGACCAGGCTGATGGCGAAACCCACCCCGACGCGTGCGTAATGCCACGCGGGTGGCTGGTGCTCGCGTTGATAAAGCCCGACGGCAATCATGCTGCAAACGATGATTACCATGAACAGTAAGGCTTGCGGCAGACTGTACGTCACGAAGCCGAAATCGGGGAAACCGGGGTAATTATCAAAAAAGCGAATCGCTGTTCCCGTGTACATCGACAAGAAAACAATTGCTGCCTCAACCATGCCAAGCATGAGCATAGATATTGGCATGTAATGTTTGAAAATGCGGATCATGCAGCATGCATCCTTAATTTGCCCGAACTGACATTGGTGGCAGCTGACCGTTTCGTCTCGCCGCAGAGTTGAAATGCAAAGAGGATACATACCGGCCACACTGGCCGATTTCCGGGACCCTTACATGACATTTCGCGCCTGACGAAACTGAATGGGGCGCAACAGATCAACCAGACACCCTCGTTTATTATCCCCCGAGTCATTCTTTTCCTTGTCTCCTTCCTGTAAGCCCCGTCAGACAACACCGCAACATAAAAGGTGCTGCCAGCGGGTCCCGTCCCGGCCATTTTTTTGGTTGTAATACAGCATTATTCATGCCACATGAACGCCAAAATCTGGATTCGGATGACAGTGCAGATTTTTCAAAGACTTAGTTCATAACTCAATATTTGGTATCGCAATCAGGTGGTCACCCACGAACCCAAATTGCCGGATTGCGGCAAACGCGGGACCCGTTTGGTGGATAGACACCATACTGATTGCGGTTTGCAGTGACGTTACATTTGATTTGAGTACGTCAAAAAACTGGAACAGGATACTGCTTTAGGCATGCTCGCCAAGGGTGGCTTGCGTCGGTTGCCAGCTGGTCCCGGCAACCGTTTGTTCCACGTGCGCCCGCAGTCGTTAACAATTCATCCTACCGACAATCATGCGGTAGAATACATCCCAGCCATGCGCGCCTGGCCAGACGATAAACACATTTTCCGGCGCGCAACGACAACGCAAGTTGAAATCCCCGAACCCGAAGGACAGGCAGGAGTCCCATGCAATCAAATGGCGAATGGCAAAGCTTCTTGCGAGAGTCAGGTGCCTCTCTGGCCGACACAGTGATTCAAGACTTTGGAAATGCGGACCTTGAGCGGAAACGCACGCGTGATGCTGACATACTCACCGATCTTTCGCAGCTCTCCCTGATTCGCATCGAAGGCGAAGACGCCGGCAGTTTCCTGCAAGGGCAATTCAGCAATGACATACAGCTCGTGACTGAAACGCACAGCCAGCTTAGCGCCTATAGCAGTGCGCAGGGGCGCATGTTCGCAATTTTTCGCGTCTTTATGTCGGGTGGGGGGTATTTTTTGCAGCTGCCTTCGGCCCTAGTGGAAACCATCGTCAAGCGCCTGCGCATGTTTGTGCTAAGGGCCAAGGTACGGATTGAAGCGGCAGACGCGGAATGGGTACGCATTGGCGTGTCTGGCCCCAACGTTGATGCAATATTGACAGATGCCGCCATCGCACTGCCCGAACAAGTTGATGGCTGCTTAGCGCAGGGAGACCTTATTACTTTGCGACTCCCCGGTCCCTGGCCGCGCTTCGAAGTTCTGGGCCGGATCGACGCTATGAAAGTCCTATGGACGCGACTGCGGTCTCGTCTAACGCCAGTAGGCAGCGGCGCCTGGTCATGGCTGGACATTGTCGCAGGGATACCCACCATTCTGCCAGCCACCGTCGAGGCGTTTGTCCCGCAGATGGCCAATCTCGACATCTTGGGTGGAATTAACTTCAAAAAGGGTTGTTATCCCGGCCAAGAAATCGTGGCGCGGATGCACTATCTTGGGCGACTGAAACAGCGAATGGTACGCGCCAGCGTCGACGTCGCTGATAAACCGGCCCCCGGTACCACCATCTATGCGCCTGATTTTGTCGGCCAATCAGCCGGAACGGTAGTGGATGCACAACCCGGACCGGAAAAAGGCTTTGATCTTCTGGCTGTCGTGCAACTCAGCAGCGTGAAGGGCGGCGAACTGCACCTCGCGACTGCCGATGGCCCCCTACTGCGCTTGATTGAACTACCGTATTCGCTCGAACAGAAGTCGGAATCTGCCGTCGGTTGACATGACACGCCGGCAACCGGCTTGAGACCCAAAGGAAAACAGCCAGCTACTTGTTGCTGTTCTTGGCTGGCGGTTCGATCACCTGATAAAAGGTTTCGCCTTTTTTGACCATTCCAAGATCAGAGCGCGCACGACCTTCTACGGCGGCCAGCCCCTGCTCCAAATCCAGCACCTCCGCCGCAAGCGCCTGATTACGCTCCTTCAAGCGGGCATTTTCTGCCTGCTGCGCTGTTATCTGGTGCTGTAGATCCAGCAGTCTCACCACACCACCAGTACCGAACCAGAGCGGATACTGCAAAAGCAGCAGTAATCCGGACAGTATGTAAACGGCGATCTTCACGGCAATGGATTATAGCCCTTTGCGGCCGAATTGCAGCTTCCTACCGGCATGGAAATGCTAGCCACCCAGAACGGGGAATGCCGCGCGTCCGGGATATATCGCCTTATCACCCAGTTCCTCCTCGATTCGCAGCAACTGGTTGTATTTCGCAATTCGGTCGGAACGGGACAGCGAACCTGTCTTTATCTGACCGATACCGGTCGCAACAGCCAAGTCGGCGATGAACGCGTCCTCGGTTTCGCCGGACCGGTGCGAAATAACCGCGGTATAGCCCGCACCCTTCGCCATTGCTATGGCGGCCAGCGTTTCGGTCAGCGTGCCTATCTGATTGACCTTGATAAGGATCGAATTGGCGATGCCTTCGGCGATACCACGCTGCAAGATGGCGGTATTGGTCACAAAAATATCGTCGCCGACAAGCTGGACTTGCTTGCCCAGGCTCTTGGTCAGCAGCGACCAGCCGCTCCAGTCGTTTTCACCCATGCCGTCCTCAATGGTGATAATCGGGTAGCGCTTGACCCAGGAGACGAGCTTGTCGACAAATTCCGCAGGACTGAGTGCAATATTCTCCGATGCCAGCACATATTTTCCGTCCTTGTTAAATTCAGAACTCGCTGCATCGATGCCGATAAAAACATCAACACCAGGACGGTAGCCTGCGGATTCAATTCCCTGCAGTATTGCCTGGATCGCCGCTTCGTTCGACTCCAGGTTCGGCGCAAATCCGCCTTCGTCACCAACGGCGGTGCTCTGCCCCATGCCATGCAGGACTTTCTTCAATGCATGGAATACTTCAGCACCGCAACGCAGCGCCTCCCCAAAACTTTTGGCGCCCACGGGCAGGATCATGAATTCCTGCAAATCAACGTTGTTGTCGGCATGCGCACCGCCATTGATGACATTCATCATCGGCACCGGCATAAGGAATGGACCGTTGCCGCCCAGATAGCGGTATAACGGAAGACCCTTCGCATTCGCCGCTGCGCGGGCGCAGGCAAGCGAAACCGCAAGCATGGCATTCGCCCCTAGACGAGCCTTCGAGGGCGTGCCGTCAAGGTCTATCATGATCCGGTCGACTTGCGACTGGTCAGCTGCATTCTTTCCGATCAGGGCTTTGCGGATTTCTCCTTTCACGTTCGCCACCGCTTTGCGTACGCCTTTTCCGCCATAACGCTTTGCGTCGCCGTCCCGCAGTTCCACCGCTTCACGTTCACCAGTTGACGCGCCAGAGGGCACCGAAGCACGACCACGCGCGCCGGAACTCAGGATTACGTCTGCTTCAACCGTCGGATTGCCGCGCGAGTCGAGAATTTCGCGCGCATTTATTTCTGATATTTTTGTCATCTTTCGCTATTGCAAGTTCGATTGGTTCTTGTTTAGTCGTGCAGATTCAAACTTTCTTCAGGTCTACCGTATGATCATTTCAGTCAAACCGGCACGTTTGACACTGCTATCGATTTCCTTAAGCGTCGCAAGCAATGATTCCATGTACCCCAATGGCCAGGCATTCGGGCCGTCGCTCAGCGCCTTATCAGGATCCGGATGCGTCTCCATAAACAGCCCCGCGACACCGACTGCGATGGCTGCGCGGGCCAATACCGGCACGTGCTCGCGTTGGCCGCCTGAGCTCGCCCCCTGCCCCCCCGGTAATTGCACCGAGTGCGTAGCATCAAACACGACGGGGCAACCGGTATCACGCATGATCGCGAGCGACCGCATATCGGACACAAGATTGTTGTAACCGAACGACACACCACGTTCACACACAAGAATCTTTCCGCTACCGCCAGCCGCATTGGCCTTGTCCACGACGTTCTTCATATCCCAGGGCGCCAGAAACTGCCCCTTTTTGATATTGACCGGCTTACCGCTTGCCGCTACTGCTTGGATAAAGTCCGTCTGGCGACACAGAAACGCCGGCGTCTGAAGCACGTCCACTACCGCAGCGACCTCGTCGATCTCGGATTTTTCATGCACGTCGGTCAACACTGGCACACCGAATTCCCGGCGTACGCCGGCAAGTATCTCAAGTCCGGCATCCATGCCCAAACCGCGAAACGATTTGCTGGAACTGCGATTGGCCTTGTCGAAAGACGACTTGTAGATGAATGGTATTCCCAGGCGCGAGGTAATTTCCTTGAGCCTGCCGGCCGTCTCGTGCGCCAAGTCGCGCGATTCGATCACGCAAGGGCCAGCAATCAGGAAGAACGGCTGGTCCAATCCCACCTCAAATCCGCACAGTTTCATCGCGCCGCCACCTGCTTCTGCATTACCGCAGCACGTCGCGCGCGGGCTGCCAGGATGTAGCCGCTGAACAGCGGATGGCCATCGCGCGGTGTAGAAGTGAATTCCGGATGAAACTGCACACCGATAAACCACGGATGATCGGCAAGTTCGATAACTTCAACCAGGGTGCCATCCCCTGAGATTCCGGACAGCACCAGACCATGGCGCTGCAACGTTTCGCGATATCGGTTGTTGAATTCGAACCGGTGGCGATGACGTTCGACGATCAGTTCCTTGCCATAGATTTCGCGCGCGCGAGTCCCAGCCACCAGATGGCACTCCTGTCCGCCCAGCCGCATCGTGCCGCCCAGATCGCTTGCGCGGCTGCGTGTTTCGACCGCACCGTCCGAACGCGTCCACTCGGTGATAAGTGCTATCACCGGATGCGGCGACTTCGGATCGAATTCGGTACTATGGGCTCCCGTGAGGCCTGCCACGTGGCGAGCAAACTCAATGACCGCCACCTGCATCCCGAGACAGATGCCGAGGTAAGGAATTTCTCGGGTGCGGGCGTGATTGACGGCCATAATCTTCCCTTCTATCCCGCGCTCTCCGAATCCGCCCGGAACCAAAATACCATCCACGCCCTCTAGAGCTGCGACCCCCTCGCGCTCGATCTTTTCCGAATCAACATAGCGAATCTTTACCCGCGTATGGGTGTGCAGTCCGGCGTGCGACAAAGCCTCGGAAAGTGACTTGTAGGATTCGGTGAGATGGACATACTTGCCCACTATGGCGATTTCGACCTCGCCGGTGGGATGTTCCATTGCCTCCACAACATGCCGCCACTCGCCAAGATCCGCTGGCCGCGTGTCGAGCCGCAACTTGTCAACAACGATGTCATCCAGCCCCTGCTCATGCAGCAACAGCGGTATCTTATAGATATTTCCAACATCAACGGCTGAAATCACGGCCTTGACCGAAACATTGGTAAACAACGCAATCTTTCGTCTCTCGTCATCGGGCAATCGTCGATCGGCACGGCAAAGCAATACGTCCGGCTGTATACCGATGGAGCGAAGCTCCTTGACTGAGTGCTGGGTCGGCTTCGTCTTGATTTCCCCGGCTGCGGCAATGAATGGCACCAACGTCAGATGCATGTAGACGACATTGTCCTGCCCCAGTTCAACCCCCATCTGCCTGATTGCCTCCAGAAAAGGCAGGGATTCAATGTCGCCAACAGTACCGCCGATTTCCACCATGGCGACATCCGCAGCATTTGCGCCCTGGACAATGCAGCGTTTTATCTCATCGGTAATGTGCGGAATGACCTGCACCGTCGCACCCAGATAATCACCACGGCGCTCCTTGCGGATTACGTTCTCGTAAATCCGGCCGGTAGTGAAGTTGTTGTTGCGGCCCATGGTGGTCCGCACAAAGCGCTCATAATGCCCCAGATCGAGGTCTGTCTCGGCCCCGTCCTGCGTGACGAATACTTCGCCATGCTGGTAGGGGCTCATCGTCCCGGGGTCAACGTTGATATAGGGATCAAGCTTGAGAAGTGTGACTTTCAGGCCACGGGCTTCCAGAATCGCGGCCAGTGAGGCTGACGCGATGCCCTTGCCAAGCGAGGACACAACGCCGCCGGTGACGAATATGAATTTGGTCATGGAATCCGTTTCTTAAGGGGCTTCTCAGGAAATCCCGACGCTAATGTCGGAAGAAGCCCGAACGGAATCACAGGTTATCAGAAGGTGTGACCGCGCACAACGACCGCAACGACTAAATTTTCCCGGCGCAGGCGGCAGAGGCGGTAACCTCATCCACCCGCCAGCCCCGGAACGCCGCAAATCAGGGCCCGATTTGCGCCCCTGCCGCCTGTGCGGTACGCCGAATTTCCTCAACTGCAAGACCAGACACTGCGCTTTTACCTGCCAGCCAATCTTGCATCAGTGGCGAGGCCAGGCGGGAAATCGAACCATCCAGCACGATCCGCCCCGCGACACTGTCCGGACCGCCGACCATCCCCCCATAAAAATCCGGACGCACTGGATCGCCTGATCCGCTTCGCTGGTCGCGCACCGGCCTGCTGTCTGCCGTGAGTGACTCGAGAACACGGAAACCAGCCCGTGGTCCCCGGTCAATGAGTTAATTACTGCTCCTTTTGCACGGAAGCATGCCGACCGGACGTCAAATCACGGCTCTGCTCAATCGACTGAACGCCAGTCCGGCTTCCCGGTCATTCCAGGCAAGGCTCCCAAACCAGGGTCGTCCCCGATTCACCGGACCTGGCGGCAAATGGTTCACATACCCAGAGATCGCCAACGGCAGCCAGCTCGTCGTCAACGTAAACCAGCGGCAAGCGTTCGCGCAGCCACGGCTCAATGGCATATGCCTGCAGCAGCTTCTTGAGTTTCTGGTGATGGTCGCGTCCCGGCAAACGGCACTCTTCCCCACCGCGCCGCAGACGCACACGCACCTGCTTTTGCCCGAAACGGGTGTGTGCCAGACCCCCACCCACGGTCACCATCGGGTTGAGGCAATATCCGGTTCCCGGAATTGGCAGCGGCGCGGCCAGATCCCAGGACAGATCGACCGGTTCGATCTTCGCAGCCAGCGGCGGCATTACATGCAGCGCGTCGCGATAGCGGCGCACTTCAGCCTCAGGCCAACGGACGCAGGCGTGACTGGATCTCGACTGATGACAGATCTGCGTCTCAATTGCATCGAGGTGCAAAGTACTCGGAGCGTGAAAACCCTGCGTGCGGATCCAATATCGAAGCACGTTGCGTCTTCGCGACGCAGTCATGGTCTGGAGAGCGGACACCGATAATACCCGTGATCGCTGCTTAGCTGGAATGGCGTCGGAACCAGCGCGCCCGCCGCCAAACACGGCAGTACACCGCGACAAATCTTCTTTGGCAACTTCGTCCAACAATTCTGCCGATTCCCGCATATGCCCGGCATTTCGCGCCAACAGTACACGCGCACCCGGCCAATTCGCCTCGAGCATCGGCATTACCTGTTGCCTTAGCCGATTACGCTTAAAACGGGTGTCATCATTGCTCCCGTCCTCGACCCATACCAGCCCTTCGGCCAATGCGTACGCGTGCACCGCCGCACGGCTGAATCCAAGGAGCGGCCGAGCCAAACGCCCTTCGCCGAAGTCCATGATCGCGGGCATGCCCGCGAGCCCGCGAACACCGGTCCCGCGCAACAGGTGCAGCAATACTGTCTCGGCCTGATCGTCCCGCTGATGCGCAGTTACCAGAATATCATCGGGTCGCACAAACATTTTCAACGTTGCGTAACGTGCCTGACGTGCAGCCGCCTCCAGTCCGACGCCATCCGTCGATAGCACGTCGAGTTGCACCGCATGACAGACCACCTCCAGCTCCGCACAAACTTGCAAACAATGGCGTGCCCACTCGCCAGATGCCGGTTGCAGGCGGTGATCGATGTGCACCGCTTCCACACGCAATGCTCCAGCGGCACGCAGCCTGGCAAGCGCATGCAACAAACTGTGGGAATCGACACCACCGCTGTAAGCGACTTTCAGCAGTACATCTTGCGGGAGACGCAAATCCTGGAACAGGACCCGCGCCAAAGCGGATGGAGAGAATTCGACTTCAGGTTTCTTCAAACTTGCCGTACTGCATGAGACGCGCAAAACGCGCCTCCAGCAACTGGTCGACGGGCAGACTGCATACCTTCTCGACATTTGCCAGAAGCGCCTGCTTGAGCGACTGAGCCATGGTATCGACATCGCGATGAGCACCCCCTAGCGGCTCGGGCACTACTTCATCGACAAGGCCTAATTTGATCAGACTGTCCGCGGTGATTCCCATGGCTTCCGCCGCCAACGCCGCCTTGTCGGCGCTCTTCCACAATATCGAAGCGCAACCCTCTGGTGATATGACGGAATAGGTGGAGTACTGGAGCATTAGGGCACGGTCACCAACGCCGATTGCCAGGGCACCGCCAGATCCGCCCTCACCGACAACAGTACTGATGATCGGTGTGCGCAGTGCGGCCATGACGTAAAGATTGCGTGCGATGGCCTCGCTTTGACCGCGCTCCTCGGCCCCGACGCCCGGATACGCACCAGGCGTATCGATGAACGTTATCACCGGAATCCCGAACCGTTCTGCGGTCTTCATGATGCGCATCGCCTTTCGGTACCCCTCCGGTCTTGGCATACCGAAATTGCGTCGCACCTTTTCGCGCGTGTCACGACCCTTCTGATGGCCAATGACGGCTACCGCCCGTTTTTCGAGATGCGCGAAACCGGCGACGATTGCAGGGTCGTCGGCAAAGGTGCGGTCGCCATGCAGTTCCTGGAAATCGGTAAATATCTTATCAACATAATCCAGTGTATAGGGACGCTGTGGATGGCGCGCAAGCTGGGAAACTTGCCACGGCGTTAACGAGGTAAATATCGATTCGGTAAGCTTGCGACTCTTGAGACGCAACCGATTGATTTCTTCGTTGATGTTAAGTTCACTGCTCTTGTCGGCATAGCGCAAAGCCTCAATCTTGGCCTCAAGGTCGGCTATGGACTGCTCGAAATCCAGAAAATTGGGGTTCATGGCTCGCCCTAATGCGAATTCTGCGGGTAGATTAAACGTACATGCTCCTGTCCCGCAAGCCGAGAAAGCTTCTCTAGAACTGTCCCGGTAGGAGAAATGCGCCACTGCTGGCCTAGTGCGATTTCCGCTTCGGCATCGATACGACGATAGCGCAGAAATACCGGGCAGCGCCCGGGGGTCACCGGCTTTAGAATGTCTTGAAGCTCGTGCAAGAATCCGTTGCCAGCAAGCTGCGAATCTACATCAATTTCCAGGCGTGTCGCCATGGCTTCGCGCGCCTGGTCAATATCGTATATCTGTTCAGCGCTCATCCTGAATCCGCCCGAGTACTCATCGACGCTTACTTGTCCCTCTACCACAAGCAGATTGTCCTTGCCCAACAATTCACGGTGGCGCTCGTACAGCTCGGAAAATACGGCCAACTCCAGCTGACCAGTGCGGTCATCCAGCGTCACAAACGCCATGCGGTCGCCGCGACGGGTATTCATGGTACGCATCCCGACAACCAAACCCGCCACGATGATTGTACGGTTCTCCGTTGGCTTGAGTTCGGCAAGGCAGGTGTTGGTAATATGCCTCAACTCTGATTCATAGCGCTGGATTGGATGCCCCGTCAGATACAGACCGAGTGTATCCTTTTCGCCCTGCAGCCGCTGCTCCTCGCTCCAAGCGGGCGCTTCGACACCATGTTGCTGGGCGGGAGGGTTACCACCCCCGCCAAATAGATCGTTCTGACCCGCATCGCGATCCTTACTATGCTGGCCCGCGGCTGCCAGCGCGACATTGAGTGACGCCATCATGGCCGCACGGTGTAAACCGAGACTGTCCAGCGCGCCAGCACGGATCAGGGATTCCAGTACGCGCCTGTTGACCCGCCGCAGATCTATACGCCGGCACAAGTCGAAAATATCGCTGAATTCCCCACCGCTGCGACGCGCCTCAAGAATTGCCTCAATGGCTGACTCGCCGAGACCCTTGATTGCACCGAGCCCATAAAGGATGGCCAGCTCCTGCGCCGGCTGTTCGCTCGGCTGTCCGCTTGGCTTCTGCCCCAAACCCTTGATCGCACTGGCCGCTGCCGGCGCCTCGCCTATGGTCTGCACGCCTTCATTCTGCGGCACGAAGGCGTGGTCACAGCGATTAATATCCGGCGACAGGAGCTTAATACGCATCTCGCGGCACTCAGCGATCATGGTCACTACCTTGTCGGTCTTGTCCATGTCAGCGGAAAGCACGGCGGCCATGAAAGCGGCCGGATAATGTGCCTTGAGCCAGGCAGTCTGATATGCAATCAAGGCATAAGCCGCCGAGTGCGACCGGTTAAATCCGTAACCCGCAAACTTTTCGATCAGATTGAAAATGTCGGTTGCAAGCTTTTCATTCACCCCGCGCGCGGCCGCTCCTTTGACGAAAACGTCGCGCTGCTTTGCCATTTCTTCCGCGTTCTTCTTTCCCATCGCACGGCGCAGCAAATCCGCACTTCCCAGCGTGTAGCCAGAAAGCACCTGCGCGATTTGCATCACCTGTTCCTGGTACAGGATAACGCCGTAAGTCGGCTTGAGTATTGGTTCCAAGCTTGGATGAGGATATTTGATACGTTCGCGACCATGCTTGCGATTGATGAAATCGTCGACCATTCCGGATTGCAGTGGCCCGGGTCGAAACAGAGCCACCAGCGCCACAATTTCTTCAAAAGTATCCGGCTGCAAGCGCTGGATCAGATCCTTCATTCCGCGCGATTCAAGCTGGAACAATGCTGTCGTGCGGCATGACTTGAGAAGGCTGAAGGTTTCCGGATCATCAATCGGAATTTGCTCGATTACGAGCGGTGTTTCCCCGCTCTTGGAACGCGCCGCATTGATTGTCTTGACCGCCTTGTCGATGATTGTAAGATTGCGCAACCCGAGAAAATCGAATTTCACCAGTCCGATGATCTCAACGTCCTTCATGTCAAGCTGGGTCACAAACTGCTTGCTGCCTTGTTCACAGTAAAGCGGCATGAAATCCGTCAGGGCGCTCGGCGCAATTACCACACCGGCGGCGTGCTTGCCGGCAGAGCGCGCCAGGCCTTCCAATGCCCGCGCCGTATCCAGAAGCGCGCGCACATCTTCCTCTTTCTCATAACGTTCTTTCAAAAGCGGCTCGCGATCGAGCGCCTTCTCGAGCGTCATGTCGAGTTCCATTGGAATGAGCTTGGCAAGCTTGTCCACATACCCGTATGGATGATCCAGTACGCGGCCGACGTCGCGGACGACAGCTTTCGCGGCCATGGTTCCATGGGTGATGATCTGGCACACTTTATCTTTGCCGTAGCGTTCGGTGACGTATTCGATTACGCGGTCGCGACCTTCAATACAGAAGTCCACATCGAAGTCGGGCAGAGAAACACGCTCCGGATTCAGAAAGCGTTCGAACAGCAGTTCGTACTTGATCGGATCGAGTGCCGTAATCCCCAAAACATAGGCCACCAGCGATCCAGCGCCTGACCCGCGCCCCGGCCCCACGGGCACATTGTTGTTCAACGCCCACTGAATAAAATCGGCCACAATCAGGAAGTAGCCGGCAAATCCCATCTGCACGATCACGCCCAGTTCAAGTTCAAGTCGCTGCAGGTATTCCTCGCGGCGCCCAGCGGCTGCGTCCGGCGCCATCAGTGCAAGACGCGACTCCAGGCCAGCGTATGCGCGATCGCGCAGGAGCTGGTTGACACTTTGGTCAGCCGGCAGCGGAAAATCAGGAAGATAGTTACGCCCAAACTCCAGACGCAGATTGCAGCGGCGCGCGATTTGCAGCGAATTCTCCAATGCCTCGGGAATGTCTTGGAAAAGCGCCGCCATCTCCTCCCCGGACCGGAAATACTGCTGCTGGGTATAGAGCCGGGGACGACGCGTATCGGAAAGGATACGTCCATCCTGGATGCACACGCGCACCTCATGCGCCTCGAAATCCTCGGGTGCAATGAACTGCACGGCGTTGGTCGCCACCACAGGCAGGCCCTTTGCCTGGGCAAGCCCCACCGCGGCATGCAAATATTCCTCCTGCAGCGGCTGACCGGTGCGTTGCAACTCCAGATAGAAGCGACCAGGGAAGTTTCGCTGGTATTCGTCCACCAGGTTCTGCGCCAAGGCGCTGTTGCCGGCCAGCAGAGCCTGTCCGATATCGCCATCCAGGGCCCCGGAAAGAACGATCAGACCGTCACCAGCCGTCCAAAGCCATTCTTTTGTCACTCTCGGCCGACCTGCATGCTGCCCCTCACCATAGGCCTTGGTAAGCAGCATGCATAAATTGCGATATCCCGATCTGCTTTGACACAACAGCACGAGGCGGAAGGGTTTGTTTCGATCGGACGGATTATCCATCCAGATATCGGCACCAATGAGGGGCTTGACGCCTGCGCTTACGGCAGCCTGGTAAAATTTTACCATGCCAAACACATTGCTGAGGTCAGTTAGCGCCACCGCAGGCATCTTCTGCGCAACGGCGGTGGCGACCAAGTCGTCAATACGCACAATCCCGTCGACCAGGGAGAATTCCGAGTGAACATGGAGATGGACGAATGGGGTGCTCACGGGCAGTATTTCATCGTAAAACGCGGCTTCGGGAAAGGCATAGACTGGACCTGTAAACTAGCCTGAGAATCAAGCATCTTCGCATCTGCCGCGAATCCGATTGCGCCATAAGTCTTGCGTCAGCGCACGACCAGTCTGGAAGCGTTTGGGCACAGCCAATCATTCAATATCCCGCCGTGCAATACCAGGAATTTAGGCTGCCGTCGGTCGGTTTAGCGCTGCAGCAGACGGCGCACAGGACCAAAACTCACCCGATGCACCGGACTCACGCCAAGTCTTTCGAGCGCGGCCAGATGTTGCGCCGTTGGATAACCCTTGTGACGCGCAAAATCATAGCCTGGATAACTCTCATTCAGCATACACATCTCCGCGTCTCGCGTTACCTTTGCCAGAATCGATGCCGCCGATATGGCAGGCTCGCTGGCGTCTCCACGCACGATTGCGCGCGCGGCACAGGGCAGCTGAGGAACGCGGTTGCCGTCGATCAGTGCTTCACTCGGAACCGGATTGAGGGCCATTACTGCCCGCCTCATGGCAATCAGGCTGGCCTGCAAGATATTTAGACGATCAATTTCTTCCACCGACGCGGATGCTACAGCCCATGCGAGGGCGCACTCGCGGATCTTATGCGCAAGCTCCACGCGCCTCTCATGTGACAGAACCTTTGAATCCGCAAGTCCGGCAATGGGTCGACCTGGATCCAGAATCACGGCCGCCGCCGTGACCGGACCGGCAAGTGGCCCTCGCCCCGCCTCATCGACGCCTGCAATCAGCGCATCACGCATTCCGTGTCCTCTGGTCGAGCATTGCCAAGACAGCGTCCGCAGCGCGTTCACTGGCACCCCGGCGCAGCTGCTTGTGAATTTGGTCGAACGTCTGCAGCGTCGCCCGCCCGCCTTCCACCTGACCGAGCTGCTCCTCGATGGCCAACCCAAGCTTTTGCGGAACGGCGTCTCGCTGCAGCAGTTCCGGAACAAGTGCCCGTTTGGCCAAGTGGTTAGGCATGGAGTAACGCTTTACATGCGAAAACATCTTGATCAGAACATAGCTCAGCCATGACACACGATAGGTGACAACCATAAGGCGCTTGAGAAGTAATGCCTCAAGCGTCGCTGTTCCGGATGCCACCAACAGCACATCGGATACCGCCATGGCATCTCGCGAATGACCGTGCATGCGGGTTAGTGGCAGGTCCCAGGCCGAATTGTCCCGAATCGCGTCTTCGAAAATCTGGCGCGTACGGCGGTTCACGAAAGGCGCGACAAATTGCATCTCCGGGTGACGGTTATGCAGCCACATCGCAGTCTTTACGAAAATATCGGCGTGAGCACGCAGCTCACTCACTCGGCTCCCAGGAAGCATCCCCACTATTATGTGATCCAGGGGAAATTTCAGTCGCTGCCGGACCTCATTCATGTCGACATGCGGGGGGATTTCATCGGCCAGAGGGTGACCAACAAACTCCACTGGCACCGAATAACCGCGATAGAAGTCTTCCTCGAACGGGAATAGGGTGAGCATCCGGTCGACTGCTTTGCGTATCTTGCGCACCCGATAACTTCGCCACGCCCATACCTGCGGGCTGACATAATGCATCGTTCGGATGCCGGCGCGCCGCAGCGCATGTTCGAGACCAAGATTGAAACCAGGCGAATCTATGCCGATGAAAAGGTCAGGGCGGTTGGCTAGAAAATGCCGGCGCAGGTTCCTGCGGATGCGGCGCAATTCGCGGTATCGACCCAGGATTTCCGTCAGACCGAGCACCGAAAGCCGTTCCATCGGAAACAGGCTGCGACAACCGAGGGCCTCCATTTCAGGGCCGCCGATACCCTCGAATTCAACATTCGGCAGGCGTTGCCGTAGCGCCTTGATCAGGCGCGCACCCAGCAGATCACCAGACATTTCACCGGCCACCACGCCGATGCGTACGGTCGAAGTCGCTTGCGACATATTTGCGTATAATAATCAGCGAACGATGCCGCGTTCGGATTGCCTGATGAAGTCCGCGAGACGCCTGACCTCCTGAAATTCGGCCCCGAATTCTCCCATGCGCTCCAGTGCCTGTTCCAGAGTAAGTCCCGATCGATAGATCAGCTTGTATGAGCGCCTCAAGGCATCAATCGCTTCGCTTGAGAAGCCGCGACGCTTGAGCCCGCGCAAATTGAGGCCGTAAGGTTTGGCGGTGTTGCCGGAAACGAGCATGTAGGGAGGAATGTCCTTAAAGGTGATGGTTGCGATGCCAGTCATGCAATGCTCGCCGACACGACAGAACTGATGAATCCCGGTGAATCCTCCGAGGATGGCATAGTCCCCGACAAATACATGGCCTGCCAGACTGGCACAATTGGCGAAAATCGTCTTGCTACCCACGTGACAGTCATGTGCCACATGCACATACGCCATAAAGAGATTATCATCGCCGATCTGCGTCAGGCCGCCTCCGGGCACCGTACCCCGACTGAAAGTACAGTGTTCACGCACAATATTCCGATCGCCGATTTCAAGTCGCGTGGGCTCCCCGGCGTATTTGAGATCCTGCGGTGCCTCGCCCAGCGAGGCAAACTGGAATATCTTGTTTTGCTGTCCGATTTTTGTTGGGCCATTTATCACGACGTGCGGGCCGATCCAGGTGCCATCGCCAATCTCGACTCCGGCCGCAATGATGGAGAAAGGGCCAACGTGTACATTCGCTCCCACGACAGCTGCGGGATCAATGATTGCCAGCGGATGGATCACTTACTCGAATTCCTTGTAGGTGCACATGAGCTCTGCGCTGCAGCACAGCTCACCTTCCACTTTGGCTGCCGCATCGAACTTGTAGATCCCATGCATCTTGCGTTTTAGTGACACCTCAATACGCAATTGATCTCCCGGTTCCACCGGGCGCTTGAATCGTGCTTTGTCGATGCCGACAAATAAATAGACGGAATTCTTCGTCGGAAACGACTGTGCTGTTCGAAAAGAGAGAATCCCGCAGGCCTGCGCCATCGCTTCGACGACCAGCACGCCCGGCATCACCGGTCGATTTGGAAAATGCCCCTGAAAAAATGGTTCATTGATCGTCACGTTCTTGATCGCCACAAGCGATTCGTCGGGCGCGTACTCAAGTACTCGGTCTATGAGAAGAAACGGATATCGATGGGGAAGATGTTTCAGTACGTTATAAATATCCAAACTAGTCAAGTTCTTCTCCCTCAATAAGCCTCTGAACTTTTTGTTCAAGTTCTTTAAGCCGCCGCACCAACGCGTCCAGCTGGCGCACTCTGGCAGCATTTTTGCGCCACGTTCCGGCGTCCTCAGCCGAAATCGCCGAAGAATAGGTTCCCGCGCTCAGTATCGAACCCGATACCAGCGAAGTTCCGGTAATATGCACGTCGTCAGCTATCTCCAGATGCCCGGCGATGCCCGCACGCCCACCGAAAGTGCAGCGCTTACCGATAACAGCGCTCCCGGCAACCCCGACGAACGCCGCCATCGCCGTATGTTCGCCGATTTGCACGTTATGCGCAATTTGGATTAAGTTATCCAGCTTAACCCCTTGAGCCACTACCGTATCCCCAAGAGCACCGCGATCTATAGTGGTATTGGCACCTACATCGACATCGTCGCCCAGCACCACGCCACCCAGTTGCGGTATTTTGACCCAGCGCGCGCCATCATGCGCGTAGCCGAACCCGTCGCTCCCTATTACCGCCCCAGGGTGAATCAGACAGCGCTTTCCGATGACGGAATGGCGGCATATGGTGACATTTGCCACGAGCCTGCTGCCTTCGCCAATCACGACCCCCCTGTCAATGAAGCACCCGGGACCAACAAAAACGTTACCCTCGATCTGCGCACCGGACTCGATCACCGACTGCGGGCCGATCCACGCATCCGGCGCCA
>JAJXUF010000009.1 GCA_021783175.1 Pseudomonadota bacterium
GGAGCGACCGAAGAAGGCGCTGGATGGTCTCACCCCGGCTGAGTACGCAAGACAACTGACGGCAAAACCAGCTACAGTGACAACCGGACTCTAGATGGAAGTGCTACTCAGGATGGGGGGACGTCGGCTCAACGGCGATTTGGGTCGGGTTGTTATCAGTGGCATTTTTCCAGACGATCGTACCCACTCTATTGTTCGCACCGAATATCTCGTCCATCATCATCCGCAAGCTGGCGAATTCAATGTCATCGATGCTAATGAAAATGACACCGTCGTCACGCAGAAATTTTTTCAGAAGCGCCAGACGCGGGTACATCATGCACAACCATTTGTCGTGGCGAGAGAGGTCTTCCGCCTCCTCCCCTACTACCTTGCCAAGCCATGCTCTGATTTCTGGGCTATTCACATTGTCTGAATAGATCCAGCCAGTACGTTTACCTTCGTCGTCGCGACGATCTTGTCCTGTGTTATAGGGCGGATCGATATAAATACATTTCACTTGCCTGCCGTACCTTGGCAACAGCGCCTTGAGCGCATGCAGGTTGTCACCCTGAACGATGAGGTTGCCACTGCTTACATCTCCATGCGACAGCGTCTTCACCGGCTCCAATAGCCTGTAAGGCACGTCCTTATGATGCTTTACAACGGCTTCTTTTCCTATCCAATCGAGTGTCGGCATCTTGTAACCACTTTTCTCACTACATAAATTGCGTGCGCATTGAAGCTATCTTCAGGAGAGCTGCCCACGCACTATTGCTTCCAGCTCCGCGATCCGCTCTGCAGAGATTTCACCAGCGTTATACCTCTTGATAACATTCATTGGCTTCAAGTTAGGCCGCTGGGCCTTTGGCACACAGAGGAAGTCTTCAAGCTCGCCTGGAAAAATGTGTACCGCGCTTGTGCAGCTCGACTTCGATTTGGCGATGCATGAATTCCAAACTGCATGATTCTTCTTGTCCTCGTCCTTGTCGTGTATCACGGAGTGTCGGATGCCCAGTGCAGTCAACAGATGCATGAATCGATGGATGTTGTATTTGCCGAGTGCATCTAGAAAGTAGACATGCCGCTCGCGCAGATCGGCCCAACGCTTATCGACTAAGTAATCTAAAAACACCTTCTCACTAGCGCCTTCGCAGATGATCACGTGCTTGGCAAAGAACGCTTCGGATCGCTCCGAGTCGAGCCAGAGAAAATAGTGCAACATCTCTTCGCTGATCTTCTCGTCCTCGTCAAAATCCGGATTCTTATCCTCACCAAGCAACCGCGCGGGTGCAAGATTGTCGTCGAGCATAGTTGCAAGAGTTTCGTCACCAAGTTGGTGGGTCTCCGTGCAAGTCCGATTTTTCTGGACGCGAACCAGACCGGGGAGGTTCGTTATCTGCTTGCTGACAAACTTTGACGAGTGACTCGTCGCGATGACTTGTTGGTCATCTTGAAGGCTGAGGTCCTGCAAACTCCGAAACAAGACCTCTTGCTGCGTTGGGTGCAAGAATGCCTCTGGTTCCTCAAACAGCAGCAACGAAAAATCCGGGCTGAATTCTTTCTTTGTCTGGGCAGGTTTTGTCGCGTATTTCGAGGACAATCGAAGGAGCGTGTATATCAAATGACGCTGGAGTCCTTGCCCGAACGCCGAGACATCGACCTTATGGTCACCCAGTCCCGCATCCTTTAAATGATGAGAAAGGAGGCTCTTAACGATGTCGTCTGGCTTTATTGGATTTATGTCGATGCCAAAACCGACACCCCAGTGCTTGATGTGCTGGTTAATGTCATCGACGAGGCTGCTAATTGATAGCCCGCTGCTTTCCTCTTCTTTGCGGAACTCCTCATTGAAAGTTTCAAATGCCTTTTGCAGATTTGAATATGAGCCGCTTTCTTGCATCGCCTTCTTCATGACCAGGTTGACTAGTTCACGAAAAGGCGACGGACCGGTCAACTTAAAGGTTTCGTCTATCTTCCCGGCCGCCGGCACATAAATAACTCGGCCCAATTTCGCTTGAGAAATATTCTTGGCGCCATAGAACAGGTTCGCCGATAAGGTGCCATTCTCATATGCGTAGATGTTGCTTTGATTGGACTTCGCAAGACCCACATCTGACTCAAAGTATCGTCTGACTTTGAGAATTCTGTCGGGTGTCTGGTACTCCTTCTTAAGCCCATCCTGTTCGTCCTGTGTAGTGTAAAGGGATAGCTCGACCCAGCTATCCGCATCATCCGTCTGAAACTTCGGAAAATCTCGCTCGCGCTGATATTTCAGCCCACCGTCTTCGTAGAACATTCGAATTGCAGTAATAAGATTTGTCTTTCCGGCGTTGTTCTCACCGACGATCAACGTATATGGCAGTGCACTGATTGTGACATCCTTTATGGACCGGAAGTTATGAATCTTAATGTTGTACAGCTTCATGCGGTCTCCCTCCCTTCGTGTCTCTTGCCGGTCGAGAATCTTGTGACTGCATATAAACTGTGACCACTCATAGTCAGTCAGCGCCTTTTGCGAGATTGCATGCCGAACAAGACACCTGACCATTTTCGACTGTTGTCTTACCGCCCTTGGACCACGGCATAATGTGGTCGCAATGCCAGTCGTCCCAAGTAAGTTTCTCGCCTTTGCACTTGAATTTGATCTGGCAAACGCCTTTATCACGTCTAAAAATGGCTAATTTTTGAATATGCGTGAACCCGCGCTGGTTGTCTTTTCTAGATAGTCCTGGAAACTCTTCAAGAAGCTTGCGCAGCATGAACTCCATTCGCCATCGAATAGACTCGGCGGCATCGGTGCTGTGGCTGATCTTTTCCTTGTAAGTAATCCATTCGGGGTCGGCCAGATCTTCGCTCTTTTCTTCCTGCTCCCTGCGTTCTATCTCAAACCCAACAAACCAGTCGTGCAGCTTGGACTTAACTTCGTTTATTGCATACTGCCTTAACAGCTCAGAAATAGCGCAGTAGAGGGCGATGACGTTATAGCGTTCTAGCTCCGGCGTCTTCTCTGGGAACACCTCGGCGAGAAGATCCAAAACTCGCCTCACTGACTTGGCAATCGGTCCCCTTATGTCAAAATCCTTATTGCCTTCGTACATCCGGTTCAGATCGGCGTTCTTGATATTTGTGGGGTCACCGGCGATCTCCAGACAAACCATTTGTGCTGCAACAAGATCGTGCGTGAAACGCGCATTACTGAATCCGACACGGCCAAAGAATTCATGTTTCGACAACTCCCTAATGAAATCTCGCATCCTTCCGGGGTAAGCATTCCGCTTTTCCTGTGCCTTGAGGGTAGTGCCGTTCTGAAGGCGAAGGAACATTTCACGGACTTCGTCTTCGTCCGTATCCTCAAGGACAACCACATCTAAAGCATATACGTCGAACCGCATGCGCAGTTCATCGGGGAGATCATTGTATTTACAGTTGGCGATATCTTCGCCATCAATTTGATCTGCATCTTTTGGGAGCTTGAATCCACCATCAAAGAATTCCCATATGGTTCTCAGACGCTGCTGTCCGTCGACGACGTCATACGTATCTGGCTTCGAGCCAGTCTTCCGCCAATACAGCTTAGGTACGTCGAAGTCACGCAGGATGGTGTCAATCAGTAGTTGCTTCTGGCCCGCGCTCCAGACTGCTGGGCGCTGGAAATCGGGATTTGTATCAATTCTTTCCCGAATTCCGTAGGTTGTTCTTAGCGGCCACGGTTTTTTGTTTGCTTTCATATCTAACTCACTGCCTAGTTGTGTGGGCGTAGTTCTTCACTCGCGCGTCCCGCTTCGCTCGAAATCCATGGTCGAGTTGTCCATAGCGCATCTGTATTGGGCTGGTGAGTTCGTCACTAGATTTCACGTGGCGCTCGTGATTGGCGACTTCGCGCACGCTGCGGATACTAGCCTTATCTGCACCGCGCGCTAACCATTCGGCCGCGTTTAGCGGCTTTTCAATTTCCGCACGGACTTCTTGTTCTGTCTGTGGAACCAACCACCCCCCCTACTTAAACTATGTTCTTTTTACGTCCGGTAAACCCCCGTCTCGGACCACCTGATTACTCCCGCCTTGCCAGATCGCCCGATAAGCGGGCCAATAGCGGTCCTTCGAATTTGCTGTGAAAACTCTTAGTTCGTGATGGGCCAATCCGTGTAATTGGAGTGAGCCGGATGGTCTTTTCTGCTGAAGTTCGCTGACTACGTATCGATCCAATCGACACAGCGGATCCGCGTAATAACGGAGATTTCGCGACAAGACATCCCTCTCCTTTTCTTACCGTTTTCCAATACTTGTCGATGCCCTTAAATACTTTTTCTACGTCCCCGAAAGGATCCTAGATCATTGCCCAAATAAGATAAAGGCTTCTGGCGGACGGCCCTGGCGATACGGCGTTGCTAGAGATATTGCCGACCCTATTTGCAAATCGCAGACTAGCGACCTTGGATCAAAATGCGGATTTTTGTAGGCAAATACACAACCAACTAAAAGCCTTGCTGTATTGCTGACAGCGAAATATGTGAACTGCGACGTCCGAAAAGCTGGCCGAAATCTAGAACGCAAATCTTCACCCTATTGCATCGCGCCCCACAGGCTACCTGCGGCTGCGCTGGCGGTGTTCACTGACAATTCAATCGCAGCCCATCTCATCCGTGCTAAAGTCCAATGATGATGCCTCCTGCCAGGTAGTCGCATGAAAGGTTCGAGGCCATCAGACGCGCAAATAACTAGAATAGATCCAGACTCTAAACTACCAGAACCCATTCAAGTTCAGTCGAGCGATAGGGAGCGAAGCAGATGAATACCACATTCAGGATCGGCTTCATATTTTGTCTTTTGGTACTTTCAGGTTGCGTCTCAACCGCCGTTCAGGCTCCGCTTGTACAGCCGGCCCAAGGCACCTTGGGCGCGAAGGAAGTCGTGGTCGACAATCCGACTTCAGCCGAGAAATTCAATCAAAACTACTTTATACCCCTGCCGATGGCGAATTCGATTGCACTTGATCTGGCAAAGCGCTTTCCCTCAATTCAGATCGTTCGGCCACAGCACTATCAGACCGTCACAAGGCCCATGCAACGATCGAATCTTCTTTTTTCCCCAAGTGGAGCTGCGGGAGACTATGTAGAATTGCAATTGGAGGTGACATCATGGAATCCGGGTAATGCCGTTGCACGATGGCTGACTTCAGGCATTTCCAATTCAGGAGAGGCCAGCCTGTCGGTAAAGGCTACCGTGGTGAAAGTTTCGGCTGACGGTACAAAAAGCCCTCCGCTAGCGCAAAGTGTCTTCACCACCGCATCAACAGGCAACTTGCTGGTAACCGGGAATGCGCAGACCCCATGGGCTCGAGCGGCCAGCGAAATTGCCAAATGGGTCGGAAATCAATTGTGAGCGAGTCAACGTAACTTAGAAGTGGCGAGGCATTCGGAAGTGGCGAGGCATCCGCCACCGCATTGTAGGCGTATTAACCGATGAGCGGCGCAGCCGCACTGGCAGTACATTGATAATTGGGGAGTCAGATCATGACTCGGTCCATTCTGAGTATTGTCGGCAGCGGCTGGGTATGCCTGTCAAGCAGTGCTGAAAATCTCTCGCGATCCGAGGCCGCGAAGCTCGGTCGTGTAATCGACCCAATACGAAGTGCTGAGGATATGGTACGCGCGGCAATGCTGGGATTGCCGGAATGACTTGTCCGGCAGTTTTCGGACCACCTAATTCTTGAGACGATCCTCAAGACGATGGCGGAATTGCGTAGGCAGAGTCGACTGCCGGCGCAGCCGGCGAATCAGGAGCACTGACGCTCGTCTCTGCGCCGCAGTCTTTGTTGATCAAGTCAAGTTCCATCAAGCATTATGCAAGTACGGAACGCCCTGGCGGCCCGCCTCCGGCGGTTCCGTAGAACGGAAATTTCCGGCGGAAAATACTTTCCGACGGGAATTTTCCGTCGAATTTCCACTGCGGCGATGTTGCATGGTTATGTGCAGTTTACTATGCTGAACCTCCTTGTATCGCTAAGGAATTCAATCGGAAATTTTGCAAGGCTTTGTCGCGGAACTCGGGCGGGGAATTAGGCGGCTTCGCCGCGCGCTACGCGCCTATCCCCTGCGCCTCGGGCGGTGGCTTAACTTCGCTAAGCGCACGCCCGCGGCCCTCGTTCCGCGACACTGCCGGCACTAAATACTGACTCGTCCCTAAGTCAGGGGACAACGGTACGGGCCAGCGCACGATAAGATCGCGATCTCGGACTACAAACTTTAGATGAACACACCATCATGGACCCCGACCTACGGAGGCAGGATGGGCTACTGCTGACGCGCTCGCAGTTCGCATTGGTCATCGGGCTGTGTGGTGGGGATTTCGCAATGCGCAGCCCAACCCTGGCGATAGACTCATCGAAGTGCTTGGTGAAGATACTGCCAATCCGGTTTGTTGCAAGGTTGCAGCACGCTCGAGGCGCGTGGTGACCCCGCAGCGCATTCGCTTTCTCGCGGCAATTTGTCCGGCCCCCTACGGGTGATGACACGGGCGCCGCGCGCGTGCCACGTTCGGCAAAACGCGCCCGCGAAGTCGGAAAGACGCGCGTTATGCCGACAGCCCGCGGCCACGCTACTCCCACCGGCGTGACGTGCCGTAGTGACGTCACCCACATCGGCAGTGCGAACCATGTGGCCGCATTGCGGAGCCCCTCGATCCTGCGCAAGCGGGAGGATGGGGCGTTTCTCATAGGTGAGACGGCGGTTCCGGCATGTAGATCGACAATTCTTGTTCCCAACGCCCCAATCCCTTCACATCCAATTCGAACCGTACCGGCAACCAATTATTTGGGGACACCTCCGTAAGAATTTCTACCCTATGCACGCGCTCGACACATAACAGCGGGGTGTATTGAATCTTCCTGAGCGGATCGAAATGCGGGATTGCGGCCTGGCGAATGACCTCCAACTTGAAGAGGTCGTCGAACCACGGAGAACCGCGCAATAAGGAATAATATTCTGCAAGCCGAGTACCGAAACCACGGCTCCACGGCATTTCGCCTCTATGTATTGATAGGACATTTTGAATCTTCTGCGGTAGCGCCTCGATGCCGCGAACCATCTGAATATCACCATTTCTAAAATTGAGATCGTTGGCGATATCGGCGGGGAGTTCGGTGGCCTTGGTGCGCTCGAACGGTGGGTATACGGGGCATTGGATCAACGTACCCTTCTCACCGTTTGTTAGACTCGGGGTGCCGGCAAGGGCGCGCCCATCACCAAAGCAATTAGCAAGAATGTAGCGATCCGAATAGTGACCGCTTTTAAAGCTGTCGATGAAAGCCACAAGAGAACTGAGATCGCCGATAACGTAGTGCCTTATCAAAAATTGCCACTCGGCTTCGCGGACACCCGCAAAATCGCCTAAGAAAACCACATCCGGTCCGACCGCAACAAGATCCGCCGTCGGCGCCGACCCAGGAATCTGCATCCGCAATTCGGTGGCGCACTGCGCTTCGTGATGGGTCTTCATGCTCTCGAGCACTTCGACCGTGTAGGCCGATAAATCGCGGTCGATCATGTCGGCATGCGTGGCACACAACCATATGGCATTCCCGATACCGGAGCGTTCTTCCGGCAACATCGATGGATCGTATCTCGGACCGCCATGTGCTGCCGCCCGAATGTGTGCGGCCTTACCGATATTCACCGCATGTCCAGACTCTTCACTTGGACCCACAGTGGGTCGATTGCAATCCTTAAATGAACAGCGATAGCTAGCACGCAAAGCGATCGTCTGTTTTACCTTTTGGGTGAAATCATCGCGATTGGCCATCGGTACTCCCAATTACTCTTTTTCCGTCGGTTTGATGCCAGCGTCTCGATAGATCTCGTCCTTCGTCCTATAGTCCCCTGGAAACTGCGTCTCAACCGGCAACACATTCATTCGGACTTCCACCTCCACCTGTTCGTCGTAGCGATATGTCGCAAAATGTGAAATTTCAGCAAGCCGGTCATCGGGCGGGTCAGAGTTGATTGTCATCACGTAGCCGAATGGCGGGTAGTTAATCTCAGAAGGCAGAATCATCTGATGACTCTTTAATCTGAGCATGGCCACCCCACCAATCGCGCGCGATTTGCTGCTTGTGTTGTAGTACAGGAAGAAGCGATACGTGGGCGGCAGGAACTTATGTTCCCGGTTCAAAACGAATCGAACGAGTTCTTGATGCTGTTGGCGGAACCCGTCTCCGTTTACCGAGAAGAACATCGTCACGATTTGCTTCAGAACCCGTAGTGGATATAGACGGTGTAAGTACATGAAACGCGGATTGCCGCCCATCCGTTCGAGTATTTCCATACCTTGGTAACACCATTCGACAAAATCCTTGCCGTACCATGAGCCTGTGTTGTTATTACAGCGCGGGCACAGCGTGTATCCGCCCATACCCCTCTGCTGAATCGGACCCGTAGCTACCGCATCAGGCCCAAGCAGCGTATCCGTATCGCGAAATCTGGTTACGCGATGATCGTTGAAAGCGCTTCGTGGCGGAATATGCTCGAAGGAAAGCGGACCCTCGGTACCGCAAATGTGGCAGATTCCAGTCGGCATCGGGGGTCGGAATCAGTCACACCCATTCCGCCCACCCAAGGTCGCGCAACATCGTTCCGACACACAACACCGCCAGGTCCGCATCTTTTTCTCGCAATGCATGCAGGCCGTTGCGCCGTTGTTGCTCGGATGGTTTCCGCCTCGGATGGAGACGCTGAATGATTTGTGCAGCGCTCACAACGATGCCGAACTTGCTCAGCCTTGGATCGTCCGCGAGTCTTTTCGTGGCCGGCCCTAGATCAAGTTCGTCACTCTTAAGCACCACGCCTTCTTGCCTGAGGATGGTCAGCACCACCGCCGATGCCAAGTCTCTCGCACAATCGACAACCGATTCCGGTCCCGCGCGGTAAATCGTGTCAGCCAATTTTTCCAGCGCCTCGTGTATCTTGGCATTATCATCATTTTCGATTGCTGCGCCGCGGAATTCCGGCAAAATGCCGAACAAATTTCTTGCCTTTAGCGTTACAAGTTCTTCGCCCGTTGAGATTGTCTCGACATCAACCAAATTCCAACGCGTCGAGACCTGTTTGGTGCCAAGAACCACCAGCATGTGCTCCGGCCGAAAATCGTGCAATTCATCCCGGAGCGAGAAAGACTGAAAGGTAAGTAAATCTGGGACGCGTAGCCGTCCAGTGTGACTATTTAGATTTTGCGAGAATGCAGGCGCGATCTCGTTGCGGTACACGGCAAGTCCTTGCAAATTTAACGCAGGATGAGGGCTCGTTTCCCAAGGCATATGAAGCGGGCCTGTATCACGCCTGTAGAACCTTCCGCGCCTGATTCGCGTTACAGGATCAAAGAAGTCTTCGCGAAACATTATCCGCGCCGTTTCGAGCAATGAGAATCCTTCGTCTGGCAAGCTTTGCGTAAGTTCCCCGGGAACTTTTGCACCCATTGCGACCGGAGTAACTATAGGCAATGGCCAAAGCCCTCTGCCCTCCGAAGGGCTGCTGCCTTCAAAAATTAGACGGCTTGATGTTTCAATTCCGAGGAACATCGTCAATATCTCGACAACATAGTCATGTACCTTTATTCCTTCCGTGGATCACTGGTTTTGTTCGTACTCTGTTCGAGGAAACGAACAGCGATGTAATGCTGCTACCAACAGAGCATTGCCTTTCCTGCTTGGAATTGGCAACAGGCAATAACACAGTATATTTTGCAAAGTCTCCCATGGCGAGAGAGGAAAATTGGGGCTAGGACTTTTCCAGAATATTCCGTTTAAAAATCTGTTTATGCCGTCTCAACTCATTAGTTCCGCCAACAGCCACCTATAGGCAATCTTATATTCAGGAGTGTCGGCGCCCACTATGCGCTACACAGCGACCCGGACGAACCCGGGGCGGCGAACCATCGCTTCAAGGCGGTCCGTATTGACCCCGATAAAGGCACGGCAGCCGGCTATATCGCCAAGTACATTGCCAAGAACATCGACGGATTTGGGGTGGATGCCGACTTGTTCGGGAGGGACTCGAAGTCCTCAGCCGAACGGGTAGATGCCTGGGCCTCTACTTGGGGGATTCGCCAGTTCCAGCAGATCGGGGGACCGCCGGTTTCGGTTTGGCGGGAGCTGCGGCGGCTTAATGGGGCACCGGCAGGGATACTCGGTCGGGCCTGGGCGGCAGCCGATGCCGGGGACTGGGCGAGTTTTGTGGAAGTGATGGGCGGACCGGACGTCGCCCGGAAAGATTGCCCGGTGAAGCTTGCGCGCTTGTGGAGCGACGAACCAAACCGGTACGGGGAACCCTCTGGGGCCCGAATCTTCGGGCTCGAAGCGGGTCCGGTCACGCTGCCGAGCCGGATTCATGAATGGACCGTGAGTCCGAGACCCCCGGAGAGCGCCGCTACCGCTGACCGACCTGCAGAGCACGGTGCTGGGAGTCGAACGGGCGAAACTGTACGCGTTGGGATTTTAACAATTGGCCCTCTCTCTTCTTTGGGGTCCTTGGAGTTCTGTCAATAACTGTACGGGCCATTGCTGAGGACCCTTCGGAAACCAAAGACATTCACCGAAACGTTGGAGGCCACAGTCATCATCACCAACAGTATCCTAGCGAAGTGCTTGATACACCATGCTGAATAAACTCATGTGTCTAGGCCCTAGTTCCTAACAATTTCGGAAACTGACCGACGGACCAGGGCAAAAACCAGCCCGCGCGGCTTGCGGGTAACTCAGTTCATGAATGATTCAATACTACGTTGATCATTTATATCTGAGGAAAGCACCAACTATACTGCCGACGAAACCACCACCTGCGCCTGCCAGAGGCACCCACCATTTTGATTCACGCTTTAACTCGACCGCGCTTGCGTGAATATTAATGGCTGCCTCGATAAGCGTCTTTATGTCATTTGGCGTCAAAGGCGGCCGCACGAGCTTTTCCTTTTCGCCTGCCGGAAGCCCCTCACACGTTTTTTTTGATAGAAGTTGTTGACGACCTACGTGGTACATTTTTGGTAACTGCCTCCGCCAAACGAGCGACGCAAGGCATCCCGATGTGTCGATACGGAAAAATTCCGGGTGCTCTTCGAATACCCGCTTCCAGTGGTCGGCCTTTGATTCATCGCCGCTGATACTTACTGACCAACTCTTGAAATTCCGCATATGCAATTCGAAAACCGCCATAGCCTGGATGGCTGCAATGACGTCGGCAAGGCGATTTGGATTAGTAATATATGGGGAATCGGGCAGCTTTGTCACAACGCCTCCAACGAGGAGCATCTAACGTGACAAGATGCGGTCCACCATGGCACGTGCAATAAAATTAAGCACGGTGGCGTACTGCACGTCCGCACCAGCACAATGTTAAAATGAGGATCATAGTTGCAAGCGGTAAATGCTTGCCCGATGCACACCTGCTGCCTCACACGCCAAACTTACGATAGTCTCCGCTTCTTTGCGGCTAATATTTGTTGCGACCCAATGGTCGAAAACTTTCTCGGTATGCTGGTCCGTTAACCACTCACTTGCAATATAGACGTGATCCTGTTGCTTAGCGACGTAGTGTCGCATCTTGTGTTTGCTTCTCATCCATTGGTCATCATCAAGTTTTGCAAGTTGCGCCATGAAGTCGGCGCGAACACCATTCAAGATCGTGAGTAACTGGATGATGTATTCCTTGAGCGTTCCGGGGATAAAGATCTCGTAGACGTCGCGGCCGGCTTGGTTCCTGCGCTGAATTGCAAAGCGCCACGGCCGACGAATAAGGCCCACGTGTACCGCGATAATCTTATCCTGAGGCATGCGCGCGACCCCGCTGCTCTCACACTTAATGTTTCGGTTCAGATGTGGGCGGGGTTCATGCGTGTCGCCCGCGACCGGCGGTTAGCGTCCAACTGTGTCATTCGCTCGATTGCCTTAGTCTGCACTTCGGCCAAACTAGTTACGAGCGCTTCGATATCAACTCGCTCGCCGCGAAACACGACCAATTTAGGGTCCGGATCAAACATTCGAAAGATGTCTCGGTTTTTTATGGCATTTCCCCCAATGGCTGCGCGTGGAGCAATCATAAAGAATTCAGTAAGGCTGCCCCGCACACTCAGAATTTCATTCATTCGCTCAATCGCATCAACAGCATACTCGCACTGCACCAGCAGCTCACTAACGTAGATACTCTCGATGAACTCCTCCATTGTAGGTTAACGTTTCGCTTTGCTGGTTGTGCCGCATTGGTGCCGACATCTACTCAAAGCAGGTCTTCTATGGACTCAAGTTCTTTGAGCGTTTTTCCTTCTTTGTTCTTCCATGCGGTGAGCCCATTTGCGTGCCCACCGTGAATAACGGCGGCCGCTGCGCTTGGGCTAGAGAACTCAACGTCCTTGGTAAATAGAAGGTGATCGGTGTTCTCTTTTAATGCGCCTTGGTCTTTCAACTGTTGCCGCATGTTTATTGGCCATGGATATTTCTGTGCGGAAGGGCGCTCGGTCAAGACAGCTTGAGACCCCGCAAGGACTACGATGCCGTTTGGGGTGAGATGTCCGGTAGCTTTGAGCCCTTTGATTTCACAGGACAGGATTGCGGTTTCGTTTGGACCGGAAACGGTTGCTGTTGTTGGGACCAGCACTTCCACGCCAAGAACGGGTAACAATTGGTGGATCTTCTCAAGGAAGATTTCCATATCTTCACGATCTGACTCAGGCAATTTGGAACCACTGCTTTGGTTATTCTTTACTTCTGCTCGGCTCGCCTTCTTTGCCTGCTCAATTAAACGCCCTTCAAGATAACGTATGTGCGCCTTTGTTAGGTTCTCATCTTTGCTAGTAAAGAACGCGATGTGATTCCAAAAATCTTTGTCGAGGTGCGCTTTTACGCGGTCTCGGATGGACTCACCCTCGCCAATATAAACTGAGCTCTGTCCTGTTTCCGGATCGGTGCCAGTTAGCAAGTAGACTCCTGAATTTTGCGATTCATCTCGGGCAAGCACACTGTCGAATTCGCTTCTTGGGCCCGCAACGGCCTTTCCTGTCCAGTTGGATAATTCCGCTGTCCGAAGCCGCTTCGGGTCTCCGTGAACTAAGAAGATTTTAATTGTGGCGCTTGGCATACAATGAATCCTTAGAACAGGCAACCGACAGAGAAATGCGTGTACAGACTTTTATCAAAGAGAGGAGCCACTGCGGGGGTGGCTTCCATGTCTATAGATCCGTCTCGTTATTCTTGTGTTTCCGATCTGCTTATTCCCATTTTTAAATACTTTTAAAGAACGGCCCCGTAATATTATGCCCGCATCGGCCAAGCACGTCTGTCTTTTAGATCTGGTCTCTGCCGTTTATTCCGAGGTCAGTTCAACGCACGAAATTAAGAGTGTTCAGTGCAGGGATAAATGTCTACATAGCGTCTACATAACAAGAATTCAATTCGATGAGACGCTGTAACATATTGTTTTATTGGAGCCCGCAGAGGGATTTGAACCCCCGACCCTCTGATTACAAATCGGCAAACGATGCATGTTCGTGCGCTTCCCTGCGCTGAGGTGCATGATCTGAAATAACTTTATTATGTATCGAAATGTATCATAGTGGACCGGAGTGCAACACAATTACAGCAGGATTACAGCACAGCTTGCTTGCACAGCCGCTCACTGCGTCTCGATCTAGTCGCGGTGGGGCTCACAGGCCGAGCGGGGCGGGAGGCTCACTCGCGCTATCGGCGTTTTCGGGGGAAATCGGCGGTGGCCATGGGGGAATTTGACCCCGTATCGGGGAAGGACGTTGAGATGCCGGTTAGTCATCATGGAACGACCGGCCTCCATTCGTATGTGGCTCTGTGCCACAGTTCGTTCCCCGATCCGCAGCATAACCCACGGTCTGCGAATCGGGGGCCGGTCGTTCCATATCAGGGAGGGGGCGACCATTCCATTATATCTGGCATACCTACACTTGGTCTGTAGAAAAAATTAGGATGGCTGTCGCTCTTTTTCGCGCTGCACCGCCTGCTTCGATCTGCGGTGGTAATCGCTCGCTGAAACCACCCGGGTCGCCTTGGTGATGCCTTCGTCGCCCTGGGCCCGCTTCACGGCCAGTTCCCTGAACTCCGTCGTGTATTCCTGTTTCGGTATCTTGACATCTTTTCCTTCCGGTTACGTTCATGCTAGCCGCTTACCGTTGGAAGGTGAAATTCAGGGGGAAGCTCACTCGACCTTGTGCAGGAAAATTTGCGATACGCCGACTGAAAAGCGAACAATACCCTACTACACTTTCACCAACTGTCCGACAGTAACTTGCGCCAATACTTTGCTATAGATGTCTATATCTACATCCGGGACAGCAATCGAGACCACCAAAGCGTATCTGGCTCCTTTGTCGTAGCGCTCCAAAGCAGTCCGCGTCTTCCACCAGCCCATCGCAGGATAAATTGCGATATGGCCCCGCTCAGCAAGGTCTGCGGCTTTGCCGGTCCACACGTCCTTATGGATCGAGCCCTTGTGCCTAAATTGTGCACCCAGTAACCAATCAGGATCTGATGGGGCTTTCGTTGTACCTTCCTCCTCATCTCGCGCCTGCCGGTTGATGCGCTTTCTGAATTCTTCGCTCGATTCGAGCGGCCGTTTTACATCAAAACGCAGTCCGTGGCTTTGATAGCTATATTTGCCGCTCACGACTCGACTGGAAGGGTTAGGTTCAATGAAATAGGAAAGCGTTACCGTCATCTCGACTGTGGCCTCACCCAGCTCCAGCAGCGACTCCCTCGGCCAAGGGAGTTCGTGAAGGTGCATGTCTCTGGTGGCGATCTTGCCATTCCGTTTTTCAAACGGCTGTAACCTGTCTTCAACAATAAGTGCTAGTGAATTGTTGACGCTCCAAAGTGCACGTTCCAGGCTAGGAATACCAAACCCCACACAGCGAACACGGTGCTGCGCTCGTGTTCTATCGGTAGTTCCGTGTGCGAACTGGGCCTTCATCACATCCGTCCACTCCGCAGAATGGACCATCAATGCCCTTACCGTCTCTGGCCAAAGGGTTGGATATTCTGCAAGAATGTTTGCCGCAAACCGTGCCGCCAATGACGTTGCGGCGCTGGTCGCTGCAAAGGTCGTAAACAGCCGCTCGACGGGCCGGTGATGCGTTGTCAACAAACAAAGGCTCGGAATCGAAGCGCATCCATATTGATCACGACCCACATTGCCCCCTTCGAACACCACCTCCGGTTTGATCGGTGAGGATTTCTCCCAGGTGACGGAGGTCGTGCTGTAGGGCGATAACCCACCTGCAGGCGCAAGCGACGTGTAACCGGTGCATTCCGGCTCGGTGATATTATTTTTCTCAGTGTAAGCACCCACCGTCACAGCGTTCCATGACTGGCCTGGGTCGTGGATATCCTGCAAAAGATTGTAACCGGGATAACTGGCCATTTCGGTGAGCTTGCCATTGGAATTGCCGGCAGACAGCATGAACAACCTGGGAGTTTGATTCTCGCCCAGATAATCCACCGCCAGGCTATCTACAGCCGCCGACCAGGCGGAGGGTCTGCCTCGATCCCGGGTATCCATTGCCGAAAGGGCCATGGTGAAAACCCGGGTACGCTGCGGGTATTGAATCTCGGGAGTCGCCACACCTTCCGCAGTCACGATCCCCGGGAGTCTCCCTTCAGTGTCATGGGGGTAACGCAGCACTTTCACCGACTCCAGGCGGTGGTTGATTTCCACCTTGGCCGATTTCTCCAGAGGACCTACGAGATCACCCCAAGCTGCCAGTCCAGCCATGCCTGTTCCATGACCATCATCATCGGCACCAGTCCATGTGGCCTCGAGGGTGAACTGATCAGCGGCGTTGATGAATGGGTCAAGCAATGGGTGTCCGATGTTTACGCCTGTATCGAGGATACAGACGTAGGGAGCGAGATTGGGATCCCGCGGCTGAACCAATCTCCCCGTCAAATCTTCTGCCCATTCCCGCTGCTCTTCCGGTGTCAACGCATCGAAAAAGGCCGCGGTTTCCTTTGCCTTGCGCAATTCCGATATGTTGTTGAGCAACAGACCGCTTCGCGCGAACTGTCTCCTATTTCCCCTGGCAAGCAAGACCGAGCGCTCCGGAAATTCGAAGGCCTTCCTCGGTACCTCAATTCCCGCCGCGTCAGCCAGCCGCCTGAAATCGTGCAGGACCGCTTGACGGTCACGGCGCACCGGCAGCCATACCTCCCACCAAAATGACTCGTCCAGGTTTTCAGGGAACAGGCTCCGATCATCGGTCCAGAGCGCCTCCAGCGCCGCCACACGGAAGGCCTGTATGGCGTCGATCAACTTTCGATTGTCTCGTGGGCGCCCGGCTTTGTTTTTCATTTCCTCCAGGTAAGACCGGAGCTTGGATTCAAAAGCCGATAGCTTACCTTCCGGAACAAATACAGTGGCGAATGTTTTGTCGTCGCGATGGATGACGTTTAGCAGCTCAATCTTCTGCCGCGCGTCGGCGAGACTCTCAACGGCAAGTTCGATGCCCGGAAAGCTCTCGAATTCGACCTGGATGCCGACAGCCGATTCGAGTTCCTGTGCTTCCGCCTCGTGTTTCAGCGCCGCTTGCCGCTCGTCTATTTGCCGCAACTGCCCGAGGAGCACCGCTCCATGTTGCTGACGATTCCGCACCGGAACGTCGGGTGGTTTCGGGCCTTTTGAAGGAGAAGTGAAAGGTTCCGGCTTGCCGGTCGCCCCGAGGTAAATGTGGTGCTTTAAATCCGCGCTTTCCGCCACCGCTTTCCCTTACTTATGCATCTCATGGCTCATACCGCGCCGATCTGTTATTGCAGACTCGACAATTTCCTCAGTAATTGTTTCATGTTCATGGATAAGCATTTCCTTGATGGCGTCCTCTGCCGACAGCGTGACCTCGGCGCTGCTCAGGCCCTGAGCCTTCTGCGCCACTTCAGTCCAGGGAAATTCCTTCACCACATGGGAGCCGAGTCGGCTCTTCAGCAAACTGATAATTTCCTCCTTGCCTGGCAGGTGATATTGAATCACGTCATCGAATCGGCGGAATAAGGCGTGGTCGAGTATCTGGGCGTGGTTGGTTGCGCAGACAATGACGCTGTTGGAGTCGTCCTGTTCAATCATTTGCAGGAAGCTGTTCAGGATGCGCCGCGCCTCCCCGACATCGTTGGGCGACACCCGCTGCGTGCCCAGTGCATCGAACTCATCGAAGAAGTAGACACCTCGCACCTCACGTATGGCATCGAAAACCTGGCGCAATTTGGCTGACGACTCACCCATATACTTGGTAATCACGGCATCCAAACGGACCTGGAACAATGGATAGCCCAGCTCACCGGCCAACACCGAAGCGGTAAAGGTCTTTCCGGTGCCGGGAGGGCCCACCAATAACAGGCGCCGCCGCGGTGCAAGACCGTGATTCTTGAGCATGCCCAAGTGACGCTGTTCGCGCACGACGCGGTTTAGTTTTTCCCGAACCTCCGTGGTCGTGATCAAATCGCCAAGCCGAACGCGCGGGGTAGTGGCATATAGCAGGCCCGAAGCATCCTTGAGCCCTTTGGCAATAGGCACTGGGGCAAACTGGGTCTGCTTCTTCGCTTTCTCAACGATATCACGCAACTCCAGCGCCAGCTTGCCATGTCCGATGTGGGCCTCATGGGCTGCCACCTGCAGGGCGATGGACAAAAAGCGTTCCTCATCCCGCGCCAGGTGGGACAAAAGCAAGGCTTTTATTTGTTCAGAACTGGCCATTTCTATTTCGCCTTCGAACCAGTTGCCAATTCATACCCGACATTAAAACTGATTTTACGACACAATGTGACCAATTTCCGCCTGCATCTTGAGCCATCCCATGGTCCACCCTGTGCATAAAACAAGTGCCAGGTGGGGACCCATCGAAGCCACCCAGCTGATATCATCCTTTCCGCCGTGCCTCTCGTTCTTCGAAAAGTTCGCCCACCGGACACCGCAACGCCCGGGAAATCTGTTCCAGGGTCTTCAAGGTCGTGTTCTGGGCGGCCCCCTCGAGACGGGTCAGCGTAGCGCGGCTGATTCCGAGCCTTCGGGCGAATTCCTCCTGCGTCCAACCTCCGCGCCTAGCCCGGAGGTTGGACGCCAGTTGTTCGGCGAGCATCATGTGCACATATGAACATAGAGCATTGTTCACATGTGAACATAATGCTATTCTGGCACCGAGCACGAGCAACCAAAGGCAAGCGGCCTCATCGGACCAGGAGGTCGAGGATGGAGGAGGAACCAGGACATAACACGGAATCCCGGGATGCCCTCACCCGCGATCTCGGCCGTCGCATCCGCGTCCTGCGCGCCGAGCGCGGCTGGAGCCAGGAGGTGCTGGCGGAACTCAGCGGCCTGCACCGCAACTACATCGGACACGTGGAACGGGCCCGCATCCACGTGAGCGTCGTACAGCTCGCCCGCATCGCCCGGGCCTTCGGGCTGAGCCCCAGCACACTGATCGACGGTCTGCCCCGGGAGACGGATCCTCCTGTCTGAAGGGATTCGGCCCGACGTTCCCTACCCATCTGCGTATTCCGGCCATCCCTGCCACCCATTCCGGTCTCAATGCTGCCACCTCAACGGAGCGCAGCTACGCGGTGGTTTATTTAGCCGCTATCCATCTCCAGCGGATGTTTACGTTTTCGCATGGAATCCCCCTTCCAGCGCAAGCCGGTAGGCCTAGTGCACCAGCCGATCGAGTAACCAGCCAGGGTGGGATCATTAATCGCCAAACGATGCGTTATCGCCCCCTTCAATACACATACGTGCATGATCTGCAATAACTTTATCATGCATCGTTTAGTTCAGTTCAGGAGGCCACCATGAGCTACACCAAGGCGCGATTGTGGCATGCGATACTGCTTTGTACCGCAAGGCAATTCCGGCGGAAATTCCACGGGGATTTTCTCGCTGCGCGAAAAAACTTGGGCAATGGCTTACCTTCATTCAAAGCACACCCTCGGGGCGTGGTACTGCAGGGTGGGTGCTGACGCTTCCCTGAATCGGACTCGACGCGACGAGCGCGTCCAAGGGACGCCTGTGCGCCGTTTTCGGCCCACAGGCGTGGTGACTTTCCACCGGAGGATGTGTATATAATGATACCGGGCAGCATGGAATGCGCCGCCCAGTATCCACACAGGGACGCGGCTACGAACAACAAGAATCTCAAGACGGCCAGATTCGTCCGGCTCGCCGGCAGGAGGGGGATTATTCGCCTCTCGGCCGCCGATCGCGGATTTCTTCGGGATCTGGCTCGACTACAGCTCATCTCCCCGACCTCGCCTACCGCCATCACGATGGCCACCCGAAGGGCGCCTCGGTGCGTTCGCGGTCGCACCTCGGAGCGGCCGGACTGGTCACCAGCAAGTCTCTCTACCGAGCCGGGCCCGCCTTACTTGGGATGCGTCGGTTCGCCAGCCGTGCCATCATGAAAGTCGACGGCGGGAGACTGTCCGCAACCGGGGCAAAGCGATCCGAGGTGCACGAACTCATGACCACGCGCGCGTACCACGCACTCGGCCAGCCCGCTGATTTCCGACTTGCATCTAATCTCGCTGCATCCGACATCCGTCGCGGCACCCCGTTGCGACCGGACGCGCTCTATAAAGTGAGGATCTGCTCGAGACCCTCGAGGAGCGCTATGGTGCGGGCTCATGCATCTTCACATCGCAATTACCGGTCGCCGACTGGCATGAGTATCTCGGGGGCGGGAGGATCGCCGGCGCCACCCTCGACTGGTTGATCCACCATGCGCACCGCATCGAGCTTACGGCCCGCGAGTCGATGCGAAGAGCTACCGCCTCCTTGCCCCATGGCGGTCAGTCTGGTACATAACCCACCGGCTTGCGTCGCTGCGCTCCTAGGGTGACCGTCATCACCGGATTGTCTGGCCGCCATGGCTGGAACGCGCATCACCCTCGATCTAGACTCCACCGTCATGACCCGTTACGGCCAACAGGAGGGCGCGGCGCGCGGCTATAACCCGAGCAAACGGGGACGCGCCTCGCATCATCCGCTGATGGCGTTTGTCTCGGACCTGCGTATGGTGGCCAATTGCTGGCTGCGGCCGGGAAACAGCCACATGGCCAATAACGCCCAGGCCTTTCTCGACAACACCCTGGACAAGCTCGGCGGCAAACGCGTGACCTTGGCTGCGCGCTGACAGCGGCTTTGGCGATAACGCGTTTCTCCAGGAATGAGAGGCAAAACCGCTGCACTACATCATCGCCCTGCGCCTCAATCAGCCGCTGCAACGCGCACTCGTCGATCAACGCGGCTGGTGGATGCTGGACGAGGGCATCGATCTTGTCAGCTTCGATTACCGGGCACCCAGCTGGCCCAGGGCGCGCCGCGTCCTCGGCATCCGTCAGCACACCGGCAGACGCGCAACGGCGAAAGGCAAAACGCTATCGCTGTTTGCCGACGACCCGTGCCTTGGACAATACCGTTTCGCGGCCCTCGTCGCCGATCTCGATTTGCCGGCGCCAGAGATCTGGCGCAGCTACCGTGGGCGCGCCGGCTGCGAAAACCGCATCAAGGAACTGAAATACGACTTCGCCGCCGACCGCTTTTGCCTGAAGGATTTCTGGGCGACGGAGGCGTGCCTGAACGTGGCCATGCTGGCCTACAACCTGATGAGCCTGTTTCGCCAGGCCGTGCTCAGAGCCAGCGTCGTTCACGGCGGCGCCAAAGATGTGCAGCACACCTTGAAGACCCTGCGTTACAAACTGTTCGCCAAGGCGGGTTACATCACGACGCCGGGAAGAAAAAATATCCTGAAACTCTGTGTCGCCATGCGCCAACGGCAATGGCTGGAAGGATTGTGGGACCGATCGAAAACCTTCTCGCTGCCGGTCCGGTTCACGCCGGTTTTTACGCCGGGGTGATGGCTAATGGAAAATCTGGGTTTAGTTCTTCATTCGTGACGCTGGAAACAGTGAACGAGCCGCGTCAGTCCGGCTTCCACTTCCTGCGAGTTGATGGCGTACGAAAGCCGTATTCCGCCGAGATCGCCGAACGCCTCGCCGTCCACAACGGCAATTTGCGCCTCGGCAAGCAATCGCTCCGCCAGACTGGTGCGCCCGGAATCCGGCGATGTGCCGGAACCCGCGGGCCACCGGTCGCGGGGAATCTTGAGGTAGAAATAGAAACCCCCTTCGGGTGCCGCCACACGGACACCGCGCAGGGCCTTCAGGATCTCCAGCCCTCGGGCCCGATTGCCCTCCAGGCGCGCCCGGACCGCACTGTGGTAGTCGTCATCTTGCGACTCCAAGGCCGCGAGCGCCGCCACCTGCGCAATCGAATTGGGATTGGAAGTGGTATGCCCCTGGAAATTTGATACCGCCTGGATAACATGTTTGGGTGCCGCGGCGTAACCGATACGCCACCCGGCAAGGGCGTGCGACTTCGAAAACGAATCGACCACGACCGTGCGATCTTTCAGGTCCGGCGCCACCTCCAACAGGTTGACGTGCCGGCGATCGTCATAGACAAAGGTGGAATAGCACTGATCGTAGATCACCCATAAACCGTTCTCGCGAACCAGCACCGCGATCTGCTCCAGCACCTCGGCCGGAATGACGTGGCCCGTGGGGTTGTTGGGCGTATTGATGATGATCGCCCTGGACTTCGGCCCGATGTGCCTGGCCACCAGGTCGGCCGTCAGGCGGTACCCACTGTCCGCCGTATCCACAAACACGGCCTTCGCGCCGGTCAAAGAAATCTGGGTGGGAAATGTCGTCCAGTACGGGGCCGGCACCAGTACCTCGTCACCGGGATTGAATAACACCATGGCCGAGTTAAACAGCGCCTGTTTGGCGCCGGCGGTCACCGCAATTTCTTCCCAACTCCAAGGCAGTCCCGTCTGCCGTTCCAAGCGCGCGGCGATCGCGTCGCGCAGCGGGCGGATCCCCACGGTCTCGGTATACTTGTTGGTCCCCGAATACACCGCTTGCCGAGCCGCGTTGATGACGACTTCACTCAGCCCCTCATCGAGTTCTCCGGCGGCAAAATTCACGACCGATTTCCCTTCCGCGCGGAGTCGCATGGCCAAATTGCGCATTCCGGAAGTTTGGGACCCTTGAACCACAGTCATCCTTTCAGCGAGCTTCAATTCTATCCCTCGGCAATTGTCGGTTAAGGACTTGCTGCATCACAGCGATCGGACTACCCGGCCCGATCGTTGGCAAAAAGACTCAGCGCCAGGATCGTGAGCGCATTGTGAAACTTTCCGTTCCGCGCCCTCGCGATGGCTTCGGCCGCCGACAAGGTGAGAACGCGAATATCCTCACCCTCGTCCTGGCGTCCGCGGAGTGTCGCCGTCGGCAGCTCGCGGATCGCGGCATAGAACAGATAGACCCTCGAATCCATCAGCGCAGGATTCGCAAAGAACACCGAGCGCGATCGGAGTTCCGTGATTTCACAGCCCGTCTCCTCCTCGATCTCCTGGCGAATGGCCGCTTCCGGGACCGCACCCCTCGCAAGGGTGCCCGCGACCACCTCGGTTTGCCACAACAGATCCGGGCGCCCCGACACCGGACCTGCCGCCTCGAGCGCCAGGGCGCCGGGACGAAACTGCTCCACCAGAACGACGCGATCGCTGTTTCGGTGATGCAACAGTGCCGCGACCGTATCGGATGCACTCCCGATCTCGTACCGCATCGGGTCCGACAATCGACCCGAAAAAAGCGGATAACGGACCTGGTAGGCCGTCCAGCCGATGGGACCGGGAATTCCCGGTTCAACTCGATCCACTACTACTTCCGCGTCCATGTCTTCGCTCACCTGTCTCGTGATTCACCCCGTCGGCAACGGCGTCCATCTTTCAATACGCCGGTCGTCTGGACCGACGGCGCGGCCGGCACTAGATCTCGGAAGTGCCGACCGCCGCCACCATCCGCTCCTCATTCCGCTGCGCCCGCTGAACCAGCAGGTGGAATGCGATGACGAGCGGCACGACATAGGCAACCAGCATGGCCAGACTTGTCCGCGCACCCAGTCGATCCACCACAAATCCGCCTGCCAGCAGGCCGACCGCCAACCCGAGCTCTGCAAAGTATCGATAGAGGGCGAACAGCTTGCCCTGGTGTTCCTTCGGTACTCGTTCATTGATCAATGATCCGATCCCGATCTCCATCATCGGGATCCCGATCGCCGCGAGCCCAATGGCAATGGCCGCCGTTCCCACGTTGGCTGTCATGGCCAGGGCTCCAAAGCCGCCACCCACCACAACAAATCCGGCCAGCATCCCACGGAACCGGGGGAAGCGACCGAGCGCACTGATCACCACATTTCCGCAAAACGCACCGATACTAAACGCCGTGACGGCCCATCCGTAAAAATCCCCCGCCCGGCTGAGGTCCATATTGAAGAAGCGCGGCAAGACGATCCAGTAACCGATAGCGTACACCGGGTTGTACAGTCCAAAGCACAGGATCGCCAGAAACAAAGGTCGATCGTTCTGCAGGACCCGCCACCCGGTCGCCAGGTCGGCGCGAACGTTGCTGACTTTCGAATTGTGAGACGGACGGGTGATCCGCATGCGCGTCGAGCAATAGGACATCGTCATGAGTCCCGTGGCGACCAGGAAATAGAGGAACGGTGTCGCCAACACGGTATGCAGGAGCGATGACACCAGCGGCCCGATCATCCTTCCGATTCGCTTGGTATTGTCCATGACCAGATTGAGCGCACCGACGCGGCTGGGTTCGACGAGCTCGGGGAGCTGCGCGTTCATGGCCGGCAGCTCGATCACCCTCGATATCGCCAGCATCAACGCCAGGACGCTTAACGCAGCGAAATTGATGGCGTCCATGGCATAGGTGACCGGTATCGCGATCGCCAGGCCGGCGCCAACCAGATTGGTCGAGGTAATGAGGCGTTGGCGCGATACCCGGTCGACGTAGATCCCCGCAAACCAGCCGAGCGCCCAGAACGGCGCCCGAACCAAGAAAGCCACCATGGCGACCAGGACTGATGAGTGCGTGATGTCCCAAGTGAACCAGATGAGCGCCAATTCAGCGACCTGATCGGCTAGGAAGGTCCCGGATCTCCCGATCCAGAGAAATCGGACATTCCGATCGGACAACATCCAGGTGACGGCAGCACCGATGCGGCTGGACATGATCAGCGGGTCTCGACCGAAGGAAGTGGCGGCCACTCGCCACGAGCGGCCTGGCGTTCCTTGCAATTGAGGATGCCCTTGTTGAAGGGCCGGAGAATGTCCGCCCGGCCAAACAACTCCTCCAGGGAAGGCGCCCAGGTCATCTCATATTGCGGAACAGCGGTCCTGGCGATGGCGCGCTCGATGGTGGCGAGACGGTTGCGGACCTCGTCGGGTGAGACCGGATCGATTCCCAGCCACTCGCAGTGGTTCGGGTTCATGAATCCCTGCAGGAACGCGGTGAGGCGCGGCCCGCCGGACCCCGGATCGGATTCGATCGCGTGAATGCCCGGTGCCGCATCCGGGCGGTATTCCGGATAGATAATGCCACCCAACGGGGCTTCCGGTTCAATGCGCGTCCCGAATCGTTCCGCGCCCTGCTCCGGGTACAGCGCGACCTTCTCATAGACGCCCCATAGCGAATCGTCGTCGTCCAACGACGACCGCCGATCCTCGGGAAAATCGGCATTCAATTCCCGAAACAAGGCGGTCGTGGCGACACTCACCTTGAAGAACGCCGGCCATCCCCGCACGAGCAGCTGCCCGTCGCGGAGCATCAGACAGACATTGTCGTTGGCCAGCTTCGACACCCAGTAGCCGGACAATAGCCGGCACAGCCCGGTGGTCTTGCCGGCCTTCTTGTTGCCCACCAGAAGAATCGCGTGCCCGCCCGCCACGACGCCACTGGCGTGCAGTACCACACCCCCGCTGTTTTGCACGGCGTTGAGGACAAAGTCCTCCACGATCCTCAGCAGCGGCACCCGCAGGAGATCGGGACGGGGTGCCCACACTTGAATTCGCCTCTGGTCCGGGTCGACACGGATAACGACCTGAAAAGGCATCAGCTTGATCCAGAGTCCGTCCGCCGTGGACACGGTTCGTCCTTCACAGTAAAGAAAGCCGCCGCTTCGGTCAACGATGATCATCCCGGCCCCGTCGAAGTTCGGCGCACCGGGCACGGATTCGCGGATATCAACCTCGACGCGGGCGACCCCCGGGGCGGCTCCAAGCCGATCCTGGATCTCGAAGTACGGGGAAAAATAGGACCGCAGGAACGCCACGACCGGCTCGCAGCCCGTCGCCCACACAATCCGCAGCCGGTGGCCCCAATAAGAGAATTCAGTTTCCATGGTTGAATGCCGATCTGTTGTGGGCGTTAGGCCATTTCCACCGCGGGCGCGCGCAGACGGGACAGGCCCTTGTGAACCCCAGCGAGGAACGGAATCCGTTTCATCAGGCTGACGGCGCTGGGTGCCCAGGTCATCACATAGGCCGGTACCTTCGCATATAGCGTTTCGGCGATTTGGCGGATATTTGCCTCGATGAGGTCGTCCGAAATGCGACGGTATTCGAGCCAATTGTGGTAGATCGGATCGCGGCTGCCGAGATACACAGTCCGGATCTGGGTCACCAATTCGTCCAAATGTTCGACTTTCCGGACGGCGGTTGGCTCATCCGGCTTGAACCGGACGATCAGGCACATCGCCAGGTCCTCGCACGCCGGGACGAGGCGCGAGTTGAACAGACGCACGACCTGCTGGGACGTCAGTACCGTCTTTTTTCCCTCCGCCCAAAGGGTCTCGTAGCTCACCGTGCGACGTTCCGTCGGGAGGTATTCATGCAATACCGGGTGGTCCGCCATCGTCCCATGGGAGACACTGAAGGGCGATGGCCAACCGTATGCCGCCAACCCCCCTTCGCTTTGTGGCTTCGGCACCACCACCGTCGTGTCGCAACTCAGCTGGCTCACCTGGAAGTATTCGAGGAGCTCAAGGAGCAGCGTGGTTTTGCCCTGCCACATATCGCCCAGCAACAGGACACCGCGTCCGTCCGCTTCCACGCTGCTCGAGTGCAGCTGTACTCCTCCGCTGTGCTCGACCATGACCGTGAGCAATCCCTTGATCAGCCGGATGGCGTCGAGCACCAGCAGCTCCCGATCCGGCTGATAAAGCTCGATCGACCGTTCTTGCGGGCTCACCACAACATAGCTTCCCGTCAGCTGGATAAGCACCACGTGACCGCGCTCCCGCTCCCAACGCAGCCCATCGGACGCCAGATGCTTGTACAGGCTGGTGTCCACCTTGATCGTCCGGGGCGTGAGCGTCGGCGGCGTCAACCCCTCGGGAGGCCGCGCCAACATCAGGTTCACGTGCGTCGCACCTGGACGCCTTTCGCTTCCGCGCTCGGCAATGAAAAATGGTTCCACCTCGGACGCTATCGACGACATCATCCCGTCGTCGGCCTCGAGGTCCAGATCGATACCCGCATATCGCAAATGGTAGAGACTTCCCATCGGTGTACTCCTGTTTTCGCTTGTTGGACGTGTCGCGCCGCGTGCGTCGTTCGCTGATCGCCCCTACTCCAGCGCCACCACGCCGTCACGCGCCAGTTGGCGCGCGCTGTCGGCGATCCTCTCGGCGGACAATCCGAGACTGTGCTTCAACTCGAGCCACTCCCCGGTGTCGCCGAAACGGTCGGCAACTCCAATTGCCACGATTCGCCCGTATCCGTACGGGGCCATCGCGGCGGCAATCGCCTCGAACAGGCCACCGATGTGGCTGTGTTCCTCGACGACAACCGCGCTCCGACAACGCAGCAGACAGTCTCGCACCGTTGCGACGTCCAGCGGCTTGATGGTACTGACGTTGATAACCGCGGCCGAAATGCCTTCCGTCTCCAGTTCCGTCGCCGCCGCCAGCGCGTCTGCCACAACGCTCCCCGTCGCAAAGATTGCCACCTCGTCCCCGTCCTTCAGGATCCGCGCTCGTCCGATCTCAAAGGGACTGTCTTCGCGGGTGACGAATGGAACGGGTTCCTTTTGTAATCGAATGTACACCGGACCATCGTGTGCCGCGGCGGCGTGAACCGCCTTTTTTGCCTCGTAATAATCCGCGGGCGACAGCACCGTCATGCCCGGCAGAACCCGCATCAGCGCCACGTCCTCGACCCCCTGATGCGATCCTCCGTCATGGGATGCCGCCAGCCCGGCGTGTGTCGCGACCACCTTGACATTTAGTTGGCCAAACGCGACTGCCTGGCGAATCTGGTCGTAGGCCCTTCCAACGAAGATGGCGTAGGTGGTCGCGAACGGAACGAATCCCGCCAAAGACAACCCGGCCGCGATGCCGATGAGGTTCTGTTCGGCAATGCCGACATTGATGAATCGATCCGGAAACTTTCCTTTCACCCATTCGGTCCGCGTCGATCGGGACAGGTCCGCGTCGAGCACAAGGACGTCCGGACGGCTCGCGACCAATTCCAACAAGGCATCTCCATAGGCATCTCGGGTTGCTTTGGCATTCATGGCGCTACCTCGTCGCGGAAAGTTCTGACATAGCCTGTCGATAATCGTCGTCCGATATGGGGTGATGGTGCCACTTCACGACGTTCTCCATGAACGAGATCCCCTTACCTTTTACGGTTTTGGCGATAACGATGGTGGGCCGCCCCGGCGTTTCCCTGGCGGCGGTCAGGGCCGCATCGATTTGCCCCAGATCGTGGCCATCGATGGCCATGGCATGCCATCCAAACGCCCGCGCCTTCGCCACCAGATCTCCCAGCGGAATGATGGACTCGGTTTCGCCGTCGTTTTGCAGTCCGTTGCGGTCCACGATGGCGACGAGATTGTCGGCGCCCAGCGCCGGCGCCGCCATCATGGCCTCCCAATTCTGCCCCTCCTGAAGTTCTCCATCGCCGAGAATGCAGTAGACCCGCGAATCCCGCTGGAGCCGCTTGAATCCGGACGCCAGCCCCAACCCGATCGACAAACCCTGGCCCAACGAGCCGGTCGAGACGTCAATCCCCGGCAGCACGCGGGCCTTCGGGTGCCCCTGGAGCGGAGAGCCGAACTGACGCAAGGTCTTGAGCCAATCCACCGGGTACCAGCCCGCCAGTGCCAGGACGGTGTAAAGCACCGGTGCCGCATGTCCCTTGCTCAGGATGAGCCGATCACGATCGGGTTCGTCTGGTTTCAATACATCGAATCGCAAGTGCCGAAAGTACAGCGAGACCAGGATCTCCACGAGCGACAGCGATGATCCGGCATGCCCGGTGCCGGCGTGGTAAATCGACTCGATGGTCAACTGACGTGCGGTGGTTGCGATCTCTGCCAATCGCTTCGCGTCGCTCTGTTGCACCGGTTTTGCTCCGTATCGTTTGGTTCCAGAATATGACGACTGAGGGTTCCGCCTTTTTCTATTGATGCAGCGTAACCAACCCGAGCGTACGCTGATACTTGTCCTGAAGTCTGACCTTGTCGTTCAATAGCGCCGGCGAAAAGATCTCCAACACCCCGAGTGGACCGTCCGACGTGTTGGCCAGGCGATGCGGGCGACCGGGGGTCGACCACGCACACTGGTGACGGGTCAGCGCCGTGGTTTCGCCATTCGATGTCAGCGCCAGGGTACCGTGGTGCACACAAAAGAATTCACGCCGAGTGTTGTGAAAATGTAGGCTGGTCGATTGACCGGCCCCTAGCTGCGCAAACGACAGGCCATACATGCCGGAATCCAAGAGGATGGAGTTCGTACCATAGGGCTTGCCCAAGACGAACCGGGCGCGCTTCACAATCTCCACCGCGGGTTCCTCCAGCAGTTGCAGGAACAGCTCACGGACGGACGGGTCGCAGTCGGGCCATAGGGCGCCGAGGGCGTTGGATACGGCCACTAGTTCGGTGCTCATCATGCGTTCCACTCCTAAAAATATTCCTGCAAGAAGATCTCCAAATTGACCATCCGCCAGAGCTGGCACCCGAATTGGTCGTCACGGGTCTTCATCCCCGCGTCAAACCACGATCGGAGTGCTGCTGGGACCAGCAGATCCTTGAGCCGGGAGGTTGGAGAAAACAGAAGTCGCCGCATGTCCGCCGTGGCGCCGTCCTCGCTCATCCACCGGCCAAGCGGAATGGGGAACCCCATCTTTCGCCGCCTCAACGCGGCATCCGGCAAGCGATCCTGGTAGAGCCGGCGAAGCACCACCTTGGTCTCGTCCAGCCGCTCACTGAAATCAGCGATCGGCACGACCAGAGCTTTCAAACGGGACAACGGTGATCGCCAACGCACCTTTTCATCGGGTGGCAGATCGAATGCGCACTGCACCAGGCGGTGATCGGTGAACGGCACCCTCGCCTCGACGCTCGCACCCATTGTCGCGGCGTCAATCATTTCCAGCAATCCCGGGAGGTGGTGAGTCACGAGGAAAAGCCACACACGGTCTGAAAAGGATATGTCCCGGTTTTCCTCAAACACCTGCCGTACGAACTGGTTCGTGTACGCGTCCTGCGTCAGTTGCTGCGCGACCTCCGTAATCCAGAGCGGCTGCTTGTCACGAAGGGGAAAGTAGCTGTACCGGGACAGGAAGAACTCCATCTCCGTCATGTCGGCATCGGTATCACTCCACCCACTGATCCGACCGACCCGCCGGCGAACCGGACCAGGAAGCTGTCGGCCAAAGCGCATCCGTGCCAGGTCGAATTCCGCACGCGCGAGGCGCCCATATCCACCAAACAGCTCGTCGGCGCCTTCGCCACAGATCAGGACCTTTGCGGATTTTGATACAGCTTTCGCGAGCTTGAACATTGCGACTTCATTGTGCATTCCCAGCGGCTGATCCTTGATGCGCACCTGCTCTCGGACCAATTCCTCCAGATCGCCCGCCTCCAGTTCGACCGGATTCCAGTCCGCGCCACAGGAGATCGCGACCTCCCTCGCGTACGTCGACTCGTCATAGGCCTCGCCCCCGAGACGGCCGGTAAAGCATTTGATGCCCTTGTGGGCATTGCGGGTCATCTCGTAGACGAGGATGCTGGAATCGAGCCCCCCGGACAGCAGGGCTGCGACCGGCACATCCGCCACGCCCTGCAGATGCACGGATTCCTTGATCAGTTGCAGGACGTCCTGGTGGCCTGGCGCAGGCCGGCGGGTGCGGTCCGTTTCCAGTCGCCAGTATCTCCGGATTTCGAGATGGTCGCCTTCCAGCCGCAGGTAGGTGCCGGGTTCAAGCGACATCACGCCCTCGAAGTAGGTCGCCGGCCCCAGAACATGGCGATACGACAGGAACGAGCTAACCGCGTGAACATTGAGTCGCCGCGGTACGGCCCGCCAGCCGATGACACCCTTGAGCTCCGACGCGAAGCAGAGTTGTCGGGAGTCAGCATAGTAGTAGACCGGCTTGACCCCGACCCGGTCCCGGTAAAGGAGAAATACCTGCCGGGATTCATCGTAGATCCCGATGGCAAACATACCGTTTAGCCGGTCGACGAAGGCCTCGCCCCAGGCCTTGTACGCCACAAGAATGACCTCGGTATCGCCTTGGGTCCGAAACCCGTACCCCTCGCGTTCCAGCTCCGCACGCAGTTGCCGGAAGTTGTAGATTTCTCCGTTGAACGTCACGAAGACAACCCCCTGACGATCGGTCATGGGCTGGTCCGAACGTGCACCGACATCGGTAATGGCCAGTCGGCGGTGGCCGAAGGAAAACCGCGGACGCTCGACAATATCCTCCGCGTCCGGACCCCGGTGACCCATTGTTTGAAGGATCGCACGCACCTCCGGCGCATTCGACGAGAGCGCGCCATTGCGTGATACGACTCCCAGAATCCCGCACATCGCGACCTCCCGCTGATTCAGGCTACCGTGGTCAGCAGGGCGGTCTGGAAAATCCGCCTTGCTCTTTCGAGGTCGTCCATCGTGTCCACTTCGTACCATCGACAAAGCGAGACATCGACACCTTTCAACGCCATCCCCAGTCGTTTGATGCCATACCTCGCGGCATACTCGAACGGGGCCCGGTCGCCGTACTCCCGGCGCACCTCCGCCAGCGCCAGCATCAGCCGCTGTTGCACATCTGCGCTCGAGAAACGAGTGATGTTGACCGTCTTCCAGTGTTCCACCACCCGGAAATCGCGTTCGCGCTGGCTTTCATGCACCCAATCGGTCAGCACACCCTCGGCGTTTCGAATCGCGAACGTCCCCGTCAGATCCGGTCGATACGCCGCGATGGCCGCGGCACTTCCCGCCGTCTCCAAGACCTGCTCGAGCACCCGATCCTCGAATACGACATCCGCCTCAACCACCAACACGTCAGATTCCACCGGCGCCATTGTCAAACCGCATTGAAGGGATGCGGCGGTCCCGGTGCGTGCATACTCCGGGTTGAGGACGATCTCGACTGTGTCCGACAGACCTCTCCGGTTGATATATTCCCGCACATAGTCGGACAGATAACCTGCCACGACAACGACGTGGCTTATTCCCTGTCGTTGCAGGGCATTGATCGCCCGCCCCAACATCGGCTCACCTTCAAAGAGGGTCAGGCATTTCGGCGAGGTTCTCGTCAACGGGGCCAACCGCGTTCCCAATCCCGCCGCGAGCAAGATCGCCGTGGTGGCGGCACGATATGGTGTCGGAGTCAATGTTTTCATGCTTGCCAACTAGGCCACCTCGGCGGCACCGGTTTCTCTCAGCGACTCCGCCAGTCCGGACAGAAATCTATCGATATCCTCGGTCCCGATATCACCCAAGGTTGCAAAGAAGACGATTCCCTTTCGGACCGTCGCGTCGTCGGTGTAGATCGTAATGCCCCTTTTTCCCATCAATTCGCGGAGCCGTTGATACGAAACACCCACGGGAAGGTATGCGGACGTCAGGATATTGGACTTCCTACTTTCCGGGATCGGCACGAGTTTCCATCCCAGCTGCTCGAGGCCCCCCTCCAGTTTCCCCTTGAGCATTCGGTATCGATTCGCGCGCCCATTCACCGTTTCACTCAGGAGACGGTCAAGCGCGACATCCGCGGCGAGAAACATGGGCACGGCCGCCGTGAATGGCAGCTTCCCGCTCGTGGAGCAGCGGTGCCATTGCTCATACAGATCAAAATAGAAACTGCGCGAATGGCCCTTGGACGCCGCCAAGAGGGACTTCCTGGAAATCAGGAACGATATGCCGGGCAGACTTTCGAGACATTTGTTGGCGTTGACGGTGCACATTGCGATGTTATCGCGCTCCACGTCGACATCGTGCCCACCGACGCTGCTCACACCATCGACCAGCACGTGCGCTCCGTATTCCTTCGCCAGCGCCCCGATTTCTTGCAGCGGCGCCAGAATCCCGGTCGTGGTCTCGTGGTGGACGAGACAGAAATAGTCGTATTTTTTCGGGGCCTGCGCGACAGCCTCTCGCAATCGTCGCATGTCAATTCCCTCGAACGGTTCGAATTCGATTTTCGACACGTCAACATTCAGTCGCTTTGCGATATCGTAGAGGCGCTGCGAATATCGCCCCGCCACAAGCACCAACACCGGCCCTTTCGTCACGCCAAGCATCGCCTCGTTGACCCCTGTTCCGGACGCGACAAATGGGACCGTGTCGTACGCATCGACCCCATGGACCACGCTGGTCCACTTCTGGCACACGCTTTTCAGCACATCGGCAAATTCCTGCTCGCGGTGCGAAAGATCAGGACTCAGCATGGCCTGGCGGACCGCCGGATTGACATTGGTCGGCCCGGGATTCATCAACAGCCGTTTCATGACCCGGACTCCATTGATCCCCGCGGCAGGTAGCGCGCCTCTGCCTCTGCCAGTTCCGCATAATCCAGCAGTCGGAAGAGCTCATTGAGGCTTCCAATCCCGGATTCGATGTCGCGGATGCCACGATCGGCAAGAATCTTTCTTCCCGTGGCCTGCATCGCCTTCACGGCCGCACGAAGGCTGTGGTTCGCGCAGATGTACACGGAGACCCCCGCCCGTTCCAGCTCCTCGGCATCCGCCTGGTAGTAGGTCGTCGGCGCGATCACCAATGGGGTCCGTCGCGCCCATTCCCTCGCGAACGCAAGGATTTCCTCCGCCGTCTTCTTTCTGGAATGGATGAAGATGGCGTCGGCGCCGGCACGGCGATAGGCCTCCGCACGGTCCAGGGCTTCGCTCATTGTGCGCCCCGCGATCAGCGCCTCCGTGCGCGCAATGATGCAGAAATTTGGGTCCGTTTGCGTGTCGCGCCCTGCCTTGATCTTTCCGCAGAATTCCTCAGTGAAGGCCAGCGCGTGATTGTCACCGACGAATGAATTCAGCTTCGGAAACAGCTTGTCCTCGACGACAACGCCAGATACGGAGTAATTGCACAGTTTCTTGACGACCAGACGGAAATTGTTGAAATTGCCGAATCCGGTATCGCCATCGAACAAGATTGGCAATTTGGTCGCATCCACCATCGTCTCCAGTATAGCGACGACCTGGGTCCACGACGCCTCGTTGTGATCCCGAAGACCCAGCGTGCTTGCGATGGACAACCCGGACGCCCAAATTGCAGCGAACCCGCAGTCCTCTGCGATGCGCGCGGATAGTCCATTGTGTGCCTCCATCAGGAGCGTCATCTTCGGTGCCAACAGGATGTCACGCAGACGCGCCGCCTTGCTTTCTTGCGACGGAATTACCGCCGTGGGGCTTTCTTGCTGAATGGGATGCATCTTCGACCTCCGGTTCCTTCGTTCGATCACTTGATGCCGCCGATTGGCGGATCTCCTTATCACTTCAGTCAAGACACCCGGATCTTTCGAACTAGGTCCTTGCCTCGGATATTCTTTGAGTACACTTTTTCCGACTGCCCCTCCTGTTCATCGACTGCTCGCAGATGACCGCCTAACCCTCGGTACCGGCGTCCCACCCCGCCTGTGCACCGGTAAGTCCGGCCGCTTCATTCCTGCTTTCCATGACCCGCGCGACAATCGGCCTCGGCAAACGCGACCATCGAGGTTTTCCTTTGGCGGTGCTACATTGCGGGAAGCCACATCGTCCCGATGAGTCGCTGGCTTGTGGCCTGGCGCATCGATACCTGCACGGTGGAATGGGTTGCGGTGTCGGGACATGCGTTTCAGTGGCGGTCCAGGGTTTCCGGACTTTCCAATCGACCCTCAAAATGAGCGATCGGCAGGTACCGGTGCCGTAAGCGCTTCGGCACGATGCGAGACCCCCGCCAATTGCTGACCGTGGATAACCCGCGTTGAATTGTTTCGGGAGTGAATTGCGGCGATCCCACCATCCAGCACGCCGGGTGAACCGCGTTATGCTCGCCTTCCGGCCGCCGCACGTTCGTGAAGGCACCCGGATGAAGAACGATATCCTTCCTGAAAACATTGCTTGGCACAGTTCAACACTCCTTGCGAAAACAGCCTGGTGAACTTGTAGATTCGGCGCGCCAAACGAACCCTCCGCGCCTTGCTGCCCCCTTTTCACCCGTTCTGGTGGTTCAGAATATGCCTGGTCTCCGCCGTTCCAGACCGCAGGTTGGGCGAAACGTCCTAGTCGGCCTGTTCCCGGCTGCAAACATCACGAAGCATGGGTGGCGCAACGGATGGTTGGGGTATCGCGCAGGGCAAACATTCTTCATCGCCAATTTAGTGTAACGCTGTTGTTGACCCGACCCGTCGCTGGTGAGCGGTATCTCCGCTGAACGACCCACCCGCGCCTGGGCTCCAACTCGACAGGCAGCTTCCGACGCGTATTCCGCAAGGCTCGAAGCCTCTCCATTTCACGCACGGTGGAGACGATATCCCACTGCGGTCTGGACTATAGCGAACTCGGCCCGCCGTCTTGCATCGCCCAGAGGAATGACTGTGGATCGGCTGGAACTAATGCCTAGGTAGTAATCCGGTTCGGCTTGCGACCAACGTCGCGACGGACATTCGCAATGGACCGTCCGCGTGACCGCGGATCGTGATCGATGCAGCCTGAATGTTGGCAATGCCCCGACCAAATGCGCGCGACGGCGCAAGTGATCAACCGGGTCGGTCACGTCAGACGACTTGGAACCGCGTCACGCCCGGTAAGGATTCAATCCGCGAACGCAGGGGTAGAATTTTCGCGCGACACGCGGCGATCGGTCTGACGTCTGCCGCCGTGATGATTCGTTGGAGTCTCGGGATCCGACAGACGCAGTTCCCGGTGTCGGTCACGTCAGGTGCCACCCGGGCGTCTGACGCGGTCGCTCGCTCCATCTGCGCGGTCACGCCACTGGCAAAACGGCGTACTCGCCAGATTGGCGTTGTAGAATCGAGTATCCTCGGTTACCTCCGCTCCGACCCACGGCGGCAAATTGAGCTCCTGGCCTTCGTGATCCAGCTCCACCTCGGCCACGACGAGACCGGCATTTTCTCCAATGAACTCGTCGACCTCCCACTTCATTCCATCGTGGAACACGACGTGACGAACCTTTTCCACGGGAAACCCGAGGCACATTTTGAGCATCTCCGCCCCATCCCTGGACGGGATTTCATATTCGTATTCTTTCCGCACTCCACCCCGGGGGAGTCCTTTAACGGTTAGAAAGGCCTGCGTCCCGGTAAGGCGAACCCTCACTTCTTGCCCTTCGGCGCTGCCCAGATAACCCTGGCTAATTCGAGTACCCGATTCTTTACGCCACTGGTCCCCCACGACCAGGAACTTGCGCTCGATCTCGGTCGCCACTTACCCTCTCTTTCCCGCATCCATATCGTTGCGCACCATTTCCCGCGACGGCCGTACGACGCGGCGCCTGATCGACCGTTACCGAAATCTCGTTGCTTCCCACCAACCGCGCCGCAACTGCGGTGTCTTCACCGGCGCGCCATTCCGCGACCACTTCCCCCGCTGGATCTTGTTCTGCGTGCCTGGAAATGCCGACGGGTTCCGATCTCGCCAGCGGAACTATGCCGCGCTTAGTACAATGCAGACGTTCTGGCCGCCAAATCCGAAGGAATTGGAGAGGACATTACGCACATTTCCCGAGCGGGCCTTGCCCGGAACCACATCCAACGGCAGATGGGGGTCCCGTGGCGTGCAATTGATCGTCGGCGGAAGTCGTTGGTCGCGGATCGCCAGAATTGATATCACGCCTTCGATCACTCCCGCGGCGCTCAATGTATGCCCGAAGGATGACTTCGTGGAGCTCACCGGCATGTTCATCAGTTTGTCCTGGAACAGCGTTCTCAGCGAGAGATACTCCATTCGATCGTTTTCGATGGTACCGGTACCATGCGCGTTCACATAGTCGATGTCATCTGGCAGCAATTCGGCCGCATGAATCGCGGCCGCCATACATTCGACGATCGGCCGACCCGTCGGATGAGACCGGGTGCGGTGATAGGAATCCCCGGACTCGCCCACTCCAGTCAAGTAGGCTTGAATTTTTGCGCCGCGCGCCGTCGCCCGGTCCGCCCGTTCGAGCACCATGGCACCTGCCCCCTCCCCGAGGACAAAACCATCGCGGTCCGCCGCGAACGGTCGCGATGCCGATTCAGGATGGTCATTCCGCCGCGAAAGCGCGTGAAGCAACGAGAAGCGGGCTATTTCCTCTGGACTCACCGCCGCGTGACATCCGATAACCAATGCCAGATCCGTTTGGCCTGATTCGATGGCCTCGACGGCCAGGGCGATTGCGGTCCCTCCCGATGCGCAGGCGGTGTTGGTCATCACTGGCCACTCCGTCGGCCGGAAAACTCGCATGAGTTCCCGTGGAACGTACGAGTTGTTGTACAACTCGAACGAGCGATAGGGGTCGGCCAGCGCCTTCTCCACATCCAGCACTTCGTTAACCTCCGGGGGGCAGAGCGAAACACGCTCCGAAAACCTCGGCTCCAGTGGCGTCGACGCCAGGAACACCCGCCCGGGCCACCCCGCCGAGAAGTCAATCTCCGCTTCCTCGATTGCTTCCATGGCCACGTCGAGCGCTATACGCGCATTCAAGAGCGCCGGATGCCCATGCGTCATCGCATCATACGCATTGATGGTGGCCGCAAATCTGACCGGCAGGTTGTCAGTCACAAATCTGTCTACAACGGTCACACCGGACCGACCATCGCAAATCTGCTCCCATGCCAGTTCCTTGCCGATTCCGAATGGCGTTACCAGGCCAAGACCTGTTACGGCAATTCTCATCACCGGGCCCCCGCGCCGCTAATCGAAAAGTAGCTCGTCCCGGCCTCGCCCAGATCACTAACCGATGAGATCGAGACCAAGCGGGACTGCGGGCGCCCCCCGTCATCGTCTTCCTCCCCGACCGCATCCATAGTTCGCGTTTCGGGCGCAAACATGCAGGCGCCGATGGCAAGTGCCAGCGGGACTGACGCCTCACCGCAGTCTCCCAATCGCTCTTCCAGATCAATGGTACATTCAACGGCGACGCCGCTTCTCCGCGCCTCCACATTTGATTCCACCACGGCGCCGGTCTCAACGGATCCGCCTGTCCACTCAGGGCTCTCCTGCAATTCCCGACAAACCAACCGTGTCCGTGGCCCACGGCTCACCTCTGTTGCCTCCCCATGCGCACCCGATTCCGGTGGAACGAGACCAAAATCGGTGATGTAGCCGAAAAACGGAGCACCCCTTCTCCTTGCCCCGTCCTCCTGTTCCAGCACAAGGAACGCGGCCGCCGTGCCAAGCACGCCGGGATCGTCCAACGCCTGATGCGCATGGGATCGACGTCGGCGCTCGGTTCCGACAATATGGCTGAGCAGCATATCCACCTTGGCCGCATTAAACGCCCCGCCGACCAGGCACACGCCGTCATGATCGCGATCTAGTTTCTGAATCGCCGATCGTATTGCATGTGCGCCAGCCACCGCGCCGCCGATAAAGGTCCGGCTCGAGCCATCAATTCCAAACGCCACTCCGATATTGGCGCTCAGCATGTTCGGGAGCTCCGACAGCACCCTCGTGGACCTGGAAAGCCTCATCATCAGTCCATTGATCAATCCCGGGTCCGTCCCTAGCTCACGAATCGCCGAAATGATCTTGGAATCCGTGTCGACCGGTCGTTCCCCGTTATCTGTCGCGATTCGGATGTGAATATCGCGTGCCTGCTCGCCACCGATATTCGCCGCGGCGAGCGCTTCACCCGCTGCGTAAACCCCCAACTCCATTAATCGGCTTAAGAGCCGACGGTCTTTCCGTTCCCGGATGTGCCTATCAATGTCCGGATCTTCGACATCGTGATGAAACACCTTCCGCCCGGCCAAGTCGCGCCCGACGACCTTGCCTCGCCCATTCCAGATCGCCGCGGCCACCTGCGCCGGCGCGTTCCCCAACGAACAACATATGCCCACACCCGAAATCCAGATTCGACCGGGCGGCTCGGCTCGAAACCCGTCGCTACCGATGGCTTTTCCGCCCTCGTTGATCATTTCAGCTCATTTCTCGCCGTGATTCGCCCGCGCGCCCGTGGTCCAGTATCCGGCATACGGCGCGCGGCACTTCCATCTGCTAGTACATCTCGCCGGATTGCGTGCTTCGGATCTGCTCCAACCTGTCGCAGAGCGCCCCTACCGTAAAATATTCGCTCACGTCGGCTTCGCCCTGGTTGACGGCAAAAATCCATTCGTCGACAGGAATCTTGATCGATAACTTCCGCTCCAGGAGGCACACCAGATCCAGGACGTCCAGGCTGTCAATCGACAGATCCACAAAGATATTGGCCTCCCTGATGATTGCCGACTGGTCGATGGCGAATTCTTCCACGAGCGCATGGCGCACGATCTCGAATGCACTCTCCGTCGATGCTATGTCGTCCATCTTTTCCCCTTATAGCTCTTTGAGCAAGTCAGTGAGAAACTGCGAATTCAAATTGGTCGCCGTACAGAGCGCCGTCCAACGCTGAAGAATTCGCAGCACGTACGCTGCGCCCGTATTTCCACCCGCCTCCTCAATCTTGCCTGGCGTCCCTTCCAGCAGGTCATGCAGGAAGGCGGTGATGTTTTCCACTTCGACCTCCAACATTCTCTTGCTACCGGAACCATAGAACACGTCAATCAATTCGGAGCCCGACGTCCCGCTCAAACCCGCCAACCCCGACTCCAATGTCAACGCCAAGTGGTGTATCGGTTGCGTATGGTTGGAGCCACTGAGCAACTCGTCGAGACTGTAAAGTCGCTCAAGGATCCGACCCTTTAGCGAAGACAGGTAATCCTGTCGGCCGTCTACACCACGGACATCTTCTGCCAAGGCCTGAACGTCTGTGACGAGCCTCCAATAGCCCTCCATCAGCGACTGGAGAGCGCGGGGCGAATATTCCGCCAGCCCGGAGCGCAGCCTGGACATCATTCCCCGCTGGCCATTCCCGGATTCATCCAGTCCGGTTCCAGTCGATTGGGATTCCGGGTGCCGCAATTCGGTATTTTTCATCGACCATCTCCCGCGCCCGACGTCTGAACCAGGGGCTCTTCGAGCAAGAAATCGATGCAGCGGGCCCGGCTCAAAGACAGCAATGCGCGCGCTGAGCGACGATCGACCGTCAGCAGTTCGGACACTCGAATCGAGAACAATTCCTCGTGGGGTCTCCCGGTGACGATCACCATCCCTCCTCCCGGGACCAGCGCGACTTCCGATTCCCCCACAAAGGGGCGAATCACGAGATTGGGTGCCACTTTTACGGGCCGATCATCGTCAACCAGCGCCATTGAAAAATGGCCTAGCACCCGACCATAAACATCTATCAGTTGGCCGGCGACTGAATCCTTCGACCCTGCAATCAGCTTGTCGTGAACCCCATCGGCCAATGCCGTCACCGAGTCGACGAGCAGCCGACTGGCCAGGGGCAGACTGGAGTCTTTGAATTGGGCCCAGCGCTGCTGGACCCATTTCAGATTCGAATGGATCCACCCGTGCGCGGCCATGATCAGGTCCATGAGATTTCGGACGGCGACCAACGCATACCCGTACCTTCCACGCTCTTCTCCGGCCCGGTCTGCGATCACACCGAGAATCACGGCGCGCCGGAATTGATCAAAGGCGATCGAAAACCACGCCTCCGACAGATCGGGCAAGTGATGGGAATAGGGTGCCCCGGACATAAACGAGAAGCCATTCACGCAGCGCTCCAGGTCCACCCAGGTCATGCGGGTCGTGGCCAACATCTCCTTTTGACAACTGGCCAGCTCGGTGGGCCGTTTGCGTCCCATTTCTTTCAAACAAGTGAGAGCAGCGTCCACCTCGCCGGTGGTATAGGCCTTCACTCCAAGCCGTCGGTCTTTCAGAAACATCATCGTGGACATCCCCACGGGCCGGGCGCCATCTTCCAGCACCGCAATCAGGTCGATATCGCTAGTTGACCCGAAAAGCCCGCTCGCCACCGTACTGACAAACAGGATGTCCACGATCTGCGCGAACTGCTTTCGCACCGTATCGTGAAAGTCGTCTGCCGTGCTGCTCATCTGTGCCAACAGGGACTCCACGTTGGCCCGTGCCCGGCTTTCGATGCCGGATGCGAATCGCCCTGCCTGCTCAGTGAACATTCGCCCCCCTTACCGGCTCTTCTTTCCATCGCATCCAGCTGATCTCGCGCGTCTTCTGCAGGCGGGCCGCATTTTTCGCTATCCAATAGTCAACGACGCGCGGCAAATACTCGGGCGGATCCGGCGCCGGTTGCTGGGTATTGACGGGATGAATCACCCTCCCGCTCTCCCCGTGCCGAATATAGCCGTCCATAATCGACGAAATCCGCCTGATATTCTCGAAGTGATGATCAATCGACCACGTCTTTGCCGCATTCATGAGAAAATCATATTGGCGGCGAGTGATCACGGAGATTACCGGGTTCTTTGGCCTGCCCGCCTGCAAAAGAAACTCATTGGCCCGCTCGACGGCGATGTTGACAACATCCTTGATCGAGATCGCCTTCTCGCCGGCCGCCACGGTCACCTGCAGCGGTGCCGTCCGATCCATCATTGTCTCTATAGCTGCGAACAACTCGGTTCCCAGCCAGTCGAGCGGTACCACGTCAATCAGATGGTCGTCGTCAGCGATCACGCACGGCGTCTCTGCCAGCGCAATCAGCCGGATCAGGGGATATAGGCCGTTAAATCGGGCAATCTGGCCGGTGGTGGAACTTCCCACGACCAGGCTCGCCCTGACGATGCACGTGTGCAGCCGGCCCTCGTACTGCTGCAGCAACAACCGTTCCGCCTCGGCTTTACTCGCCTCGTACGCATTGCGATGTGCCCCATTTTCGAAGTCGGCATATGCCGTCGAAAGCATCACGAACTTGGGTATCCCCCGACTCAGCCGGATTGCGGCGTTCGCCAACCGGACCGTCCCTTGGATATTGAGGGGGTCGATCACGTTGTGCGTCTTGGTCCAGGAAACGTCTGCGGCGCAATGAATTGCCAGGCACCGTTCACCGGCTTCCACTCCGGAAATCGCCTGTTCCAGCTTTCCTAGCTGGGTCAGATCCGCAATGATTGGTATGACTCGTCCGCCCGCCTCCGGCACCACGTCTCGCACCAGCTTCTCGGCGGAATTTTCCGTACGAAACACACATACAACCCGCTTGTCAGGCCACTTTTTCAGGATTTGCCGTAGCAAATACGACCCCACGGCGCCGCTCGCTCCCGATACAAGGAGAAGGTCGATGTCATTCACGGTTGCACCTTTCCTCCACCCTCTTGGTGATGGCCTGGAGCATTTGTTCGCAATTGGTGCGGACGGCCTGTTCTGCGAGTGGTGTGATCAACTCCGCTAATGCCGGCACCCCAACGTCGAATTCGATGTCGAACGTCGCGACGACTGCAGCGCCGTCGCGGCTGATCGACGTCTTGCCTCGCCAGGCAGCGAGGTCGCCGTCCAGTTGCTCGAAGCCGACTTCATACCGATCATCGTCGATCTGTGCGCGCTCCGTCCAACGCAACCGGTTGCCATTGAACAGTACCGTCCAGGTGCTGTCGCGCACGCCTTGGTCGTCATGGAGCACCTCGACCTCAACGACATGTTCCATGAAATCCGGATATCGCTCGATGGCTTTGATGATGTCCCAGACGATCTTTTCGTCTACCGATGCAATCTGACACGACGTTATCACTCTAGACATGTTCCGCTCCCGTCTACCGATCGATATTGACTGGCGTCGCCGCGACGCCTTCTCACCAATTTTTTCCGCGGCACACCATCTGCTTTGTGCTCGGTACCCAATCCGGGTGGCATGGAAATGCCACGCCTGCACGCTCCTGGTTCCGGACTCATCGGCGCGTTGACCAATCCGTCCGGCATACGCTTGTGGTGCTTGGCCGACAAGCATTCGCGCGCCCTCGATATCGTTGCCATGGACGCCGCGAAAATTCCGCCTCATCGCCGCACTTGTTTCGTCCGGTTCAGATAACCGCCAATCACCTCGTGACAGGGACCCAACACATTCGAATACGACGGAGTAATCCTTTTGGCCTCCCCAACAGCGCGCAAACATCCTTCCGTTCCGCACCGATACCCGGCACAGACGCCGTGGCACCGGGACGGGATCGAGGTGGCCGACGGTCAGTCCTGCGCATTACCCGCCTGGACCTCGTTGCTCAAGGTGCATGAGGCGCTTGACCTTCCACTAAAAGACCTGCTCTCGACCGTTGCCGGCCGGTTCACCCATCTTCAGAGACGCGCGCAGGAACGCGATTTGATCCCGTACCACCTCTTCAAATTGCCGACCGCGATAGACATCAAAATGGCCCGCCGGGTATCTCAGTACGGTCGCCGCACTCATCTTTCGTGCCGCCCTCAGTGGCCCTTGTGGCGGTGTAATGGCGTCGTTGTCTGCAATGCACAGCAGCACTGGGCATTTGGCCTTGCGCGCGAGCCGGATCGGACGGTACACACAGGAATACAGCATGGCGGAAGCCGGTATGGCATTGGTCCAGGGCACGCCGTTGACCATCGCCATATACCCCGGCTCGGAGTCCGGTGTGGTCATGGCGGCGAGTGAGCCGGGCGGACCGACGACACGGATCCAGACACGTTTGCCGCCAATGGCTGTCCGGAGCAGGTCGGCCACGGCTGCCACTCCCAAACGGAAGGCTTGCCGGTACCCCATCGCCCGCATGCACAACAATCCATCCATGAAGGGAACCTGGGCAATGACTGCCGCAATGCTCGATTCAGATGCTGCCAGGCTGATGGCGTGCCCTCCGGCAAATGAGGTTCCCCAGATCGCAATCCGCTCAGGATCAACGCCATCGAGTTGCGTCACGTATTTCAATACTTCCCGCCAATCTTTCAGCTGCTCGGCAATCGAGATCAAACCGCGCGGCTCGCCGGAGCTGTCACCAAAATGGCGATAATCAAACGCGACCGCTGTGATCCCCGCTTGAGAAAACCTCTGTGCAAATGCGTCCAGGCCGGCTCTCCGCACTGCCGCGAAACCGTGCCCAAGGATTACGCACGGGCCAGCCCCGTTATGTGACTGCGGCCTATATATCCATGCTGCCACGGTCTCACCATCAACCCGCAGCCGATGTTCTTCACGTATCACAGACTCACTGCACATTTCCGTACCGCCGGAACCCACCGGGCTTTCCAAGCCATAGGGCTTCCGATCCTGATCGTCTGCACTGACCGCTCGTGACACTCGCGGATACCTCCCGCCTTGAATTAGCTGCTCTCGTCGGTAATCCGAGCCCGCATTGCGTACTGTTGCACGTGAACCCTGGATTGCCTTCGACCGGCCGCCACGAATCGGCGCCAGCCTTCAGCGGTGACCACGGGATCGGGGGGTTCTCTAGAGCCTGCACTGCGAGGCGCTCCCCGTAGAACACCCGATACCCCTTCCTGTCACGGATGGTGGAGACGAGATCCCACTGCGGTCGAAAATATAACGAACTTGGCCCGCTGTCTGGCATCGCCCGGAGGAATGATTGTGGATCGGCTGGAACTAATGCCTAGGTAGTAATCCGATTCGGCTTGCGACCAACATCGCGACTGACATCCGTCGAAAGACCTTCCGCTGGCTCAATCACGCCTGACGATGGTGCTGTGTTCCGAAACTTTCCATCCCCGCGCCTTGGTTACCGCCTCAAGGCGACTTCCTACATTCAACTTTCGGAAAATGTTGTATAGGTGCGTCTTGACCGTGAACAGGCTGATATTTAGGTGCTTCGCGATTGATTTGTTGTTCTCGCCATCGCATAGCAATGCCAGAACGGCCGCCTCCCGGTGGGTCAGCCCGCAGTCAAGGCTGGGTTGTTGCGCTTGGTGGTGCTCGAAATCGCGAACTCTGGCCATCAAAGCCGATGTAAAAATCCTCGGGAGCCAAAGCTGGCCTTCTAAGATTCCCGCTATACCCACCATCAGCTTGTCGACCGAGATGCTTTCCAGAAACAACCCCACCAGCTTGGGGTGGCCCAACAGGTGGTCGACAAGGACATCGTTGGCGCTCACATTGAATAGTGCGACACCGTACCGGGCATTGATCGTGCTACCAAACAGGTTCGGAAGTGCCTCATGCGCCGCCCGGTCACCACAATCGACGAGCAACAATCCTTCCAATTTGCCGATGTCGTGAAGGGTGGGCCACACCTCGGTAATGTGAGTCGTCACTTCTGCGATGCGTATGGCCAACGCACGATTTTGCAAATTGACCACCCCGACGATCCAGATCCGGGAAGCCTGGCCCGATTCATCAATACAAACCGACGTCCTGATCGGTTTCGCCACGTTCTTCTTCTTTTCCATTGAACTCACGACTTCTCCCGACTACCGGCATCCTTGCAATGTAAAAAAAACATAATTGTCACAAATTTGCAAGGTCATCCGTTTGCGAATTATTTTTGGATAACCATAAATGCGTTGCATTCTCGATTAGACTTTTGTCTTCAAATCGACAATGCGAACGTGGTTGCCCAGAGTGGGAAGGGTCAGTCCCGATCGGAAATTTGATTATGCGACACAGCAATAATCCGGCGCGCCAAGTCTCTCGACGCACCTTTTGATCCGGTACCCGCCCGTTGGTCGGCCATGGTCACACGTTCAGGATCAAATCGATTTTGGGCGTGGGCAAATCATACTGATGGCACTAATCAATTGACCGGCACTTGGATCCAAGCCTGAGTGGTCACTACCTTCTGAGCATCTGGACCGGAGACGCGGTGCCGCACCAATTTGGGTCGCGTTCCGGGACCGCGATGACGTGGAGTTCTGTGCCCCCCTCCTGGAATCTGCGCGCGCAAACTTGGCAGCGGTCTCCGGCGAAGTCGGCTCGAAAATTTGCACCCTGCCATTCTGGAATTGCGGACGCTGCAGCAGGGGTAATATTTCACGCCTTCCGTCAAACCGGACACGCGGTAACAGATGGCGCATCCGTCAGCGCGGCTTAGGGACGGCATTTGTCGTACCGTGACACGGCTTTCACTCTTCGCCCACCGCACACGATAAGGCCTCGATGGAAATCACGGGAAGACCTTCCCGGGCCGCGTAGCGATAGACCTGCTCACCACGCAACATGGCTCCCTCATTGTCCATCAGTTCGCACAGTATGGCGGCCGGTCGTAGTCCCGCCAATTCGGCGAGAAGTACCGCGCCCTCCGTATGTCCGCGCCGACCCTTCAGTCGATCACAGTGGGCCCGCAACGGAAAGATATGCCCAGGCCGCACGAGATCTTCGGCATGGGCACCTTCCTGTACCGCTGCCAGCACTGTCGCCACACGGTCTGGGGCCGAAACTCCCGTGGTTATTCCATGTCGGGCATCAATGGAGATTGTAAACGGAGTTTGATGGCGGCTGGTATTGTCGAGAACCATGAGAGGAAGCTCCAAGGAATCCGCCACGCGATTGTCCAGGCAAAGGCAAACAATCCCGCTGCAATGGCGAATGAATTTCGTCATCCACGGGACATTCACCAGCTCGGCGGCCATGATCAGATCGGCCTCGTTCTCGCGGTCTTCGTCATCCAGCAATACCACGGGACGACCGGCACGAATGGCCTGGATGGCTGACTCGACAGAGTCTTCGTTGCGGCTTCGGATGTACGCCTTGTCGGCGTGCTTAAGAGAATCGAGTTGCACTTGTTTGCCTCCCAGTTTCGACAAAATTACCGATAGAGGTCGATTCAGGGTGCACAAGCGCCTTCGCCTGCGAGAAATCACAGGCGAACAAGACCGTCGTCTTCTTTCATCCGGACTTTAACCGTCGGCTTCGGAATTTAACCGAATCTGCTGACCGTTGCCCTGGCGCACCTGAAAATTCGGAACGCCATGAATTCACACCGCCTGACAACGCGCTCGCGGGCTCGCGAATGGTCTCTCCCGAGATTCGGGACCAAGACGATCACTTACCGCCGGTCGGGAATTTCACCACACCCTGAAGACCAGAATATCGTACGATAGAAATGTATTTGCGTCCATGTTGGATTTGCGGATGACGTTCCCGCGCCTAAGCCACCCTGTAGTAGGCGAAATCCAATGTTACGCCGCCGCGGACAACTGGAACAAGTCATACTTCGTCAGAGGATTCTGACTCTTCCCTAATGCCGGCACGACGCGATGAGCGCATCCAAGGGACACCGCCTACGTGCCGTTTTCGGCACCCAGGAGTGATGACTTTCCACTGCAAGATGTGCATATAATGATGCTGGGCAGCATGGAATGCGCCGCCCGGTACTCACACAGGGACGCGGCTACGAACAACAAGAATCCCAAGACGGCCAGATTCGTCCGGCTCGCCGGCAGGAGGGCGATGATTCGCCTCTCCGCCGTCGATCGCGGATTTCTTCAGGATCTGGCGCGACTTCAGCTCATCTCCTCCGACCTCGGCGACCGTCGTCACGTTGGTCAACCGAAGCGCGCCTCAGCGCGTTTGCTGTCGCGCCTCGACGCGACCGGACTGTTGACCGGTAAATCGCTCTACCAACATGGGGTTCGCCCCGCTCCGGATGTATCAGTTCGCCACGGGCTCGCAGCTTGGATTCGGCCGCGACTCGCAGCGCGCTCAATGTCAACGCGGTACTGCTGCCCACGTGCTTTGGACCAGGCCGGGTCCTGATCGCGACCTCGCCCTGGTGCGCGCGCAAGGACATCGAGCTCAAGCGCCGGAGGGCACGCCTGAGGCGACAACGCCGTTGCTGACCCGGCTTGATGGGTGTGGGAATTTGACTGGTACATCACAAAACGGAGGTTTCACGCACATGAAGGCGAAGTCCCGCTACCTGCTCCCCGCACTGACCCTACTGCTGCCGCTCGCGGCCCACGCCCTGACGCTCCCGAACTACGCCCAGGGCGGCGATCTCGCCAGCACACTGCAAACCAAGGGCAAGGCCGTCACCGATATCCTGGCGCTCGTCGCCTCCATCGTCTCGATCATGGGCATCGTCATCGGCGGCATCAAGATCGGTGGCGGCGATCCCGATGGCGGCAAACGCTGGGTGGTGAGCGGCATCCTGGGGCTCGTGATCGCCGGCAGCGTCTACGGCATCGCGGCACTCGTCGTCTGATGGGCGCGTTCAATCGCCGCTTCCAGCCGAAGGAACTCTTCGGCATTCCCCTCTACGTCGCCGTGGGGGGCGGCGGCGCCCTCGTGTTCGGCGTATTTTCGCTGCTGTTGCCCACCGTGCTCAAACTCGTGACCGTTCCGCTCACACTCGCCGCGCTTTCCGTCGCCGCCGTGGCGACGCGCCTCGGCGATGATTTGCCGCTCGCTTCCCTGATCTGGCGCGGCCGGCGCGTCGAGCCGGGACGCCGGACGACCGAGGTGCCTCAGGTCGCGCGGCGCCGCTACGCGGATCTTTACACCTGGTCGCACCCGTATGGCGAATACGTCATCGCGCACGCCGACGGCGCCGTCTCGATCATGATCGAATGGTCCGGGATCGATGGCGAAATGCTCACCGACACCGAGCGCGCCCAGCGCTTCGCCGACCTCTATACGCTGCTCGGCTCGATTGGGACCGGCTGCTGCGCCGAATTTCATCTGTGGCGCGAGGCGGATGCGTCGCTTGCCGACGAATATCTGGCACGGAATGCGGATATCGCCCGTGGGCGCGGCCTCGCGGTCCCGATACGCGAGGCCATGGCGGCGCATCTGGGTCCGTATGGCATGAGCAATGAAGTCGCCCTCGTGTTGACCCGCTTGCCCGGGCGGCAGGACTGGCTCACGACCGTGATGGAGATTTTCGGGCTCGGCGCGCGGCGGCGCCTGGTGAACCAGGCGACTCATGCGGAAGCACTCGTGCAGCGCGCACGCATCCTCACCGCCAAGCTTCCCGGCGCGCGGGTCGTGGATACGGCGACCTACCTAGCGCGCGTGGTGCAAAGCCACGACCGCGACGCCTTTGCGCGCGGCGCGCGCTGGCGTTGCGAGCCGCGGATGGATCTCGCCGAGCAGCTGCTGCGCGAGGCGCCGCGCCTCGAAGGCCGTCGGGTGCGGGTGGGCGGCGCGCTGACGAAGGTGCTCTATGTCTATCTCTACCCGGACGCGGCGCCTGCGTGGTTCATTGGCATGGCGGCGCTGCCGATCCCGATGCACGTCTGCCAGGTGGTGATGCCTGTCGACACCAAGCAGAGCCTCAGAGCGTCCGAGCGCGCCAGCGATCTCGCGGAAGGGTCGATGGGCCGGCGCGGACGCTCGGTCGCCCGGCAAACGCTGCTCGACCTCGCCGGATTCCAGGGCTTCGTCACGTCAAATGGCCTCAGCATCTACAAGAACGCCTACCTCGTGCATCTGCACGGCGACGCCGACGAACTCGACGAACAGGAGCGCGTGCTCACCGACTGGATCGAATCGGGCGGCGGTCAGGTGCGTGCCGCCGACTACGCGCAGCTGCCCTACTTCCGCGCGGGCCAGCCCGGGCAAGGTTATCGTGCGCCGATCCTGCGAACCGATCACACCTGGCAGATCGCCCACATGGCGCCGGTGCAGGTCTATCGCCAGGGCGAACGGAACCCTGAGTCGCTGCGCCTGGGGGCGTCGGGAACACTCATCGGTTTCGGACTCTCGACCCAGAGCGTGCCGCATTCGTTCACCGTCGCGATCACCGGCGGCGGCAAGGGCGTCGAAAAGGTCGCGACGATCGCCGAGACCTACCCGTTCGGCATCGACTGGTACATCGCCGAGATTGGTGGATCCTATAAATGGGTGGTCGAGGGTTTCGACGGTGTGTACTCGAAGATCGACCCGATGTCGACCGTGGTGAATCCCCTGCCGCCCTTTTCCGTCGCCGACGCCAACGCGACCTACCCGCTCAATGCGGTCGTCGCCGGCGGCACCGTCAACGCGCTCTCGTTCCTGCTGCTCGACGGCGAGATGGAGTTGTCGGCACACCAGACCGCCGCCGCGCAGGCGGCCCTGCAGCGGCTCTACGCGATCCCCGACGCGACGCGCCCCGCGCCGACCTTGCCGGACTTCCTCGCCAGGCTCGAGGATTGCGCGGACGAACTCGAGAGCGAGCCGCAGCGCCACGCTGCCCGCGCCATGGCGCACAACCTGTCCAGTTTCCTCGATACCACCGAGGGACGAGTCTTTGCCAACGACGACAACCTGGTATTGAGCGAAGGCATCACCGGTGTCGATCTCAAGGAGGTCGACCGTGCGAGCCCGAAGCTGCTCAAGTTCTACCTCGTCTTTCTGGCGCTGCGCTTCAACCATCTCGCCTTCGCTCGTCGCAACCCGGCGCGCGTGCTGCTCGACGAGATGCACAAGTTCGTCGCGATCGCCCCCCAGGTCATGGGCCGCCTCATTGCCGAACTCGCGCGCATGGGACGCAAGGACGCCGCGGCCATCGATCTCGTGACCCAGGGCATCACCGAAATCGACGTGATCGAGGCCGAGATCCTGAACTCGATGCCGCTGCGTACGCTGCTCTACCGTTCGGACGGCTGGGAGGAGATCGCCGGGCGCATCGCCATGCCGGCCGGACCGCTTTCGATCTGGAAGTCCTTCCCCTACCCGCTCGCGCTACCATACCGGCCGGCGATCAAGAGTGTCGGCCAGGACTATTACAACCTGCACGGCACTTTCCCCAAGATCGTCCTCGACCTCGCCGCCACGAGTCCGCGGGATCTCGACTTGAAGGACGACATCGGGGCACGCATCACCGATCCCCTGGAACGCCTGCGCGCGTTCCGTCATCACCAGGAGCAAACTCAATGAAGCCCATCTTGTGGCTGCCCGCCGCGGCATTGCTGTTCGTTTTGGAGCCGGCTCATGCCTTCTGGGGCATCGGCGACGTCGTGTACAACCCGACCGAGTACGGCCAGTTCGGGAAAACGATCGAACAGGGCAAACAGCTCTACGACGCGTCGGTCAGGCAGCTCGACAGCCTCGCCAGCATCGAAAGGTCGATGAACGAGGCCAACCAGGCCTACCAGAACCTGCGCACGCTGAACTTGAGTGAGCTCTGGCAGAACCTGCAGCCGGGGATGAGCCTGCACGGCACGACCACCCCGATCGCCACGCTGCGCGCGGAGATCGCGAACAGCCAAAACGGCGTGACGCACGACGCGGGTTATATCCGCTACCAGCTGCAGCAGCTCGATCAGCTCGACAGGCTCGCTGTGGTGCAGCAGGCCTCGGCGGGCGACAACCAGAAGGCCTCGGCGACACCGCAACCGGCGCAAAGCGCGCAGATCACCGCGGCCTCGACCTCGGCGCTTGCGGCACTGGCCGCGAGCGAGGAGCGACGGCGCACCGAACAGGACTTCGCGCGGGCGAGCGCGCAGCAGGGGGCCATCGACCACTTCAACGATACCTCGCTCTACGACGCCATCGGTGGCGGCGCGCGGGCGTCGGGGCACTGAGCGATGGACAGCCTGTCGGGATTTCTCAAGCTGCTGTTCGATTTCTCGCCGATCTTCAAGGTCGAGCACGACCTCGCGACCATGATCGCCGCTTCCGTGACGCCGGTGCTGCTCATCGTCGCGATCTACATCCGCGTCATGGAAACCCAGGTCGACGCCATCGTGAGCGGCGGCAAGTGGGGGCACGCACTCAAGGACATCGTGCTCTGGACCGTCGTGCTCGGGAGTTATTTCGCGATAGGGAACTACCTCATCGATCTCGCCAATCCGATCTATGCCTGGTTCGACGGCAAGGGGTCGATCGACCTCGTGATGAAGACCTTCAGCGATCTCAAAGCCGCGAACAGCAAGAACCTCGATTTGGGGAGCGCGATGACGGCCGTGCTGGGCGGCTCGCTCTACGTGCTCGTCACGGGCTTTCTCTACTACATCAGCCTCGCGGTCGTAAGCTTCGTTTCGGTGTTTCTGGCGATCGCGCACGCCATCCTGTTCGGCCTGGCGCTTTGCTGGGGACTCGTCGCGATTCCGATCTCGATCTCCGAGCGGTTGCGCATCCTGCGCGGCTGGGCCTACCTCACCGGGCTCGTCATCTCCTGGCCGATCGTGCAGGGATTGCTCACGGCGATGTTCACCGGTCTTTTTCTCCATGCCGCGACGCAGATGCAGACTCCCCAGGCCAACGCCGTCTTCCAGCTCGGTGACCTGCAGCTCCTCTTCGCGATCCTGCACCTCGTGTTCACGGCGGTCCTCGTGGCCGCCCCGTTCGTCGCCAACGCGCTCGTGGCCAATTCGCCCACGGCCGCCGCGGCCGTGGCACCGTTCGTGAGTGCCGCGATCGCCGCCGGGGTCGCCACCGCCACCGCCACGAAGGAGGGCGGCAACGCACTGCGCACTCGCATCCAGGGCATCACACCGACCGCTCCCGCGGGCGCAGTCCCGCGGGCTCGCTCGGCGTTGCTTTCGGGTACTGCCGCGATGCAGACGGGCTCGACACCCCGGTCGGGCAGCGCCGTAAGCGGCGCGTCGAATAATCCTTCGGGCCCCGATGCGTCGGCCGCCGGCTCGCACCAGGCCCGACCAGCGCACCCGGGGCCCATTGCCAACCCACTGCGCCGCACCCGGAAGGAGACGCCGTGACCGACAGCGCCGATGAACCTCTCAAAATCACTGCGAACGAACTGCTGGCGAAGCATGGCCCGGCCGGCTGGCTTGTGCGCCGGCTCCAGACTTATGCCCTGCTCGGCTGGATACTGTTTGGCGTGACGCTCACGCTGCATTTTGTGACGGTCCTGGTGGGCACGATCGCGCCGCGCCCGATCGTCGCCGTGGATGCGAGCGGACGGGTACTCGGAACGCTGGAGTATCTGAGTCCGACGACACGCACCGACCAGGATATTCTCGCCGCCAGCATGCGCTTCGCGGACGATTATCTGTCGCTCAACAGCGCCACGATCTTCAACGACTATGCCACCGCCATGAACATGATGGCGCCGCCCCTGTTGAAGGCAACGGAAGAGGCGCTGCACCACGACACCTACCTTGCGCGCGTCGCGGCATCGCACACGCACTCCTGGATCGAGTGGGCCGACGGCGACGCCGCCCCGCGCATCCTGAGTCGCCACGGGCTCGATGCGCAGGTGCGCCTGCGCGGGACACTATTCGTCGAAGGACCCGGCGGCCAGGTGCAAAAGCCGTTCGACATGACCCTCGACACGCGCGCCGTGGCGCGTAACAGCTTCAACACCGCAGGGCTTGAAATCCTGGCCCGGAGGGACCACTGATGCGCTCGATAGTGATTGCTTGCGCCCTATTCCTGCTGGCGGGCGCCGTCCAGGCGGCGCCGCGCATCGACCGCATCACCTTGCGCCGGCACACGCTCCTAAGCCTCACCATTCCCTACGACCAGGGTATCCGGTTCACCTTCCCGTTCATCCTGGATGAGCGCGATGACTACGTGCCGTTCACGCTCAACATCACGAACCCGGTGTTCACGTTCGTGCGCGAGGCCGGGCGCAACTTCTTCGTCATCAGCCCGCGCGTGCCGCAGGACGCACCGCGCGGCGCGCAGTATATTGGAGACGCCTTCATCACCGCTGCCGGCTATGAAGTCACCATCGAGCTGCACGCCGTGCCGCAGGGCGCGGCCCCTTATACGGACGTGGTCTTCGCGCTTGGGCCCAAGGATCGCGAGGATCTGATCCAGCGCGCGATCGCGCAGCGCACCCAGGCGCTCGAGGCGGCGTATCGGCAGAAACTCGCAGGCCTCGACCATCTGGCCGATGAGAAGGCGCTGGCCCGCATCGGGCACTTGGCGATCTCTCGCCCGGATCACATCCGCATCAAACAGGAGCAGGATATGAAGCTGCCCAACGGCGACAGGCTATCGCTCTTCGTCGACGAGGCGCTGACCTACGGACCCTACACGACGTTCGTATTTGACGTGTCGACGGACAGCAACACCCAGCACGTCGACATCCTCGACGCCAAGCTCTTCACGGTCGATCACGGCACCTCGCAGATTCGTCCGATCGACGCCGGCAAGGACGTGCCCCCACGGGTCGATCCGGAAGATCAGGTGAAGGGTACGCTCACCACACTCACCGCCGACCTCGATCCCAAGAACGTGCTGCAACTCGAACTCCTGACTGATCGCGGCACGGTGACTGCGAAATGGTAAGGCGCGCGCCGTTCCTGGTCCTCGCGATTGTTATCATCGCGGCGCACGCGGACGGCATTACGCCTGACGAGTTGCGCGATCTCGCGACCCAACAAGAACATGAGAGCGCCGTGCGTGCCGGGGAGCTCGATACGGCCACACCGGAGACGGCATTGCCTGCCGCTCGACGCGACGCGCGCCCGCTTTCCACCACCGGGAGCCCCAAGCACGATGCGCCCGGCGTCGCTGCCCCGGCAGGCACGCGAGGGCGCGCCGGTGTGGCCTCGCACGGGCCGAGCGCCGGCGTCTATGCGCCTCGCGGGGCGATCCTGTCCGACGCGGTCACGGTGCAGAATGTCTACGGCATCCACCTGGGTACGTGGATGCGCGGGCAGCTCACGCGCAATGTCTCGAGCGCGGAACCCGGGTTGGTCGAAATCACCCTCACCAATGATGTGATCGGCGACCGGCGCGTGCTGCCCGCCGGCACGACGTTCTTTGCGCGCCAGGCATTGAACGACGCAACGAAGCGCATGGAGCTTTTCGTCGAAAAGGGGATCACGCCGGACGGCAACGAGTTTGCGGTGAAGGGGATCGTGTACGACCTGCAACGGATATCGGGACTGCCCGGCATCATCACGGTGAATCAACACAACCTGCTCCGGCACGGCGCCGAGAAGGGTCTCGCGGCGGCCGTCGGGGGGGTTGCCGACAGTCTCGTTTCGTCGAGTCCCATCGCGAGCGCCGGGGCGACCGCGACCCAGACCATGCTGAATGACACGGATCCGGCGGTCAATTATAATGCGACGACCTCGGTGATCTACGTCTCACCGCAGAGTCTCGAGATCCGGGTTGATGCCGACTTCTGATAGGCGGTTGCCCCAAGGATAGGGGTCTCCAAAAAACAACGCTCAAGGACGAGATCATGCTCCGCTCGATATTCTCTTTCATTCTCCTGCTCACCGCTTGCAGTGTCAGTGCCGTGGCGAGTGCCGATGACGCCATGCGCTTCGGTATCTCGCCGAACGTCTCCGGTTTCTATCTCCATGATCCGGATGGACCCACCGCGAACGGCAGCGCCTTCACGCCACTCTCCGGCCTCCTGATTGCCACGGCGGGCCGGGACGCGCGAGTCCTCGTCCACGCCCAGTACGACAAGTTCTCGGTGTCCGCCTCGCCCGCCGAGATCGGGGAAAACGTCACCCGGGTCGGCGGCGATATTTCCTATCAGATCCTCTTTCGTCTCTCTCGCGCCTGGAAACCGTGGGGCGGTATCGGACTGGGTTACGCGCTGGAAAAGTACACGACGCGCTACACCGTCACTCCTCTCGGGCACCTTGCGACGCAGTACCCGGATCGCGACGTGAATAGCCTGTCGGTCGTGCTGAACACAAGCACGGAGTGGCGCATCAACCGCGACTGGTCGATGGGTGCCCATCTGCAATTTGAACAGCCGCTCAATAGTGGTGCGAACGTGCTGCGGCTGGGGTTGTACTTCGTTTACTAAAACATAACGTCGAGGAGAAGAAGGGATGCGTATTCACCGATTCCTGATGGTCGCGGGACTGATCGTCATCTTAAGCGCGTGCAGCAGCGGTAACTCGCTGCCCTCCGCCGTGCCGAGCGGATCGGCGAGCGGCACCGTGCTGGATGGGTTGATTCTGAACGGGACGGTCACGGCGTATGATTTTTCGAGTGGGACACAGGGTGCAGTCCTGGGACAAGCCACGACCGACAGCGCCACCGGCGCCTATTCACTGTCGCTGCAAGTGGAATCGCGGCCCATTCTGCTGGAGATTACCGGCGGATACTACACGGAGGAATCAGCGCCGGCGGGGACCACCAATACAGTAACGCTCGACCCCACTGACCACCTTACGGCCCTCATCAACTACACCACCGGTGCGGCTGTGACAGTGTCGCTGACTGCTTTTACGCACCTTGCCGCCGGACTCGCCGAATATGAGATCAAGACAGGTGTCCCGGTTGCCAGCGCCGTCGACGACGCCAACCAACGCGTTTCGCAACTCGCCGGCTTGGATATTATTCACACCACTCCCCTTGAGGTTACGGATATCAATAACGCCAGTGCCAACCCGACGCCAGGACTCGAGTACGGATTTCTCGCGGCGGGGATTTCGCAGTGGGTTTTGGACCATACCCCGAGTGGCGTCCCGACCCCTCTCCAGCAACCTTATACGTCGATCAAATTCGACCAGCTCATGCACGATGACGTGGCAGCCGACGGATTGCTCGACGGTGAAGGCCTCGACCCGAACGGCGTGAAGATTGGGCTGTCGTTCGGCACGACGGCGTTGAGTCCCACGGTCTACCGACAAGGTATTGGTGTGTCCGTGCTTGAGTTCGCGGCGGGCTCGAATCCGGCAGATTCCACCAGCAACAAGACAGGGTTAACACCAGGCAATAGTCCCAGTTTTCTCACTTGGGCCGAAGCCTACGCGGCGAACACCGATAAGATGTTTGATGGCGTTGCGCCGCTAGCCATCACGATCCCGTCGATTACGATCATATCGCCTTCCGCGTCAGCGGGGTGGCTGCGCGCCACTCAGACCGTTTCGGCGGCCGTGCAGGACTATAGTGGCCTCACCTCAGATAGCCTCAGCGTCGATGGTGGAGCGCCCCAGACCATGACCACTACTCTTAGCTCGCCATCCTGGCCTCTCGACACGACAACGCTTGCCGATGGGCCGCACACCGTTGTTGTCTCGGCCACTAACGTCGCCGGCCTGACAGGCAGCGCGACGGTAAGCTTCCGGGTGGACAATACGCCGCCGTCGTTGACGTTGGGCAGCGCGAGTTTCATCGGGACGACCACCGGACCCGCGCCTATCGCGACCTACGGACAGTGTGCGTTGACGGGGGTGGTGTCCGACAGCGGCAGCGGTCCCGCGGGCAGTGTCACGGCCTCGTGGACGGCGGATCCCATCGTTCCGACCGGCGAGTCCACTGCCGCGGGTTTGGTGAATAATGCGTTTAGCCTGATGCTGTCGCCCGTGGACGTCGGGAGCAACGCTACCGTATCTACCCCGATCGCACTGACCGTGCGTGATGCCGCGGGGAACAGCATCACGTATTCGCATACGCTCAACGTCACTACGACCTCCTGCGCGAGAACACCCTTTGTCGGGTGCCAGTTCACCTGCACCGTTAACTGACCATGGTGCGTGGGCTCGGCATGGTTTTGGTGGCACTGGCCCTCACAGGATGTGGGAGCAGCACCACGCCGCCGCCAACCCCGACGACCACCACCGTGAGCGGCACGGTGGTGGTGGGGTCAACGGCCACCAGCGGCAACGTGGCCGTTTATGACTTCTCCTCTGGCTCTAAGGGTGCGTTACTCGCGAGTGGGTCTATTGCCGCGGACGGCAGCGGCCACTTCTCACTCAACTACACGACGTCCAACGCACCTGCTGCGATCCTGGTTGAAACAACGGATGAGTGCTATGACGAAAATGCGTATTTCTGGGCGGGAGGGGGCATGCCGGGAGGAATGGCCGTCGCATCAGTATGTGGCTTTGCTCCATTGCCAGCGCTTGACGCCGTCGCCATAGGCGGTATTTCCACCGTCGCGGTGACACCCTACACGCATGCCGAGCTGGGTCTTGTTCAGTATGAGATCCGCCACGGCGTGGCCGTCTCGACCGCCCTGGCTGATGCCGAGACCGCCTTCAACCAGCTGCTGGGCTTTGATCCCGTGACCACCTTGCCTGCGATGCCGCAGCCGGTGGAAACAGAGAGCGCCGCCGCGATCTACGGTGGCCTCATCGCTGCGATCCCAAGCTGGCTCTACAACGTGGCGTACGACGCGTCCGGCGCGCGTTCTGCCACACCATTCGGCAGCGCGCCGATGACGACACTCAATTTCGCAGACGACATGCGTAGCGATCTTGCCGAAGATGGCGTACTCAATGGCATGGGGCGTGATTCGAGCGGTGCTTCAACCTCGCTTTCGATCGCTGGTGTACCACTCACGACCGCTGTGTACCGTCACGGATTAGCGAAATACGCGGTCACTCAGCTGCGCGGCTACTTTGAGTCGGGTGCTGGCGATACGGTCAGCGGCACGCATCTCATCGTCCCATTTCTGACGCCCCTCGTGGCCTATAACGGGAGCTCTGTATTATTCGACAGTTCTCCCATCACGCCGCTTGATGAGAATGATCCCGTCGTTATCCTGCGCGCTCCACTGGCCGGGGCTACGTTAAGTGGTTCCGCTGGAGTCACGGGCATTGTCCAAGACATTGTTGGCGTGCCGGCGGATGCGACACTGCCAGGCGAGACCGTTTTATTGGTCGATGGTGTGGTTTATGAGGGGTTCTCTGACAGGTATAACCCCAACTGGTTTGTGAACACGACGATATTCCCGAATGGGGCGCACACACTGACGCTCCAAACGACTGACAACCTCGGCAATACGGCCTCTTCGAGTGTCAGCGTCACCTTTTCAAACTGACCTTTCACCAAAAAAGGAGAAATCAAGAATGTCGATCCATAAGGGACTGTGGCCGCTGTTAGGCGTCATCGGGATTTTCGGTACGGGATGTGCCTCGACGATGGGGCAACTACAGCAGGTGTCCTCCGGGCGCGTCGGCTGCGCGGCGGACACGGTCGCGATTTCGGATGTCCATCGCGGGATGAACTCCGCTGCATGGACCGCTTCCTGTCACGGCAAGGCGTATTACTGTTCCGGCACCGACATGTTGCGCGGTGTCTCATGCGCCCCGAAATCGTAACGACAGAGTACCACCCATGGCCCGGTCCTCCTCTTCCATGACACCCCGAGGCCGGGCTCTTGCGGGCTGACGGACTTTCGCCAGCCCTGTTTTTCTTACCTAAGGAGATCAACATGGAAGTTCGCCAGGACAAGGAACTCGGCGGTCTCGTTCTCACGCGGCGCGATGGCGAGTCGTTTTTGGCGGGGGATGACATTGAAATTACGGTTCTTGAGGCACGCTCTGGTCGTGCGCGCCTGGCCGTCCGCGCCCCGAAAGATTGCCGCGTTTTGCGCGGCGAGCTTCTTCGCCCCGAGCAGCAACGAACCAAGTCATGACGGACTCACCGCCGGAGGAATTCGGCCATGAATCGACAGGATAGTCACACAGACACCGCTGAGGGCTTCGATGAAGCTTCAGCGACTTACATCCCCTCCCCAGGGCAGGGCTATGGCCCCTGCCTTGCGCCCTGCCGCCATCGAAGCTGTCAGTGGCAGCGCACCGTGGCCGCGCAGCCGTGCGCACTGTGCGTGCGACCGATGGGGTTCGACGTGCAGTTCTGCGAGAACGAAGGGGACGTCGCGCACGCGATCTGTGTTGACGACGATCTCGATGCCCAGGATCGCCGGGACCCCTAAGCGGAAGCTTGTCGCGGATGAGCTGGAGGAGCGCAGGCGGCCTCAGTGCTCCAGGGTGGGAGAAGATGCCTTGTTGTCCATCATCGCCTCCTTGCGAATCAGATGGTTAGGGAAACTCCGCCGGTTTATATGGCGCTGGCCCCGGATTATATGGCATGTTTGCCACCGAACTGTAGTTCAGCAGGCGCTCGACAAACTGATTTCATAACGCGATAGAAAACGTGGACCAAAAATTAAAGTCATGGTATCAAGCGAAGCTTCGTTGCGCGGCGCGTCAACGAGTTGACGGCGACAGCGAACGTAAGCTTCGCTTCCATGAGTCAACACATTGCTCCCCGATTTTCTGCGTCTTACTGGACTTCACTGGCGTGGCGCCGCTGAACTATTCGCTGGTGCCGACGCCGGAAACAACGTGTCATGTTTCCGGCCACTTTCGTGGCCGGTGCGGCACAGCTTAATAGTTATGTGAACTCGAAATAAAGGGGGAAGAATGGAAGCGAAAATCGCTGTATTTGGAATATTGAGGTTTCCTCCTGAGAATATTGCAGAATTGCTGCCTCACCTGAGAACCTTCGTGAAAGCCACGCAAGAAAACGATGGGTGTGTTTTATATGAAGTCGCAGAAGACCCTTTCGACAAAGGTCTAATTCGTTTTTCAGAACTTTGGCCGGATAGAGAAAGCCTCGATAAACACCTAAAAGCGCCTCATATCGAGCCTTGGAGAGCGCAAGCTAGGAAATATGGTTTAATGGAAAGGGTATTTGATTCCTATGACATATCATCAAACGCAATTCCGGTTTAATTAGAAACACATCACACAGCGCTCAAAATGGACGCAAATTTCGCTGTGCTCCATTTGCGCCATTTAGCTCAGCGTTAGGTCGATCAAGGACAGGCCAGCAATGGAGGCAATTATGTCAATTCAAACGACCATTGCGTCGATCAATGTGCTTGCATCATCGAGATCGTATGGGGCAGAAACAAGAACCATGTTAATTGACAGAACGTCCGCCAAGCTCTTTACAGTCGTATATCCGAAACAGAACGCAGAAACTGTAATTCTGTTGCACGGCGGGCCTGGAGTCCCAATGGACTTCTCTCCGATCGCGGAGCCACTGTCACGTCAATATCAGGTTATCGCTTTTGATCAGCGGGGAACGGGTCGTTCGCCCGCGGCTGCTGAAGCCACTTACTCTATCAACGAATACATGCAAGACATAGAGACCATTGCGCGATATTTCGGACTGAACAAGTTCCACCTGTTTGGCCATTCATGGGGCGGCTTGTATGCGCAAATCTACACCGAGAAGAACCCACAACGAATCTTGAGCATGTTTCTGAGTAGCCCCAGTTCCGGAACGGGAGAGATCTGGAGGCAAACAGAAAACGAAGTCATGTCGTTTAACAGGGAACACTCTGGTTTGTGGGGTTGGTTAATGATGGGCGTGAAATCATTGCTTGGTCTACTTGGCTCAGACAAAGCCTATCAATCCTTGTTCAAGCAGGTGCTGGAAAATTACAACAAGGAATATGACCCATCGTTCGCGGCAACGGATGCAATGGTCGAAAACCTGCAGGCCCTACCAATTAACAAGACTCGCCGTCACATTGTGGCATACCCGCAACTCAAGGATTCAATCGATTACCGATTCCCCATAATGGTTACATACGGCGAGAATGACATTTACGGTGAAAGCAAAAACGATGTTAAGAGGCGATTTCTGAAAGCCACTTTCGTCGAAATTCAGCATGCAGGTCATATCGCATGGAAGCACAACTACCCAGCGTTTGTGCGTACGCTAAGCGATTTCTACCACCTTCAGTAAGGTTACTCGATCTAACATGCCCTATAACTCGGACAGAAAAAGCGGCGCGCCTTCGTCGCCCGACTTATTTCCGTCGGCCATGGGCGGCTTGGCGACCGATTGCATACTGCTTTACGAAGAGGCGAACTCTGGCACTCTGACTGCCGCTTAATCATGGCGTTAGCGACGAAGGTTGGTTGCAGATGGGACCTGATGAGCAAGAAATCCGCGAGGTGCATTCCACCTGGATCGCGCCCGTCAACGCCGGCGATCTTGTCTGCTTGCTCACCTTGCTGGCGGACGATGTCGTGTTTTTCAATCCGGGGCAAGCGCCGTTCGACAGGCATGGGTTCTCCACCAACTTCGCGGCCGCCCACCAACAGGTTCAGATTCGTTGCATCAGCGAGTTGGAGGAGGTCGTGGTCGGCGGCGAAGTGGCCTACACGCGGAGCCGGGATACGTTGTCCGTGATCCGGCGCACCAGCGGGGAAGCGACGCAGCTTGCCGGGCACCGTATTACGGTGTACCGCAACAAGCCGACGGCCGCTGGCTCTTGGCTCGCGATGCCCATACGTTGTCCCCCGTGGGGAAGTAAGATCGTTAGCCGCCCAACCATCGCTTCCAGCCGACGTCCCTGCCTCTGAGGCTTCGCCCTTACGGCAGGGTCACCGCTGAAGCGGGGCGTTATGCCGCAAGGATGAAGGTATGGAAGCCGTGAGCTATACGCTTTTCAAAAACTCCCACTTTGTAGCCGAGCAATGCAGAGATTGTGCGCTACCCGGTTACCTCATTGTTAGTTCCGTGCACGAAACGTCAGATCTGGGCGGCCTCGGTAAGGAGGCGGCAGCCCTTTTAGGGCCTACCCTTGTTCATGTTGTGTCTGCCGTAAAAGAAGTCATCAATCCTTTAAGGATATATTGCGCGCAGTTTGGCGAACAACATAACCAATTGCATTTTCATGTCTTTCCAAGAACAAAGGAAATTACAGAGACGTACCTCATGGAAAAACCGGAACAACGCGAACTCATTCATGGCCCAGTGCTACTCGACTGGGCGCGAGCCAAGTACAAGGGTCTGCTTCTATCGCAGGATGCAGAAGAGATAATTGAAAGAATTCGCTGGACCCTAAACAATGCGGCATAACTGTAGTTGGGCGGCACCAACACGTGGTGTGTACCCGTCTCCAACGCCTCGCCAGGCACATCGGCTCCAGCGCAGTTGCCCAATAAGCACCAACGGCTTGTTTGCCGCACAGGATGTTAGACGGCTCTCCCACGACCTTGACGATGAACGGCGAGGAAAACTCAAAATCATCGGTGTAGTGCGCCAGAACACGGTCGAGGTTGCGACTGTTCCAGGCTGCGATCCATTCAGCCGCGAAGTATTCTGCAAAGGACTTGTCAATCATGGTGCTCCGCGTTTTGTGATGCCCAACGCTGCGCGTGAGCGGCGAGCGGAGGCGGCGCGGAGCGCCGAGGTGGCAAGCCCGACTCGACGTGCTTGTTAGGGCTCAATTTTTTCCCAGTTGTCATGCCGCTGCCGGCGCTCCTGGCGATAGTTTGTAATTTCCAGCCGCACCCCATCGGGGTCTGAGAAGAACACTGCGAAATAGTCCGGTGCATACTCAGGATACCGCTTGGGTTCGCTCACTGAAATGTTTTGTTCTTTCAGTCTTCGCGCCGCTTCTTTCACTTCTTTTTCGCCCTCAACTCTCAAGCAGAAATGATGGAGCCCGGGAGCATAGGGGTTATGTGGGTCTTTGGACCGAGCGGGCCGCAGCACATACCCGAAGTGTCGGTTGTAGTATTGAATATGTTTCTCGCCATCAATTTGAAACTGATTCTTTCGGAAGCCAAGAACCTTCATGACCACATCATAGAATTTCTCCGACCTCTCCAGATTTGAGGTTGTAACGTAGATGTGATCGATTCCGATGACTTCAGGCATGTGCGTTTTGAGCCCAACGTTCAAATTGAGGGATGACACCGCGTTTTCGCGGCGTCCCTTTCGAATGCAGAGTTAGGCCTGTTGTGCCGTAAGCCATGCGATGACCTCACCCGCATTATTATTGGGCGGAAATACGGGATAGAAAACCTTCCGAATAAGACCACCCGTTGCAATGATCGTTAACCGCTTTATCAGACGTGTGCCCCGATACTCAAATGTTGGCAGCTTCAGCGCTTTAGCTAAAGCAAGTTGTCCATCATTGAGCAACGCAAAGGGGAGGTGTAGCCTGGCATGGGCTTCTTGTTGGTCTTCCAAATGTTGCGCGCTCACACCAAACACCTCGACACCAAGCTGCTTCAACTCGGCGTGTAAATCGCGAAAGGCGCATGTTTGCGGTGTGCATCCTCTGGCACCGGGTATGTCATTCCAGCCGATGAGGGGCGGGCTATCGGGACGACCCAGCATGGGGTAGAAATAAATAACAAGTGTGCCCGCATATGCGCTGAGATCAACGGCCTTCCCTGCGGTGCTAGTCAGTGAAACCGAAGGTAAGGTGCTTCCCAGTAAATGGTCGCATGCACCGTCATCGACTGGAACCGGTAAATTAGCGGGTAACGTGTGGAGGTCTTTTATCATTTTCCTATCCGGGGGCATTGTTTTAGGTCTAACAGATGTTATGCCGACGATTCTGTCAGTATATCCTCCACCACGTCGCCGGCTGTAATTCGTTCGCGACTGTATATTCAAGCAGACATTTCCTGTTGTCCGGTCCGCATATCATTGACCATGATATACGAACCGGGGAGATGGGCGGCACGGGTCATGCCCTCATCGCGAATGGCCGGAATGCGACAAATTGGACCGCGCTTGCGAGTGTCCGAGATGGGCCGCTATATAGAGCTTTGCATAGCGACCCACAACGGTGGTTCATTGGCATAAATCCCAAGCTGAAAAGCGGACGCCCACGGCCGTCGAATGCTAGGCAGGAGACTGTCGTGTCGGCTCGAACAACTGGTTTCCCCGGACGTACGTCACGGGCCTGCTCAATGCGTTTGCTCGCCCGGCAGTCCAAGAACATTGATCGAGCATTTCGTTAACCCGTCGAGACACTTCGTAGCAAACGCACTAATTGCATCAGCCTTGTCGGGCTCGTTTAGCTCATTACCGACCGCAGACCCTCTCGATCCGTCAGACCTCGTTGTCGCATTTAGGCTTCCCCCTATAGGATCGCTGTGCACCAATTTATGGAGCAACTCCTCGATCGCCTTGCGCTCCTCATCCGACTCCGAAGGCATCACGAGATCCAAGAGAATCCCGAACTTCGGCTGAGACTTTCGAGGCCAACCTGCATGCCAGTCATCAATGCTTGTCGGGTTGTTACATAGGTAGTAGATCGTCCCAGTTCGTTCAACGAGCGGACGCGTGAGAATGCCTGCGGAGAACAGATATGCCTGTCTAATCAGTTCCCGCATGCCGAGCGCCTCCGCAACCGCGGTCTTGCTCAGCTTCAGCGCCGGCAGAATATCCTCGCGCAGCAGCGCGCCCGGATGGGTAGGGCAGCGCTTTGGACTGCGCTTTGCGACGAACTCACACTTTCGGCCTCCAACGGTCACTCAGATCCGCTGTCCGGTTTTCCCAAAATCGGTCATTCCCGACCTTAAGGTTGGTCTGGTCCGTGGTATACGAACCACCGGCGCTACCCGGCGTGATAAAACGTTCATCACACCGGTTAGCGATCATGGCGTGCAATGCACTTTGCGTTAAGGGCGTAGCTGCCTAGGTCCAGACGACCTCGCCAGGCACGATCTCGCCGTCGCTGATGTCGCTTTGTACGAGCGACCCGGCGCGAGCCTGAATCACTAGAAACACCAGTGCGTCCTTGCCGGTATTGCGCCAGGCGCGCCTGCCGTTGGGCGCCACACGCACGGCGCTGCCCTCGGTCACGGCAATCACTTCGCCATCCACCTGCATTTCGCCGTGGCCGGAAAGGAAAAGATACAACTCCTCGTTGGCGTTATGCCGGTGATAGAAAGGAATGGCGGCGCCCGCAGGCACATTGTTGACGCTCACTTCCATGCTGCTCAGGCCAAGATCTTTCTTTACAAATGCCTTGCCCGGCACAGGCCGCAAAAACGCGGAGTGGATGAAGCTGTGTTTAACCCAGTCGTTGAGCCCGCCCAGCTGCGCGATCGCGTAGTTCTTTCCGTTCTGATGCATTGCAACGTCTCCATTGGGTTTAGGTGCAGTGCCGCACAATACGGTAAAATAATATATGTTCAACAACATATATTGAGGGGATCCCATGCCCTATTCCCGTGAGCACAAGAGCCGGACGCGCGAGCGTGTGCTGGCCGGCGCCCTGCGCCTGTTTTCGGAGCGCGGGTTTGCGCAAGTCACCATCGACGAGGTGATGGCCCATGCTGGTCTCACGCGTGGTGCGTTCTATGCCCACTTCACTTCCAAGGAGCATCTCTACGCCGAAGCCATCGATCATGGCATTCGCACCAGCGCGATTGCTGCCTTGGCTGGCGGCCCGAAGGGTCTCAGGACATTAGAGAGCATAGTGGACAGTTACCTGAGCCGAGGGCACGTGGACGGGAAAATGGCCCCGTGCCCGCTGGCGTTTTTCTCTACCGACGTGGGGGTGCGCGAACACCGGGTGCGCAGCACCTATACCACCGCGTTCCTTTCACTGATCGGCGCGATCGGCTCACATGCAAGCGGACCGAAGACCGAAGAGCGCGCGCTCGCCATTGCCGTGCTCATGGTGGGTGGCGTGGCCGTGAGCACCGCGGTGACTGACTCGACACTGAAGGACAATATTCTCTCGGGCTGCCGGCGCGCCATCATGGATTTGGCCGCAACAACGCAGACAAAGGCAGCGTCACAATCAGCGGCCAGATTAAGTTCTGCATCGCGCAAGCGCGGGGCGAGCACAGCGTACCGCAGGCCGCGTTGACGAATGGAATACGGGGTCAACGGAGCGGATAGTGTTGTTCTTGTGGCCTCGAGGCGTAGGCCGGTGGGCTCGCATCTGAACATCTGCTTTTGGATCAGATCGAAGGTCCGTGCCATCAGTTTCTGATGTCTGCTCTTTGGATAGGTCGACCGGCTGGTGTTGGTCAGTAACGGCCGATCGAGACTCGCACCTCAAGGGTCCGCTCTGGCCGAGCTGCACTCCTTGGACATTCGGCAAGTCTCAGAGTGGAGCGGTCTTTCGAATCTACCGCAGCTTCCCAGCCACGCTACTTCGAAGCTCCTTGAGCAGCTTTCCCAGGTCTCGTTGCGACAGTGCGCCGGTCAGCAAAAGCATTTCGGCCATCGCATCGTTTTCGGCATACAGGAACGGGGTCGGCACCCCCAGCACATCCGCCAGACGCCGTGCAGTAGCAAAATCCGGCCTGTGTTTTCCCGTCTCGTACTGGTTGATTCGCGGGCTCGCCGAAAACGCGTCGATGCCGGCTTTGATGCCCAGCTGTTTTTGCGAAAGCCCCGCCCGGATACGGGCCTCCTTCAGGCGTTTTGCGATTGGTGATGTCTTGCCGGTCATTCCCGCAATTCCAGGTGTCGGTATCAATACTGGTGTGTCCCTGGTTAGCCAGGGTTCCATTCCTTGACTAAGAGTTCCTGAATCCAGGCAGGATGATCGTCGGATTCGGCTTGACAGGATACTAAGGATTCCTTAGTCTCTACGCGGATCCGGATCATTCAACAACACTATCCTGCGTAGGGAAAGAGACAGGATGAGAACGAGTGAACAGCAACCCCTCGATGCGACAGCGCTGACCCGCGAGCTTGGTCGGCGCGTGCGGGTGCTGCGCGCCGAGCGCGGCTGGAGCCAGGAGGTCTTGGCGGAGCTGGCCGGGCTACACCGCAACTACATCGGTCACGTGGAACGTGGAGAAATCCACGTGAGCGTCGTCCAACTCGCCAGAATCGCGCGGGCGTTCGGGCTTCGCCCCGGCGTCTTGATCGACGGTCGATCGGGTTCGGGGGCCGCTTCGTCCGCCGACGGCCTGGCGCCGGCGTAATCGGGATGCCTGACGTTCCGTATCCCGTCCACTGGTAGGTCTCAGCAGACGCTAGCGAAACGTCGCGCGGGAAATGGATGGCGTAAATCTCCTTTTCCGTTCTGGATTCCGACTCCGTCACGAGAATCTCTCTTGCATTTACTCACAGTTTCGCCGCCCAGGACTACCGGTTTACTTCGGTTTTGGCGATGAGCACCTGGCGTATGCGCGCCAGATGCTCGCCAGGATCGGCCGGACAGGGCGGCGCCCTGACCGGGGAGTCGCGTTGCTTCAGCGCCCCCGGTGCTTGTTGACGTTCCCGCGCCTGCGCCACCCGGACTCCGGCCTCCGGCGTGAAGCGCCCCGCCTGCGCCCGGGTGATGAGCGCCCGCAGGTAGCTCAGGGATGATCCGCGGATGGTGTGGGTCGCAAGCCGGCCGGCGAGTTCATCCAGAACGTCTTGCGCGAGGGTTGATGACAGTGCGGCGAGCTTTTCCCAGGCGAGCTGGACTTCCCGATCGGAAAGTGTTTTCGGGAAAATCAATTCACTACCACTTTCGGTGCCTTCCGCTTCTGCTCTCCCGTCTGCGCTCGATGTTGCTGTCGAGGGCGGTGGTTGTGGTGGTTTGGGTTCTCTTGGTGGTTCTATGATGGTTAGGGTGACAC